>NZ_JBNBPL010000005.1:0-251457 GCF_059412425.1 Pantoea sp. CFCC18177
ATTATGACCGGGCAGAAAGAAGTATTATTCGAATCGACTGAGCACAAAAGTGTTACCTATGTGCCCGGTCTGATCTGTTACCCATGTGCCCGGTTGTACCTTGATGCGCACCAGGATTAAAGCCCCCATCAGTGTTACGGAACCATAATCACCACATCAATCTCTAGCAACAGTTCCGGTTCTGCCAGTGCTGAAATTTGAAACAGCGTACTGGCGGGCAATTCCAGTCCGGCAAAAAAACGTTGCCGTACTGGATGGATGTGTGGCACCAGCGCTAAATCAGTGACGTAAGTCGTGGTGCGCACAATCCAGTCACGTTGCGCGCCTAACCCCTCCAGGAGCAGATCAATATTGGCGTAAACCTGCTCAACCTGCTGCTGCATATCACCGATGCCCACCACATTGCCTTCGGCATCCCAGGCAACCTGACCGGTAGGAAACACCGGCGTGCCAGGCCGAATTTTCACGTGATTGTAATAGCTACGCGCTTTTAGACCGGCGGGGTTGATGATGCTCATAGGGTTCCTTTATCTGTCACTGTGGCGAAATGCCATAGCATCAAAACTACCATCTGCCGGGCACGACAGGTAAACGTAACCCGGCAACACCGTGTTGCGCACATCGCAACGCGCAAGAACTACAAACGCTTTTGCGACGCGGCGTCAAACAGCATGGCGCGTGAGTAATCCATTTCCACCGGGATAATATCGCCGGGTGCAGCACCGGAACGCAGGGTGGTAAACAGCATCACGTCATGGCCGTGAATCGTGCCATGAATCAACTCAGATAAGCCGGTGGGTTCGACCAGCGACACTTCAAGCGGTAAGGCGTGAGCCGCGTCCGCCGCAGCCAGCGCGATGTTTTCAGGGCGGATACCGTAAATCACTTCACGGCCATCCTGCTGAACGGCCCATGTGGGATTAGCAGGCAGACAGGTGTTGTCACTGATGCGCACCCCATCGCGGCTGACCACGCCGTTGATAAAGTTCATGGAGGGCGAACCGATAAAGCTGGCGACAAACTTATTGGTCGGCGTGTCGTAGAGTTCTAACGGTGTACCCACCTGCTGAATCACACCATGATTAAGCACCACAATGCGGTCGGCCAATGTCATTGCTTCGACCTGGTCGTGTGTGACATACACGATGGTGTTGTTCATTTGCTGGTGCAGACGTTTAATCTCCACGCGCATCTTGCCGCGCAACTGAGCATCCAGGTTGGAAAGGGGTTCATCAAACAGAAATACCTGCGGCTGACGCACAATGGCACGGCCCATAGCCACACGCTGACGCTGCCCGCCAGACAGCTCTTTTGGTCGACGATCCAGTAGATGCGTCAAATTCAGAATATCCGCTGCGCGTTTCACTTTCTCTTCTATCTCTGCGCGTGGACGCTTTTGAATCTCCAGGCTAAAGCCCATATTGCGCGCCACGGTGAGGTGCGGATAGAGCGCATAGCTTTGAAACACCATCGAGATATCACGATCCTTGGGCGCAACATCGTTCATCAGCTGTTTGCCGATGCGGATATCGCCGCCACTCGCCAGTTCTAATCCGGCGATGGTACGCAGCAGCGTCGATTTGCCACAGCCGGACGGCCCTACCAGCACCACGAACTCGCCGTCGTTGATGGTCAGGTTGATATCGCGCAGCACTTCAACATTGCCGTAGCGTTTGTCGATCTGCGCCAGTGTAATTTCTGCCATGTATTACCCCTTAACCGCGCCAGCGGTGAGACCCTGAACCAGATAACGTTGAATAAAGGCAAAGAACAGACAGGCGGGAATCAGTGCCATCACCGCTGCTGCCATCATCTCGCCCCAGGAAACGGCAAACTTAGAGACGAAGCTGAGCAGTCCCACCGGGAAGGTCATCACTTCGTTTTTGTTGATTAGCATTAGCGAGAACAGCAACTCGCTCCATGCCGCGGTAAAGACAAACCCCAGCGTAGCGGCCATGCCCGGCAGTGTGAGCGGCACTAAAACGCGATACAGCGCCTGAAAACGAGTACAGCCCTCCAGCATCGCCGACTCTTCGAGGTCTTTGGGTATAGCATCAAAAAATGACTGCATCAAAAAGGTGGCAAACGGCACGTTGAACGCGGTGTAGATCAGGATCAGGCCCAACAGACTGTTGGTCAGCCCCAGCGGGGCCATCACGCGATAGATCGGCGCAATGATCATGACCAGCGGGAACATCTGGGTGAACAGCAACAGTGCCGCCATCACCACTTTGCCGCGAAATTGAAAACGTGAGAACGCGTAGCCTGCGCCGGTGGCAATCAAGGTGGTAAGCAATGCGGTGCTAAAAGAAACGATCAGGCTGTTACTGAAAAACGTCGGGAAATCACTGTCAGTCAGCACTTTCTGGAAATGACCGAGCGTAAAGCCTTTCGGCCACAACGTGACGCCCTGGCTAAACAGCAGCTGATCCGGGGTCACCGAGATTTTGATGATCCAGTACAACGGAAACAGCGCGAACAGTAAGTACAACGCGATACTGAAGCGATGTCCGATCAGCGGTAACAATTTCATAGGCTCTCCTTATTTCAGCAGTTGATGGCGGATACGCAGCAATACCAACGCGTAACAGGTCATCAGCAGCAACAGGAATACCGCCATCGCCGAGGCATAACCAAAGTCAAGTTTGCGGTAGGCGGTGGTAAAGATGTAGCTGGAGAGAATCGAGGTCGATCCTGCGGGGCCGCCGTCGGTCATCACTACAATCAGATCGGCGAAATTCGCAATCCAGATGGTACGCAACATCACGGTGATGGCGATCATTGGCGCCAGGAACGGCAGTGTGACTCGGCAGAACTGTTGCCAACCGCTGGCACCGTCTATCGAGGCGGCTTCATACAGGTCTTTCGGGATGGATTGCAACGCCGCCAGCAGCGTGATGGCAAAGAACGGGATGCCAAACCACACGTTAGCGATGATCGGCCCCCACATGGCCAGTTGGGGATCGGAGAGAATGTTATAAGGCTCACTGAGCAATCCCAGGTCACTCAGCCATTGTGGCAGCGGACCCACCACCGGGTTGAGCAGCCATGACCACGTC
This sequence comes from Pantoea sp. CFCC18177, assembly GCF_059412425.1. Classification (NCBI taxonomy): domain Bacteria; kingdom Pseudomonadati; phylum Pseudomonadota; class Gammaproteobacteria; order Enterobacterales; family Erwiniaceae; genus Pantoea; species Pantoea sp. CFCC18177. The sequence goes on from NZ_JBNBPL010000005.1 coordinate 3,060, forward strand.
AGACCCGAGAGGAAGGCGGGTACTGCCCAGGGTAAAAACACCAGCGCCTGTACCCAGCGACGAAAACGAAATTCGCGATTGAGCAGCAAGGCCAGGGCGAGGCCGAAAAGGAATTGCAGCAGTAGGGAACTGAGCGTCCAGTTAAGCGTGTGCCCAAGCGCCTTAAAGAAGCGCCGGTCATCAAACATCTCAGCAAAGTTGTCCCAGCCGACCCAACCGGAATCCATCGGATTGAGCAGGTTCATGCTCTGGAACGCATATGAGATACCGATCGCCATCGGAACAAAGATAAACAGGGCGATCAGCAGTAAGCCTGGTGAGAGATAAAACCAGGGTTCAGCCAGCCGCAGCCAGCGCGCATAGCGCGGGCGCGGAGAGCTGGCGGGCAGTGAAGTTTCAAGCATCATCATTGTTCTCCGCGCTGCGTTAAATTATTGCGTGGCGAGCCAGCTTTTCTGCTCTTTAGTGAGGTATTTCGCCCAGTCTTTCACCATGTCTTCCGTGTCGTTTTCACCTAACAAGGTTTCCTGGCTGCTCTCCTTGACGATCACGGAGTTGAAATAACCCCAGCCCTTCAGGTGAGTCGGCATGGTCAGTGGCACATAGTTGGGATCGTTTAGTTCCTTGAACCAGCCAGCAAATTGCGGTGTCTGGTAGAACGGGTCCTGTTCGGCACCTTTATAGATCGGCAAGGTGCCAACGAATTTTGCCCACGCGAGGTTGTTGGTTTTGTTACTCAGGAAGGTGATCAGCGGCCAGGCGAGATCTTGTTGTTTGCCCTGTTTAAACATCGCCCAGCCGGTGTAGCCAATGGTGGGGAAGGCTTTACCCGAAGGCCCGACCGGCATCGGCGCGACAGCAAAATCATCAGCGGCCATGCTGTTTTTGATCGCAATTAATGCGTCAGGGTCCTGATCCAGCATCGCGCATTTACCGGAATAGAAGCCGGAAACGATCTCGTTAAAGCCCCAGTTCACGCTGTCTTTCGGTGCGCCACCTTGCTTATACATGTCCACCAGCAACTGCGCGCCCTTGAGAGCGCCGGGTTGGGTCAGGGTGCTGTTGCCTGCTTTGTCGAAGAAGTCCGGTGAGCCATTCATGGCCGCCATAAACATCATCCAGGCATTTGTCCCACCGACACCGCCGCGCATACAGTAGCCGCTGATACCGTTACCCAACTGACTGATGCGCTTAGCATCGCTGGCGAACTCATCCATGGTTTTCGGCGGCTCGCTTAAACCGGCCTGCTGGAACAGTTTTTTATTCCAGAACAGGGCACGCAGATAGAAGCCGTAAGGCACCATGGTGGCTTTACCGTTGGCGGCACGCGCCATCGCCAGGGTTTTGTCGGTTAACTGCGCCGTGCCATCCCAGCTTTTAAGCCGAGGTTCGAGATCCACCAGCATATTGTTGCTGGCGTAGAGCCCTTGCCAGGTGTCGGGCATTTCCACTACATCGGGCACTTGCCCGCTTTGCAGCATGGTGCCCAGTTTTTCGAATGCCTGACCCCACGGCAGCGATATCAACTCAATCTCGGTTCCAGGATGTTCTGTTTTGTATTCATCCAGCATTTTCTGCAGCAGTTCAGTGCGCGGCGGGCTGGTGATCACCTCAACCACGGTGAGTTTTGCAGCCATACTGCTGAACGCTGAACCCAATCCAACGGCTAAAACCAGTGCTTTTAAAGCGAAACGGGTTGTCATTGCAGATTCTCCTGGAGGTGTTTACGCACGCGTGGCGGTAGCAAGGGCCTGTTGCAGGTCGGCCCACAGGTCGTCGGTCTCTTCTAATCCAATCGAGATGCGGATCAAACGTGGAGAGACGCCAAAATCGACAGCAGAGTTGAATTCACTGGCCTGGTTGATGACTGAGACGGCTGGCATCACCAGACTTTCAAATCCACCCCAGCTCACGCCCATATGGAACAGCTGGAGGGCGTTGCAAAAGACCGGGATATCGATCTGCTCAGTGACTTCGAAAGCAAACAAGCCGCTGTACCCGCGCAGCGTGGACCAGGGCTGTGGCTGAAGTCCCGGATGACACACCGCCGTGACTTGCGGATGGGCGTGTAACTGCTCGGCCAGCGCCATACCGCTTTGATGGTGGTGTTTCATGCGTATGGGCAGCGTGCGCAGACCGCGCATCAGCAGCGAGGCTTCATGGGCAGAGAGTTTTCCTCCCAGGAATGGGCTGATGTGACGGGCGATGTTGTTGATGTGCTGCTGGCTGGCGATCACCAAACCCGCTACCACATCGCTGTGGCCGCTGATGTATTTCGATGCGGAGTGCACCACGATATCGATCCCGCACAGTAACGGCTGCTGGAAGATGGGCGATGCCCAGCTGTTATCGATGATGGTGACGGCCCCGGCATCACGCGCCAGCGTCGCCAGTTTGTTGAGGTTTAATTCACTCATCACCCAACTGACCGGGCTTTCCAGATAGAGCAGGCTGGCTCCTGGTAGCGCAGCGCGTATTGCCGCTTCGTCATCACCGTCGACAAATTCTGTGGTGATACCAAACCGCTGGCAGAAGCCGCGCAGGAAGCGATAGGTGTCAGGGTAGACGTGATTGACGCATACCACTTTTGCGCCGGGTTGCAGCACGCTGAGGATGGCATTACTGATGGCCGCCATGCCGCTGCCAAAGGCCAGGCACGCTTCTCCGCCTTCTAATGCGGCCACTTTGTCCTGCAATGCTTTGACGGTGGGGTTGTCCACGCGAGAGTAGAGCGGCTGGTCACTCTCTCCACGGAAGCGGGCAATCATGCTGTCGTAGTCACTAAAAGTGAACAGCGATGACTGGTAGATCGGCGGTGTGACCGCACCTTTTTCATGACGTGTATCGTGGGTTAATAGCGTTTGTTGCGAGACAGGCTTATCGCTTTGCATTGATTACATCCTTCATGTCGCGTTCAGTGATATCGAGAATTTGGTGGCAAATGGCGCGCGCAGAGACGTCATCACGCTGGTTGATGGCATTGAATAGTTCACGGTGTAGGGGGAAGGAGTCGGCGAATAGCGCCTGCTCCGGCGGTGATTCGAAAAACGCATGCATGCTGTCATAGACGCCGTTGAGCATTTGCAGCAGGAGAGGGTTGCCTGCCGCGCGGTAGATGCTGGTATGAAAGGCCCAGTCCTGGATGCCTGCCGACCCGATGGCCAGATGCACGCGTTCCATTTCGTCCAGACGCCGTTCGATCTCTTTGAGGTCTTCAGCCGTGGCACGTTGTGCTGCCAGTACGCAGGATTCGGATTCGATGATGCGCCGGACTTCCAGCGCGTGCAGCATGTTGACGGAGTCATTTTTGAATCGCAGCGACAGGAAGCTGTCATTGATGCCGACCTCCGCCTGTAAAAAGGTGCCGCTGCCTTTTTTGCGCAGGATGATGCCTAGCGCCTCCCAACGTTTGAGCGCTTCACGCACGGTGTTACGGCTTACCCCTAGCTTTTCAGCCAGCACGCGTTCCGGTGGCAAGCGGCTGCCTGGTTGTGCGCCAGATTGCGCCATATAGCGAGTGAGCGCATCGAGGATCAGCGAGTCGCTGCGTGGCGTGATAATCGGTTGAAGCTCAATCGGTGAATGCATGCCGCCTGCCTTAATTGGTCCAACATCTCTACCAATCTCATAGCAAGCGGTGTGCCATTTATTTTTGTTGTTGAATTAAAGGGTTTTTTTGATGGGTGATAAGTAGGCGATCTGAGTTTTGCTGGTGCAGTGGAGGGGGATTTGCACTGTGGTGGGACAGGGACGGGGTCTCTGAATTTTAAGGGGCTCATTATCAATGGCGGGTAGGCAGTACAGCGGGTACGCAGTCTGGGGCCGCACAGGGGCCGGCGGTCCTCGCGCCGCTACGCGGTGCCTTCACTGCACTCGTCTGCCTTACGGACCGGTGCCGATGGAACATCCATGTTCCAGCGCCACCTTTCGCCCGCGTCCTGCGGGCTCTCCTGGCATACTCTCTCCGTTCAGCGCTGCGGAATGCCTGCCCCTGTGCGGCCCCAGCCTGCTCTTCAGCCTTGGTGCGCATTGTTAGAAACAAACAGGGTTCGCTGGTTGTTCATTAGGTTTGGTGCGTGTTGTCAAAAACACGCAGGGTTATGCTTAGCTGGCGTCAAAAATGACATACAGCTTACGCATGGTGCTCTCAATAACCCATGTTCCCTCGGTGTTGGCTTCGAAGAAGAATGAATCACCGGGTTTAAAATTGAGCGTGGCCTCACCATCTGGCGTAAATGAGCCGTTGCCGTTGAGAAAATGCATGATTTCGGCCTGTTTTACCGAGCGACGATAGGAGCCGACCGCACATTCGAAGATACCGGTATCGATATCTTCTTTGCCCGGAATCACTTTTTGAATGCCAGACAGAGGAATAGTCCCGCTGCCCGGTAAGCCTTCAACTGTGCCCCAGGGTTCCATTTCTTTAATTGCGGCGGCTTGTTCAATTTTCTGCACTTTCATTACGCTATGTTCCCTGACATTAAGTGAAGAGGATGACCTCAAAGGATGTGACTGCGTGATTCAGAATAAAGAATGGGATTGAGACAGAAATGCATTTATCGCCACGTGGATAACACTTTTGCATCGTTATCCACGTGGCTTAAGCAGAAACTTTCGTCGCAGATTACGACGCGGTTTGGCAGCAAGCGCAGGGCTGTGCGGTGGTATTGCCGAGCACGCGGCGCAGGAAATCTTGCGTGCGTGCTTCCTGTGGTCGCAACAGGACGTTTTCGGCTGCACCTTGCTCAACAATCTGTCCGCTGTGCAGGAAACAGACGCGATCGGCCACTTCACGGGCGAATTGCATTTCATGAGTGACGACAATCATTGTCATCCCTTCGCGCGCCAGATTGCGCATCACTTGCAGCACTTCGCCGACCAGCTCGGGGTCGAGGGCTGAAGTGGGCTCATCAAACAGGATGGCTTTGGGTTGCAGTGCCAGCGTCCGGGCAATCGCCACGCGCTGCTGTTGGCCGCCAGAGAGTTGGGTGGGCCAGGCGTTAATTTTTTCGGCCAGTCCGACCATTGCCAGCAAGTCTTTGGCGCGTTGCTCGGCAACGTTGCGTGACTCGCCGTTAACGTGAATCGGCCCTTCCATCACGTTCTCTAATACGCTGCGGTGCGGGAACAGATTGAACCGTTGAAACACCATGCCGATCTGACGGCGTAGATCATTGATGCTTTTGTGTTTGTTATTCACGCGCTGGCCCAGCACGTTGATCTCGCCACCTTCATAAGTCTCAAGGCCGTTAATGCAGCGCAAAATGGTGGATTTTCCGGAGCCTGAAGGCCCAATCAAACAGACCACCTCACCTTCACTGACGGTAAAACTCACGCCTTTGAGGACTTCGATATGACCAAATTTTTTGTGTACATCGCGTATCTCGATCATCTCAAGCTCCTTTAATCTGGCGCTTTTCCAGCTTTTTAGTCAGCGCCAGCAACGGCATGCACAGCACTAAGTAGAGAAGCGCGACCAGCGTATACACCGTGGTGTTATCGAATGTAGAGGCGGCAATCAGTTGGCCCTGGCGGGTCATTTCGGTGACCGCAATCGTCGAGGCCAGCGCAGAATCTTTCAGCATCATCACCAGGGTGTTGCTGAAGGGGGGCAAGGCAACATGAAACGCCTGCGGCAACACCACGCGGCGCATCGCTTTGCCGAAACCCATGCCCATTGAGCGAGCGGCTTCAAGTTGGCCACGATCCACCGATTCAATGCCGGAACGGAAAATCTCAGCAATATAGGTCGCAAAACAGAAGGCAATGCCAATCACACTGGCCTGAAAAGAGGTGAGGGTGATACCAATATCGGGAAAAACAAAATAGATATAAAACAGCACCACGATCATCGGTAGACCGCGAGTGATATTAATAATGATGGCAACGGGCCAGGAGATTATTTTCCACGGACACATTTTTGCTGCAGCAAAAAGTAAGCCCAAAGGAGTACTGATAATCAGCGACAAAAGGGTGATGTAAATCGTCATTTCAGCCCCTTTCAATAAAAAGGGCAGATAAACGTGGATACTGCTCCAGTCCATCATCTTCTCCTGCGTGGTTGCATCACCGGGCAAAATGGGCTGGTGATTTCATTATAATGAATATCGTTGTTAGCGGATTGCTGTCAATGAATACTCTCATTCGAGAGATAGCGTTTACTTATTATGTCCATATGAACAAGCTATAGATTTGAAATTCAGCGAAATCAAAGGCTTTATCAATAATCTGTGAGGTAAAGCCTTTTCATCAAATAAAACGTTGACAGCATGATGCATATTTTCATTATAGTGAAAAAGAACGCCATCCCTTTCATTGCATACAGGAGTGAGATATGTCGGCTAATCGTACCCGGTTAATGATTGTCAGCCTTGCGGCTGTATTCTGTGCTCATGCCAGTGCGGCAGCATTGACGGCGGGGTCTCCCCCTTCCAGTGCCCCAACCACGTTTCTGAATACGCAGACCGGTAAAATTGAGGGCTTTATGCCGGATGTGGCGGCAGAAGTGGCGAAGCGTGAGCATCTGGATATCAACTATACGGCGATACCGTTTTCAACCCTGATTCAATCGGTGATTGCCGGGAAAATCGACATGATTGTGGCCGGAATGACGCCAACTGAAGAGCGGGCGAAACGCATCACTTTCTCTCAACCAGTGACGGCCTTTGGCGCCGGGTTGGTGGTGCGTGATGACAATAAAAAAGCTTATCACTCCTGGCAGGATGTGAAGGGTGAAGTGGTGGGGACGATGGCAGGAACCGACTACACCCAAAGCCTGATGGCCAGTGGTATCGCTAAAGAGGTGAAGGTGTATGACAGCCCAGCCGATATGACACGGGATCTCTCGCTGGGTCGTATTGCCGCCGGAATGAATGACTATCCGATCCTCAAGGCGCAGGAGAAAGCGGGCGGGTTGAAAGGCATGCATGTGGTGGATGGATATGTGCCGGAGCATGTCTCCCCGATGGCCTTTGGTGTGAAAAAAGGCAACGATGCCTTAATGGCGCAGATTAATAGCGCGCTGACCAGCATGAAAGATGACGGCACGTTGCAGACCATTAAATCCAAATGGGGTATGCCGTAATCTGTTCTGCAAGACAAAAGTGCGTGATGGGTGACAGGGAATGAAAAAAGAACGAATCAGCGATGAAGTAGCCGGCGCGCAGGAAGCGGATATTGGAACGCGCCTGAAACGCATCCGCAAGGCGCGCAATATGACTATTACGGAACTGGCGCTGCTCGCCAATGTCTCCTCGGGTGCGATTAGCCAGATTGAACGCAATCTGACCAATCCAACTGTGCGCGTTCTTGAGCAATTACGGCTGGTACTGAAGGTGCCCCTGACGGCTTTTCTTGAAGAGAGCGAGTCGACACTGCGCGGCGCTGAGCACTATGTTCGTCGCGCCGTGGAGCGCCCGCACTTTAATGTGGGCAAGCGCGGGATATCGAAAGAGATGCTCTCTCCGTCAGGCGATCATGATTTGCAGTTTATGTTCATCAACATACCGCCGGGTGTTCGTTCCGATGAGATGCTGATGGGAAAGGGGGAGAAAGCGGGTCTGGTGATGGAAGGCGAGTTGACGCTGGAGATTGACGGGGATACCGCACTCCTCACGCCGGGTGACAGCTTTCAATTCCAAAGCCACTTGCCTCACAACATTTTTAACCATACCGCCAACGACGCCAGAGTGTTGTGGATTATGCACATCCCCTCTGAACACCATTTATAAATGGCAGGATTAAACAGCATGCATATCAAGGTTAATGCAGTAGCCGACAGTGAAACGTTTCCTACCGCCGTGGATGTCATCGTCATTGGCGGCGGCATCATTGGCACCTCCGTCAGCTATGAACTGGCAAAGCAAGGTGTGTCGGTCGCCCTGTTTGAGAAGGGCGTGATCGGCGGAGAACAGTCCGGACGAAACTGGGGCTGGGTACGTCAGCAAAACCGCGATCTGTATGAATTGCCGATGGCAATACGCAGCCTGCAGCGCTGGGATGCGTTAAGCAGTGAAATCGGTCTTGATTTGGGTTTTAGCCGCCAGGGTATTACCTATGGCACCTTGAGTGAAAGCGATCTGGCGCGCTGGGAAGCATGGGGCAAACAGGCGCAACAAATAGGTTTCGTCAGTCATTTGATGACGGCAAAAGAAGCGCGGGATCGCATTGGTGATAATGCTGCCTGGGTCGGCGGCGTGTGGTCGCCGAGCGATGGCAAAGCGGAACCTTCCATGGCCGCGCCAGCGATTGCCACTGGGGCAAAAAATTTGGGTGCTTCGGTGCATCAAAATTGCGCGGTACGGGGTTTGGATATCAGCGGCGGGCGCGTAACGGGCGTCTGGACCGAGCGCGGCTTAGTCAAAGCGAATCGGGTGATTTGCTGCGGCGGGGCCTGGAGTTCACGCTTCTGCAAACAGTACGGCATTGAGATGCCCAGCGCCAATATTCTCGGGACGGCGTTTAAAACCACTGCTGCGCCGGAGGTGATCAAAGGGTGCCTCAGCACCGGCAGTTTATGTATTCGCCGCCGCCAGGACGGCAGCTACACCGTCGCGCTGTCCGGTCGTGGACAGATCGATCTGGCACCACAAAACATCCGCTATGCCACCAAGTTCTATCCAATGTATCGCAGTAAAATCGCTAAGAAACTCAAGGTGCGCATTAACGGTTCCTTCTTTAATGGCCCAGAAGCGGCGGGTTCTTGGTCAAACCAGGGTATTTCACCGTTCGAGAGGATTCGCGTGCTGGACCCGGCGCCGGACAACGGTATTTTGCAGGAAGCGATGCAAACCCTGGTTCAGCTCTATCCCGAATTGAACGGCATCAAAATCGATCATGCCTGGGGTGGCTGGATCGATACCACGCCCGATTTAGTGCCGGTTATTGATGAGATGGCGAATGTGCCGGGGCTGTTTATTGCATCAGGATTCAGCGGTCACGGTTTCGGTATTGGACCTGGCGCCGGTCTGCTGTGTGCGCAGATGGTAAACAACCAACCGGTGTTCACCGATGCCACACCGTACAGCTTGTCACGCTTTGCCAAAGGCAACGCGATTCGCGAACCGCAGATGATGTGAGATGTAATAAAGCATCGCGGTTCGCATTTAACTCAGTTTTACCCGCAATTTATGCACTGTAGGGGCGGTCTTTAGGCCTAATGATTGTCAGGTAGGCGACTGACGATTACGCCGTCTGGAGTCGCACCGGGGCTGGCGGTCCTCGCGCCGCTACGCGGTACCTTCACTTCACTCATCTGCCTTAACGGACCGGTGCCGATGGAACATCCATGTTCCAGCGCCACCTTTCGCCCGCGTCCTGCGGGCTCTCCTGGCATACTCGCTCAGCTCAGCGCTGCGGAATGCCAGCCCCGGTGCGGCCCCAGCCAGCTCATTGGCTTCAGTGCGGGTTGTCAAAAAGGGCACGTTGTCTGAGGCCATGACGCCTCTGCTGCCCCCTCAGGGTTATCCGCAGCGCTGAGACTTTTACGTTGGGCCAGGAGCCCCACGCGGGGAGGCGTGGGGCAGTTCGCGGCCGACCATGGATGGTCATCCGCGAACGGTCCGTCCGGCACGACGTGAAAGTCGAAGGTACCGCTTTAGCGGCGCGAGGACGGCCCAGAGGGGGCAGTAGTGGCGGCAGAGCCCGCTCAGAAAAGACAGGCCACTTTATCAATAAGCAGCCTGAGTTCTTTGCTGACAAGCATTGGCCTTAAGGCCGCACAAACTCGCAGCGGGTACGCCAAAGCTCGCCCCTACGTTCAACGGTTGGCCTATACACTTTATTGCTAAACATCCAAACGATGAATCACGTTCACAAATTCATGTACGCCGCTGTTGATCTCGCGCAGGCTGCGTGACAGCACGCTGATTTTGTCCTGCTCGGTGACCACGAACTGCTTCACTTCCTCCAGCTGTTGATCCATTTGCTGAATCAATCGGGCATTGTGCTCCACGACTTGGGTAATCTTCTTTGTGGCGCTGGAAGTCGATGCCGCCAGACGACGGACTTCATCAGCCACCACGCTAAAACCACGTCCTGCTTCACCCGCGCGTGCGGCTTCAATGGCGGCATTCAGCGCCAGAATATTGGTTTGCGAAGCAATCAGGTTAATGGTCTCAACCACTTCATTAATGCTTTTCGCGGATTCATTAAGCTGAATACCAATTTCTGTCGCGGCATTGACCTGCACGGCTACCAACCCGGAGTTGCGGATGGTCTCTTCCAGCACCTCGTTAGCGTTATCAGTGATTTGGGATGTTTGTCCGGAAGTCGTGAGCGCAATATCGGCCACGCGTTTGGCTGCTTCAACACGCGCAGTAATATCGGAGGCGATTTTAATGACTTTATATACTTTGCCATCGGCATCCAGTACCGGGTTATAACTCGCCTCTAACCAAATACGTTCACCGCCCGCTGTTTTGCGTTCAAAGCGTCCGACAAAGTGCTGCCCTTTGCCGATTTTGCGCCAGAAGTCGGGGTTTTCACGGTAAAAATTGTCGAAACAAAACAGACGATGATGCTGACCAACTATCGACTTTAGATCATAACCCATATGCGTCAGGAAATTGGCATTGGCAGTCAGAATGTGCCCGTCGGGGGTAAATTCAATCACCGCCATTGAGCGGTCGAGCGCGGTGATCACCGCCTCTTTTTGCTCCAGCTCCTGATGACGTGCGGTGATGTCGGTGGCGACTTTAATCACCTTGTAGACTTTGCCCTTGTCATCGCTCACCGGGAAATAGGTAGCGCTCAAATAGAAGCGCTGCCGCTGCTTGTTGTAGCGTTCAAAAATACCGGTAACCGACTCGCCCGATGCCAGCGTTTGCCAGAAAGCGTAATAGTCCGAGGATTGGGCATAAGCGGGACTACAGAAAATACGGTGATGCTGCCCCTGAATTTCATGCAGTGTGTAGCCGGTGACGTCAAGAAATTGCTGATTGGCGCTGAGAATTTCGCCAGCAGGCGAAAACTCAATCCATGCTACATGCTGCTTTATCGCATTGATATCCTTGATGACATCGCCACTTTTATAAAATGGCAGAGAAAGGCTGGATTTCTTCACCCCAAACATGTGTGACCTCAGGCGAGATTATGTCGTTGAACATAATGCGTGCAGCCTACGCCGCGCCGCTGAATTTCCCTAAGCCGAACACTTCATCTGACGACGGTGTTTCTCTGCGCGAACGCAGGCAGGGGTTATTGAGTTATGTTTGCCTGATGTTGTGATAAGCGAACCGACACAGGGTTCGCTTTGGTAAAATCTACTTAATTATCGGCACGTATTCTAGAAGATTTAATTGAAATACATTAAAAAGGCGATCACTTGCCTGACCCAAGATAAGCCAGATTTTTCAACCGATCTTTAGGTGGACGCGAGGCAATAATGCCAAGAATTCCTCCCAAAATCAGTGCCAGTGCGACAATCAGTAAACCGGAATGATAACTATGGCTCATATCTTTGAGTTTTCCCAACACTGGGGGCAAGCCTAACCCAACAAAATTGGCCACCGTATTGATGAAAGCGATTGATGCCGCGGCGGCCACCCCTGCCAGCTTCTCTGTGGTCACTGCCCAAAAGATCGGCGTCAGGGCAAAATTGAAGCCGACAGTGAGTACCAACAGCACATAGGAGAGCCATAAATTTGAAGAATAGATGGCCGCTGTAAGCGCCAGTCCCGAGAAGATAAGTGGCAGCCCCAAATGCCAGCTGCGCTCTAGCGTTTTGTCTGAATGACGGCCGTTAAAATACATGAAGAGACAAGCCATGATAAAAGGCACGGCGGAGAGTAAACCGATAACGAAATTACTCTGATCTACTGCCATGCTTTTAATAATAAGTGGCATAAAAAGGGTGATGCCAATCGAACCAAACGCCTGCAGGAACCACACCAGGCTAAGCAACAGTACGGTTCTGTCTTTTAATGCATTAAGCCATGAATGATTTTTACCGATCTCAACGCCATCATTATCTTGTTCAAGACGCTGACGTAACCATGACTTTTGAGTTGAATTCAACCATGGCGCGTGTTCTGGCGAATCGGGGAGGCGAAACAGTACGACACATCCAAGAATGATCGCCGGAATACCTTCCAGCGCAAAGAGCCAACGCCAACCGGCAATATCTGCTAATCCATGCATATTTAGAATCGCGCCCGATATCGGCAGACCAATGATAGAGGCAGCTACCGACCCCATATAAAAAAATGACATGGCACGTGCTCGATTGCTTTTGGGAAACCAGCACGAAATATAATAGATAATGCCGGGTGCAAATCCTGCCTCCGCCATGCCGAGTAAAAATCGCATAACATACAGTTGGTTAGCGCTATTAACAAACGCCATGCCAACACCGACAATTCCCCAAGTGATCATGATTCGCGCAATCCATCGACGTGCGCCCACTTTGGTCATTATCACATTACTGGGGATCTCAAAAAGTATGTAAGAAATATAAAACATCCCAACACCCAGCCCATACATGCTGGTTGAAAGTCCTAAGTCCGCGTTCATTTGTAGGGCAGCAATAGAGATATTGGTTTTATCGAGATTGGCAACGAAATAGCAAATAACGATAAATGGAATAATCTTGCTATTCAGTTGTTTCAGCGTGGAGCTGTACAGATCACTGCTCATATTATCAACCTCAATATTGACTTCAATTTTTTTGGCAGCAGAAAACCTACCCGCAAAGCAGGGAGGAATTCAGGGATTGTTATTATTATTTTAATCGTGTCATTTAATACTGGTGTGGGACTGTGCAATATCAAGTGAAAAGAATATAACGAAGATCATTGTAGTACTAAAAATATCGATTGTACTACAATGTGGATCACAAAACGGACGTCAGGATTTTGAGTTAGGCCGTGATTAAAGACCCGCGCCGCTATCAACGAGAATATGTTACCTAAGTCAAATTAAGCGTATTTGGCTGCGATTTTTGTCTCCTGCCACTGGTTTTACCTCTTTCTTATAACTACACCTTAAACGTCCTTGTTTGCTGCATGCCATCAATTTGAGTGGGGTTCCCGACTCTGAAGGCATGCCTCTTTATTCTCATTTTGCATCGTTGATGCGACCTTGCGGGCGTGCGTTGCTGCGGAACAATGCGCACGGCCACTCTTAAGCGATCAGGGGTTAGCTTCTGATCCATCATGGAGTTGATGATGAAAAACCGTAGATACGCGTTATCGGCTGCCGCTGTGGCCGTGGCACTGATTGCCAGCCCCGCGTCACAGGCCTGGGATAGCCTAACCGTCTTTGGCGACAGCCTGAGTGATAGTGGCAACATCGGCCGCTTCACCGCCGATGGGTCACAACATCCCCTGTATGATGAAATCCTCGCGGCACATTTGGGTGAAAATCTGCAGGCGTCGAAGCTGGGCGGCAGTAACTATGCACAAGGTGGCGCGGTCGCGGTGCCTGAACTTGACCCTCAACTCAACACCCAGGATCAACTCGCCGCCTATCTGCAATCCACCGGCGGGCGAGCGGACAGTCATGGTTTGTATATTCACTGGGTCGGTGCCAATGACATTGCAGCTGCTGTAACCAATCCGCTGACCGCAACTGAAACCATCAGCAACAGTGCCGTGTCGGCAGCCGCGCAGGTGGAAACCTTGCTGAATGCGGGTGCGGGGGCGGTAATTGTGCCAAACGTCCCGCAACTGGGCTTGACGCCCTATATGGTTCAGTTGGTGTTAAGCACCTTGGGGAACGCTGCCACCGTGGCAGCTTTTCAGTCACTGGACAGTGCGGCGACCCCGGATGCAGCAGCACGTGAACAGGCGGTCAAAGATGCGTTTAACGTGGCGGCGGGCCAGGTCTCTACGATTCCAGCAGTGCGTGACGCGTTGGCGCAGCAGTTGTATAGCGCGTGGCAGGCGCTGAGTACCCAGGTAACGGGGTTATCCGACGGCTATAACCAGCAGGAAGAGGCGCAACTGGCCGCGTTGAAAGGCAATATTGTGCGCGTCGATATTGCCGGATTGTTCAATGAGGTCATTGCCAATCCCGTTCAGTACGGTTTGAGTAATACTATCGGTATCGAATGTCCGGTGGGCACTTCAGCGGATGCGTGTCAGTCATCCGATGCCGGTTTCAGCACTGCGCAAAATTATCTGTTTGCCGACCGACTGCATCCCAGCCCGGCAGTGCATGCGATGCTGGCCGACTATATCCAGTCGATTCTTGACGCCCCGGCACAGGTTGCGGCGCTGTCGCAGTCTACGTTGATGATGGCGCGTGATATGCACAATACACTGGATGGTCATCTGCAACAGCAACGTCGCAATCCCGCCAGCAGCGGACAGTTCACCGTATTCGGCGGCTACGCCGGTCAACATGTTGATTATCAAGGTGATAGCTGGCGAGACGGAGATGCAAACACCACTAATCTGACATTAGGGATTGGCTATCAGCTGACCGATAACTGGCAAACCGGCCTGCTGTTTTCCAACAGCAATCAACGGATGAATCCGTCGTCTAAATACGATTACAAGCTGCGCGGTAATCTGGTCGCGCTTTATAGTCAGTTAACGGTATTCGATCAGGGTTGGGTCAATGCCGATTTGCACTATGCCGATCTCGATTTTGACAGCATTGAGCGCAAGATCACCATTGGCCCAGCCACGCGCGAGGAGCAGGGCAACAGCAGTGGTAAACTGCTGGGGATGCGCGTGCAAACCGGTTGGGATCTGCCATTAGGCACGCATATCACCACCGGACCGGTTGCCAGCTATGCACTGGATTATGGTCGTGTGGGCGGTTACAGCGAAAAGGGCAACAGCAGTACTTCTATGCGATTCTCCGACCAAACGCTGCACTCACAGATTGGTGCGGTTGGCTGGCGTATCGATAGCCAGCAGTGGGTAGTGAATCCCTGGGCGCAGGTGACCTACAACCACCAGTTTGGTGATACCGAATCCACTGTGCGTGCCGGACTGAAATCCACCCAGACATCATTCTCGCGTGCGATAGCAGAAGGGGATAAAAACTGGCTGGATCTGGCGGTGGGGGCCAATGTGCCGTTGGGCGACACGGTTAACGCATTCGCAGGCGTTTCCACCGTTGCCAGTAACAATGATTATCACCAGGTCACCTGGAACCTCGGGGTAAACGCCACGTTCTGACAGTCAGTGCCAGCCATCAGATTGCGGGTGCGCGATTCGCTTTATCGCCGCTTATTGATGAGTGAATGAATCAATAAGCGGCTCAAGACTTCTCATGCTAATAGCCCGGCGCAAAGATGATTATCGAGCCGCCATTAGCCATAATTTCACTGCGATTTATCTGTAAAATATCAAACTGCCGCTGCGCTTTTATTGTGCAATCATTGTCTTGTCCCGCCACCATTCCCATGCTGATTTTTTCTCCTCCAGTTAACCTGGTACACATCAACACATTAACTATCAGATACTTATACTCCATGGGTGCAGTTATTTTCTCTTAACATTTAAGGGGTACACCATGGCTTCGACATCGCAAAATACCATTGCAGCGACAACCGCACCGGTTATTCAAGTCAGCGACATCGCCACATTAAAAACTACCGAGCCTTCCACCGGAGGGGAGTTGGCTACCGTGCTGGAATATACCAAAGGCACCAAAATGGGCGGTGGGGTGTTCGTTTATGACGCCAAAGATACCACTAGCGTGGATGACGGTGGCTTAGTGATTATTGGCCCCAACAATAAACGCTGGAAGCGCGTCATCCTCGACTACAACTCGGTCACGGTAGTGGATTTTGGGGCTGTCGCGGATGGTAAAACCGATTGTGTGGATGCCGTAAAACGCATGTTTACCTGGTCGCAGCGGGTGCTGCCATCAGCCGGCATACGTTTTACTGCCGGAGTGTTTAGCATGTCTACCTTTGATATCTCCGCAACCGAGGTTAACCGTTTTAAAGTCGCAGGTGCGTCGGTTAACTTTGGTTATTTCCCTACCACCACGCTGGTGTTCAATTGGAACACCACGCCGCGAGGATTGCACTTCTTCAAGGTGAAAGCGCGTTACGCAGAGATTTCGGGTTTTGTGGTTAAAGGCATGAGTTCTAACAGTGGTGGTGATGGTGGCACTGCCTTCAACCAAGTGGGCTTTTACGCCAATATCATCACCGGCGGTCAGTTTTTGCGCGTGAGCAGTATGGAGTTTCGCTATCTGGGCGGGCGTGCACTGGATCTGATTGATACGCTGGATTGTAAAATCGATCAGTTTTATTCACGAGGTTGCCAGGACAGCATTGTATACGCACGTTGGTCCGATCAGGTACAGGGTGCATGGGATCATTGCACAGCGATAGAACTCTCCAACTTTAATTTACAGGGCGGCACCAGCAAACCCGTGCTCGATTTACCGCGCTGTACACAATCGTTTATTAACAATGGCTGGATAGAGCACTCAGATTATGCAGGGGATCTCACTAATGGCCAGTGGGTGATTGAAGGACTAGCCATCGAATCGACTGCCAATCCACTCAAATTAGGTTATTGCCGAGCGTTAATCATCCAGAAAAGTATTCATAACCAAAGCGCCGGTTTTGACTATAGCACCGAAGGCATTGAGCCTTGGACGCTGATTTCTGAGGGCGACCGAGGGGTAATGGAAATATCAGATTGGGGGGCGGTTATTCAAGGTTCCCTCAATTACGATTACATCACCTCGCAACACCATATGGATAACCGAACGGATAAAGCTAAGTGGTTTTATATCGGGGATTTTAATTTTTCTGACGAAGGTACACAAATTCATGTGTGTGTTGTGGGAACTTCGCAAATTTTATCACAAAGTGAAACTCAGACTGATTACAGTTACCGCTCTCCTGAAGGCTGTGCGAACATCTATCTTCAATGTCGTAACAATGCGAACACTATCGGTAGCTGGTATGGTGAGGGTTCTTGCCCCGTTGCCAAGGTGCATATTGAAGGTGGAGCCACTCATACTAAACTGTATGTGAAACTGAATCCTTACACCGGTTTTGCCACGGCGCAAGTGGAGACCAACGGCAAGGATCGATACCAGTCAGGCCTGTGTTTTATTTTTCGTAAAGGTTTTACTGTGTGTTCTGATGCGGATGGTCAAAAATTTGATGCCGCCCCGGTCGTGGCTTTTGAACAACACTGGATCGGCAATGCTCAGGTAGGTTTTGGTTATAACGATAATAAACAGCTACTGCTGCGTGGACCAGTATTTGAAAAAGCCGTTGAGTATGAACCAGGAAAATGGCGTACGCGACGCTTTGTCAAAATATGGATAAATGGTAAGGAGCAATCAATAGAATATTTAAGCGCTACCGATCCATTTTAAAAAAAGAGCCAGCAAAGGGTATCTGCTGGCTCCGTTGTCCGCAGATTTAAAAATCGTACTGCAAACTCAAACGGTTCTGCCAGAAGTGAGAATCATACAACGGAGACGTCTGCACCCCAGCGAAATCGGTCAGGCTCAGACCTTTCAACACCCCGCTGAACGCCCAGGTAAAGTACACCAGGTATTCCGACTGATTGATGCTCGCCGACTGTGCAGAGGGCTTCAGATCCATAAACGAATACTGCGTACCCAGCGAAAGGTTTTCATTCAGCACGTAATTCAGGTTGGTCATATAGGCATTGCCGCTGCCCAAATCTTGCGTACTGGTGAAGAACGGCTGCGCGAAATAGGGACCGGATGAACTGTTGTGCGCGTAAGGCACCACCAGTGAACCGTTACCCCAACTGTTAGGGCTAGCGGCGATGTGATCATAGCCGAGCTTCCAACTCAGTGCGGACGTGAAGGTCAGCGCCAACTGTGCACCGTAGGAGGTGCTGTTTACCTCTCCGGCCAGCGCCTTGCCTAAACTGGTGCCACGAATAAATTGTACCGCCACATCCGGCTGGAACAGTGTGTCCTGCCACTGCAAATGGCTTTCGCCGTAGACGACGCGGGAATAGTCAGCGTATTCCTGATACCACAGTTGTCCAGTGAGCTTTTTATTATCCCACTGTGTGCCGCGTCCGCCGCCTATCGCCCACATGCCGTTGGTGCGTTCATCGATATCGGTATACGCCGTGGTATCCAGGAACTGGTCATCGCCCCAAGGCTTATAACGCCACACTTTGGTTGCATGTAGATAATTGGTGCTGTCGCCGTAATTGGCATCGACGCCACGGAACAGAATGGGCGTAATACGCCAGTCGTAGTCACCGACAAAAGGAATATTGATACGTTGATCGCCCGCAGTGATTTTGAAATCATCTTGCTGCCAGCTTAAATAGGCCTCACCAACATTGGTTTGATTGTCACCAATATCACTGATGGTATGCGCTTCATCGGGATGATCAATGCCGCGTAAAAAGATGGCGCTGACGCCCGCACGGAATCCATATGCCGGCGCGGTTTCATATTTCACGCTGCCACCATAGCTGGCGGTATCCTGGTTAAAACCTTTTGAGAAATAGGCGTTGTGCGTGGAGTAATACAGCGTACGTAAACTGCCGCTCACGGTGCCACAGGTAAAAATATCCGTAAAATTATCCACGCCACTGGCGTCATACTGGCAGTTGCTAATATTGCTCTGTGTCGCTGCCAGTGCCGCTGGCGCGAAGGGGAAAAACAGCGCAATCAACCCCACACTTTTTAGTGCTCTCATTGCATGATCCCTAAATAGATAGACCCGTCTGAATAAAGCAAAGCGCGGCCATCTGTGTGAGATAATCACCCAGTAGTCGGCCTTGCCGTAAATAACAAATAGAAAACTAATTGACGCCCGGAATATGCACTTCCGGTAACGTTTCACGCACTTCCCAGCCGCGCAATTTGCCAGGGTTTAATAAATTATGTGGATCGCAGGCGCGTTTCATCGCCACCACATCGGCGCGCACCATCCCTTGTTTACCATCTTCAATATGGATGACGTGGGGATTATTGATTTTGACGCCATGGCTGCGGTAAATATCCATAATGGCATTTAACCGATCTTCACTGCTGTAACGCACTAAGGGCAGGCCACTACAGGTGAGGGTACCGTTCATATCACGTAAGAACTCTATATGTGACATCACCTCATCGGAGAGTTGTGACTCCATATCCAGCGCCTGCTGGTGGTAATTATCTGCGGCATAGGCGGTTTGTAGATAGGTCAGGGTTTTGTCGATCTTAAGCGCCTGCAGGGTGGTGTGGTTCCAGCAATATTCGATTAATGAGTGACCGCTGTTTTCTCCTTCGGCGTAATGCAACGCACTGCGCCCTGCGTGTTGCGTTAACAGGCTTGGCAGGAGTGCATCACTTTCGCTACCGACCACCGATATCACCCCATGTTGACCGGCAACCTGGGCGTCGGCTAAATCACTGAAGTAATCCAGTATAGGTGCGGCAAACACCGCGATTTGGCGCTTTACTAAGCCTGGTGAACGGGCGAGGGCATCAGCGAACGCCATCGCGGAGGCAAAATCGGCAAAGGTATCCAGGCGTTCAATCCAGTCATGACGAGGGGCCAGAGCCAGCTCTATCTCCAGCACGATGCCGTTACTGCCATAGGCATGATGCAGCAGCAACGCATCCGGTGCTTGCAGTGTAATGATGCGCGGCGTCTCCTCCATGGTCATCATGCGTACGGACAACACGTTACCTGGCGCGGCCAGCGGTCCGTAATTGATCGACCCCACGCCGCCAAAACCACCACCAAACAGGCCACCCAGCGTGGCGATTTTCCAGGTGGATGGCATGCAGCGCAGTTCCCAGCCATGCGGCCGGGTGTGTGCTTCGAGATCGCCCAGTCGAATGCCAGCTTGCGCACGCACTGTCCCGGTACCCATCGCAGTGACGGCATTTAAACGCGTCATATCAACCATCACCCCGCCATCCAGTGGAATCAGCTGACCGTAATTACCGGTACCGCCGCCGCGCAGGTTAAGCGGGATGCGTGCTTTCGCGCAGGCAGCCACCACGGCGCTGAGTTCATTTTCGTCTCGCGGACGCACTGCCAACTCGGCAAACTTCTCTTCAAGTTGCGGTTTCAGCACCGGGCTGAACCAATGAAAATCACGCGACAGGCGTTTGACCTTCGGCGCCTCTTTGATCCAGTCGAGTTCAGGCAACGCCGCGACCAGCGCCGCCAGTGCAGACTGGCGATCGATATTAGACATGTTGAGTTCCTATCACTATTTGGCGTGTGGGGCGGCCTTCAAGCCGCCCGCTGGGATGAATTAACTCGGGCTCAGTTCGCTCTCATGCCATGCCGCCAGCACGCGGCGTGTTAGCCATGACATCAAGGCAAACAGCAGGAAACCCGCGAGGGAGATCAGCAGCAGCGCTGCAAACATCAGCGGAATATTCAGCTGATAGCCCGCTTGTAAAATCTGGTAGGCCAGGCCGGTATCGGTACCACCGGTTCCCGCGACAAACTCAGCGACCACCGCACCAATCAGCGACAAGCCGCTGGAGATGCGCAGCGCGCCAAAGAAATAGGGCAAAGCTGATGGGACGCGCAGACGTAACAGAATTTGCAGGCGTGATGCATGGTTTAATTTGAAGTAACTCAGTAAACCTGGCGAAACACTGCGCAGACCCTGTGTAGTGTTGGAGATGATCGGGAATACCGCCATCAGCGTGGCGCACACCACCAGCGACATCGTGGTGTCTTTCACCCAGATAATGATCAGCGGTGCGATGGCCACAATCGGCGTGACTTGCAGAAACACGATATAAGGAAATAATGCGGTCTCAATAAAACGGTTTTGTACCAGCAAAAACGCAATGATGGAGCCGATGATGATCGCCAGTACAAACGAGATCACGGTGATTTTCAAGGTGTAGAGCAACGACATAAATAACGCAGGGAAGTTCTGCACCAGGCTTTGCGCGACGACAACCGGTGAAGGAACCAGGAATGCAGGAACCTTAAACGCGGTAACGAGGAACTGCCACAGCAGCAGCATCGCTACAGCGACAATTGCCGGAAATAACCACTGCTGGAATTTGAGACTGGCGGCGAGCGGTTTCATGCTTTGCTCTCCTGGCTGGCAGCGAATAAGCCGCGCTGCAACTGTTGTGCATATTGGGTGAACGGTTGGCTAACGCGGAATTCGTCATCACGCGGCATGCTGGTTTCAATGCGGATATCGTCCACCACCCGCCCGGGACGCGCCGCCATCATGATCACCCGTTGTGACAGGAACACGGCTTCCTGTATCGAGTGCGTCACGAACACCACCGTGAGTTTTTGCTCCTGCCATAAATCGAGCAGATCGCTGTCCAGTTTGTTGCGGGTAATCTCATCCAGCGCGCCAAAAGGCTCATCCATGAGCAGCACTTTGGGGCGCGTCACCAAACCACGGGCAATTGAGACACGCATCTGCATGCCACCTGAGAGTTCACGCGGTAATACGTGACCAAACTGGCCGAGGCCAACCAGTTCCAGAATTTCACGTACCCGGGTATCGGCTTCGGCACGAGGCACGCCCGCTAAATCCAACGGCAATCTGACGTTTTTATGCACGTTGTTCCATGGCATAAGTGTGGCTTCCTGAAACACGAAGGAGAGCGGCAGATCGCGCTGATTCTCACGACGATCGCGACGGAACAGCATCAATTTGCCATCGGTCGGCTCAATCAATCCGGCAATCATTTTCAGCAGAGTACTTTTGCCGCACCCTGACGGTCCCAGCAGGGAAACAAACTCGCCCTGTCGGATGGTGAGATCCACAGGCAGCAATGCCCGTGTGCCATTGGGATAAATTTTCTCTGCTGATAACACCTCAATCGCTGGTGGTGCCGCAGGCAGCGGCACCGGTTGTCCATCGTGGTTCATCAGCGTGAGTTTGCTGGCGGTGTTCATGGCATGACCTTGACGTCTTTAATGAACTGCAGCGTATAACTGCCTTCAAACGGCACTTTGGCGGGATCGATCAGTTTGTTATCCACCAGCAGTTGCCAGGTCTGTTTCAGGCGCGGCTCGGTGATAATCCCGATACCCGCCGTTTGCGCATCACCGCCGGTCAGCATCTGGTATTTCTTCATCTGAGCGATACCAAAAGCAATCTGCTCATCGCTCATCTGCGGGTTCTCTTTCTTGATCAGGACGTTACCGGCGCTTGGGTCCTGCAGATAGTTTTTCCAGCCCTGCATCGAGGCTTTAACAAAGGCGGCGACCGCTTGCGGACGCTTTTCGATGGTCGATTTCATACAAACGATGCTGTTGCCATACGGCGGGTAGCCCCAGTCGCTAATCGGATACACGTTGGCCTGGGCATTGGCTTTTTGCACCGCAAAGGGCTCAGAGGTGATATAGCCCTGCTGTACCAGCGTTTTGTCTGCGAGGAACGGCTGGATACTGAAGGTATAGGGACGCACGCGCGCGTTTTTCAGGTTCAGCGCACTCTGTGCCCACGGCCAATAGGAGGTATAGGCTTCCGCCGCCAGTAGGAAGGTTTTGCCCTGCAGATCGGCTTTATCTTTCACGTCAGGATGGGTGAGAAACGCAATCGCTGAATGCTGGAAAGTGGTGGCAACAGGCACGGCTTCGACACCTTGCTGCCAGGATTCCAGCGCCTGCATGTTGTCGCTGATGATACAGTCCGCTTGGCCGGCTGCCATCAACTGCATGGTATGCACCTGTGGGCCCCCCATTTTGATGGTGACGTCCAGCCCTGCATCTTTATACAGATTTTGCGCCAACGCCTGGTAGAAGCCACCATGCTCTGCCTGGGCATACCAGTTCGTCATGAAGGTGAAGGGCTCAGCCGCCATACTCTGGGCCGACAGTGCCAGCGAAAGTGCGGCAACCATGCTCAATTTTTTATTCATTGTTGATCCCCGTTTAGCGCGGTTGTAATAGTGATGCTGCGTCGTTGTGGTCTAACACTTTGCCCTGCCAGTGGCCGGTGCCCCATGCGGGTTCAGCGCGGGTTACCCAGCTCATTTGATGCACTTCAGTAATGACCTGCGCCCAGCTTTCAGCCAGTGAATCGAGGATCGCCGCGCCCTGTTCCGGCGTAGAGGGCAGTGGATCACCAATTACGCCGCTCGGTCCAAAATCATAGGAGGCCCATGCCGCCATCGGTTTGTTGGTGGAGAGCGTTGGGCAAGGGAATTCCGGGGGATAGTTCGCCACCGCTTTGCTCATCTGCACGGTATCCGGTGCCAGTGCCATCATCAGCGCGGTTTCAGCATGACCGGCATGCATCGCCATTTGACGCTCTTTGTCGTCCATAAAGCTTTCAGCGCAGTTCGGCACTTTGAAGGTGTCCTGCATGATGATGATCATGTCACCGTGGCGCAGACGCAATTCACGCGCGGCCATCTGCAACGGCTGCGGTTGCCCGCCGTGACCGTTCACCATCAGGAATTTACGGAATCCGGCGCGGTACAGCGATTCGCCAATTTCCAGAATGGTGTGCAGCAAGGTTTCACCGGTCAGCGTCAGCGTGCCGGGAAAGTGCAAGTGCTCATCGGATTTGCCATAGGTGATGGGCGGAATGGCGTACGCCGGGATCTCTGCCGGTAAGCGTGCCAGGGCATGACCGACTACACCGGAGGCGATCACGCTGTCTACTGCACACGGCAGATGCGGACCGTGCTGCTCAATCGCGCCTGTCGGCAGTACGATCACCGTGTTGGCTTTATCGTCCAGCGTGGCAATGTCCGTCCAGCTCAGATACGGCAAAAAGCGGTTTGCCGGAATATAACCATGCAACATACTGTTTCCTCGTGTTATTGCGGCAACCACGCCGTGGCTTCAACTTCGATTAAGACATCCGGACTCGGCAGCATTTCACTGACCTGAACCACGGTGGAGACCGGCGGTTCGTCGGGGAAGAACTGCTTACGCACCCGGCTGTAATGGGGGAAATGGTCCAGATTGCGGAAGTACTGCACCAGTTTGAACACATCACTCATCTGCCCGCCTGCGCTTTCAATGGTGGTGCGGATGCTCTCCAGCACATACCAGCTCTGCGCCAGAATCGGGCCTTCTTTAATGTCCGTGGAAAATTCACCGGTGCGCCCTAACAACAGCTGCGCGGCTTCCGGGATATCGCCGTAACCGCGCACGATGGTGGCGGTTTGCGGGTTCACCGGGATGATGCCGGAGAGAAAAATAAAGTCGCCGACGCGTCGCCACGCCGCATATTTCGCCAGCGGTTTGCCCGCTCCTGCATCAAGCGTCATTTGTATCGTCTCCATAACGCACGCCCTGTTTAAGCCGATAGCGCTGGCGTTGGCGCAGCGGCCAGCTTGCAGTATCGGCATGCGGAAAGATCACTAAATCGTTGTGATAAAAAGCGTCGGCCTGGCAGATAAGCTGCGAGGCCTCATCAAAAGCAGCGTCCAACTGGAGGCTGATAAGACCGCTAAACAGGGTGTCGAGCGGGTCGTAGCTGCCGAATGGGCAGAAGGCGTCCTGGACGTTATCAGCGCCAAGTAGCAGCGGAATACCGCGCGCTTGCGCCTCTTTCACCAGCGTTAATCCGCGCTGGCGTGGTGTGCGGCCCGGCACTGCATCCTGCAACAGCAAATTGGTCAGCGGCAGGGCGATCAGCGTGACGCACTGCTGTGCCAGCAGATCGAGGATCTGGAGCGCATCCTCCTGTTGTGATAATGCGCAGCTGTGGCTACAAGTGATGCGCCCACTGAAAGTGTGGTGTTGCAGATAGTTCGCCAGCCAGCGCATGCCTTGCGCATCCGCATTAAGTTCTTCGTCAATGTGCAGATCGATATCCAGTTGCCACTGTTCTGCCGCCTGCATCAGATGGGTAAAGGCTTGAGCATCCCAGTTGCTGGTATGAATAAACCCACCGAGTAGCGCACCCGGACCACTCACCGCCACCTGAGCCGCGATATGTTGGGCATCCTCCGCATGAGCGAAGAAGCTCAACGGTGCCAGCGCCACGCGTTCGATGCGACACAGCGGATGGTGCAAATCAGCGATCACCTGCCACGCCAGCGGCGCATCGGCGGTGAACCAGTCAACATGGGTGCGCAGCAGGCCAACGCCACTCTCTGCCGCCCACTGCAAAGCCTGGCTGGCACGTTGATGAAGATCTTCCTGGTTCCAGTGCACCCGGTCCTGATGCATCGCGGCAATCGCCGCCAGCAGCCCCGGCTGTAGGGCTGGACTGCGCTGGATGGTGAAAGTTTTATCCAGATGCGCGTGCGGTTCGTTAAGTGCGGGCAGCACTAACGCGCCATTGAGCGGCAGATAATCCGCATGCGCATCTTCGTCAGGCTCGAATTGCAGCCCGTCAGCATAAAAATGTAAGGTTGCCAGTTGCGGATGGTTGCCGCTCATTGGCCAGTTGTCTGGCAATAACCAACGAGGTAAGCGCGCCCCGGTAGCGCCTGGATAGCGATTCATAGATCGAGCACCAAAAGGGGGGAGTGCGCACGTGAGCAGCACAGCACGATGCAATCATTGGCGGCGCGCTCTTTCTGGCTCAACACTTCATCACGGTGATCGGGTGCGCCAGAGACCACACCCGTTATGCACGCACCGCACATTCCTTGTTCACACGACAGCTCAATCTCGATGCCCGCGGCTTCCAGCACCTCAGCGATGCTCTGTGTTTTGCCGACAGTGAAGTGTGCGCCAGAAGAGGCGATTTCGACCTCAAAGCTGTCACCCGTGGTGGTCAGCGTGTTGTCGGCTTTAAAGCGCTCACTGTGCAATTGCTCTGGCCGCCAGCCGTATTGCTGCGCCAGTTGCTGAAGGTGATCCATAAAACCCGCCGGGCCACAGGCCACCAGTGCGCTGTGTTCAGGTCTCTTCAGGTCATACGGGATTTGGTGACGTAAACTGTCGCCTTCACTGCTGTAGTGGATGATCACGTGATCGCCAAGCTGTGCCAACCGATCATTAAAGGCCAGCTCATCATGACGCTTGAGGTAGATATGCAACTGGAAATTCGCTTGCTTAACGGCGAGCGCCTCCGCCATCACCAGCAGGGGCGTGAGGCCGATGCCGGCGGCGAACAACAGGGTACGAGGCGCATCCGGTAGCGGAAAATGATTACGTGGCGCGGAAATCGTCAGCCTCTCCCCGACGTTAAGTGCCTGATGCAGCCAGCGCGATCCTCCCGTTGAGGCCTGATCCAGACGCACGCAGATTTGGTAGTTTTCTGCTTCGGCTGTTGAACACAACGAGTATTGACGTACGCCCCCCACAGGCAGGTGAACATCAATGTGTGCGCCCGGCGCGAATGCCGGAAGCGGTTGTTGGCTGGCACTTTCCAGCGTCAGTAATAGATTGCCAGCACCGTTGAATTGCTTTGCGATGACGGTGGCAGCCAGGTGCGTTGATTTCATAATCAGCCTGTCTGAACAGGGATGTCTTCAGCCTTAACGCCGCGCATACCCTTGCTTTTATCATGGCTGGAATTATTATTTTGCCGTAGTGTAAGCGTCCATCTGTTTAATTCGCATGATGCGTTGCAAAAAAGAGAGCACCCACTATGTTCGCCTTCTCCCGATTTCTGCTTTATTTCACCGAAGTGGCGCGTCAGGGTTCATTGCGCAAGGCTTCAGAGGTGTTGCACGTCTCCGCCTCGTCCATTGACCGACAGATATTACGGGTAGAAGAGCAGCTGGATATGCCGCTGTTTGAACGCCATCCATCAGGATTACGTATGACCGCAGCGGGCGAGATTCTGCTGAATGCGGCAAAAAACTGGCAGCGGGAGTTTGGGCGCGTCTGTACCCAACTGGATGATTTGCGCGGGTTACGCCATGGGCATGTGCATATCGCCACGATTGATGCCATCAACCGCGGTTTCTTCTCTTCGATACTGCAACGCATCCGCGAAGAGTATCCGGGTATTTCGTTTACTCTCACCACCATGAGCAACATCCATATTGCCAACGCGCTGACGGCCGGCGATGCGGATTTCGGCATCATGCTTAACCCACAGAGTTCCCGTGAGTTGCTGGTGAAGTCGTTTGCCGATTTACGCCTGGGGATTGTGGTCAGCAGCCAGCATCCACTGGCAAAGCTGGAGTCCATTCGCTTTAGCCACTGCGAGTCCTGGCCGTTTATCGTGCCCGCCGCGCCGCTAATGCTGGCCGATCCGCTGGAAGCTTTGGTCAACAGTTCGGGCATTCGCCTGAATGAGGTTGGGCGTACTAATAACATTCATATGCTGCGTTCGCTGGTGCGTGACGATGTGGGCATCAGTTTGATGTGCTGGCTGGATATCGTTGACGAATACCGACGCGGGGAGTTGAAGTTCATACCGCTGATCGACACGGTGTTAAAGCCGTTCACCCTGTCGCTGTGTGTGGCGCCGCAGCGTCAGCTGTCGATTGCCGCGTCGATGATGTTACGTGAACTGGAGTCGTTTTTTGCCCTGATGCAGAGCGAAGAGGCGCTGGCGGGTGTGGCACCAAAAATGTAAGGGCCACCAAGTGGCCCTACGCATTCAAGAACCCCAGCGGCTACGCAAATAATTGACCGCTTGCTGGGTCTGAGGCTGATTCAGGTAATTCTCCCGGAATAAAATCGTGCCGTTGATTTGCGGCACCGACTCGTTCAGGTCGAGCTGTTTTTTCAGCTCAGGCACGCCGCCACTGACGGTCCAGTCTGGTTCCATTTTCGAACTTTCGCCGATCTTATACAGCGCCACGCCGATGTAGAGTCGTGTATGGGTCGGCTTCACCACGTTAGCCCACCAGTTAGCCAGAACGTCATAGCGGGCTGCCTGGCGCGCAAACGGCCAGTAAAGTTGCGGGGCAATGTAATCTAACAGGCCCATCTGCACCCACTGGCGGGTATCGGCGTAAGCTTCGTCGTAAGCCGCCGCACCACGAGTATCGGAACCCGCTGGGTCGTGCGAAATATTGCGCCACACGCCAGCAGGGCTGACGCCAAATTCAACCTGGGGTTTAAGTTGTTTGATGGTGTGGGAGACTTGCTCAATCAACAGCTGAGTGTTGTGACGACGCCAGTCCGCTTTGGATGCAAAATCTTGCCCATACTGACGGAAAGTCGCGCTGTCGTTAAGCTGCGAGCCCGGCGTCTCGGTGTAGAAATAGTCATCAAACTGCACGCCATCAATATCGTAATGCGACACCACTTCAGCAACGATGCTGGTAATCCAGTCACGCGCAGCTGGAATACCTGGATCCAGCACAAAGCGATCGCCTGCGGTGCGGATCCAGTCGCGATGCAGGACAAACACACTTGCCGGGTGTAGCGATAGCGTGTTGTTTAATTCATTGACGGTAGAAGGCTTAACGTTGGTGGAGACACGATAAGGGTTAAACCACGCATGCACTTTAATGCCACGCTTGTGCGCCTCATCAAGCATAAACTGCAGCGGATCGTATCCGGGATCTTCACCGATTTTGCCGGTCATCATATCGGACCACGGCAGAATTTTTGAACGCCATAGCGCGGTGCCATCGGGTTTCACCTGGAAGAACACCGTATTGATGCCCAGACTTTTCAGCTTATCCAGTTTGTCAGTTAACGCTTTTTGTTGCTGGCTAATACGATTGGTCGGGCTGGCATTGACGGAGGCAATTGGTGGCCAGTCAAGGCGTGAAACGGTGGTCAGCCACACGCCGCGCACCGGCTCTTTACTGGCGACAGGTTGTGTCGGCTGCGGGTGCGGCGTCACGGTAGGCAGTGGCGTGACTAATGACTTCGGTGGCTCAGATGAGCAACTGGCCAAAAGCAGGGCAGCAGCCAATAAGGTGACCGTTTTTTTTGCTGTGGAAACACAGGGGAAACGCGCTGAACAGGCTATGATAAACTCCATTTCTTTCAACTAACTGTTCGAAGAGCCTCATTCTCTTCTCATGAGTTATAAAGTCAATAAGAGCGCTCGGTAACGTAGCGGCGCAATTCAAGCGCGATGAATCGCGCCGCTACCAGTCTGTGCTCGCTAATTATGGGATTAATTGTCATGACCTACGAAGACCTCTATCGTCGCATTGCACAGATCGTTTTCAGCAGCGGGCCCCAAGGCGCTCGCGAACTGATCGTAAAAGCAGAATTATTTGCCGATGACGAAGGTGGTGAATACCAGTTCGACTATTTGGATGAGAACGGTGAGCCGGACTGGTTTGAACCCGATGCGCAGGCGATTGGCGATCTCACTGAAGCGCTGAAAGCTTTCCAGCACTACTTTGTGGAGCACGAGATGACAGAAGGCAAACCGGTGTGGAATAAGTGCATCGTGGTAATTAATGTGCCCGAAGAGTCGATCAGTATCGACGTGCAGTATGAGTGATGTTCCGCGGCATCCTTGCCCGGAACACTCAGGCGTTACGAGCGTAGCGCCACCATCTCCTCATGCTTACGTGCGGCACGTTTGCGATGCACAATACGGCTGGTGATCAACACGGCGAGCGTCAACAAGCCGGTGGCAATGATTTCAGAGCGGTGCTGTGGGTTGAACAGCATCGATATCAGTACCCCAACGATAAACACCATGGTTGCCCAGGTTAAGCCCGGGAACAACCACATGCGATAGCTCAGCGTTTCCCCGCGCGCCTCACGCTTCTTACGCAGCACCAGATGAGAGGCGGCAATCACCAGATAGACCAACAGGGCAATGGCACCTGAACTCGCCAGTAAGAACTCAAATACCGCTGCTGGAGCCAGATAATTGGCGATCACCGTCAAAAAAGCAGCGGCGGTGGACGCTATCACCGCGACCCATGGCGTACCACTGCCCGTGGTACGTGAGGCTGCAGCAGGCGCATCTTCACGGCGTGACAGGGAATAGAGCATGCGTGAAGCGGTATAAAGCGCAGAGTTGAGGCAGCTACACACCGCGATCAGGACCACGACATCGACAATTTGACGTGCGTAAGGAATGTTCATCATCTCCATCGCCGTCTGATAGGAGCCCGCTTTCATCAGCGATGGCGTGTTCCACGGCACCAGTGCGATGACGATGAAGATCGACAGCAGATAGAACAGCGCAATACGCCAGATAACCGAGTTGGTGGCTTGCGTGATCTGTTTCTTCGGCTCGCGTGATTCTGCGGCCGCAATGGTGACAATCTCGGTGCCCATAAATGAGAACATGGTGGTCAGAATCGCGGCCAGTACGGCGCTGATACCGTTCGGCATAAAGCCGTGGGTATCATAAAGGTGAGAGATACCACTGGTACTGCTGCCCGGCATCAAACCGAATACCGCCAGACTCCCAACAACCAGGAAGGCGACAATCGCCACCACTTTGAGTAACGCAAACCAGAATTCGAACTCGCCGTAATTCTTCACGCTGAACAGGTTGCTGACGGTGAGGAATGTGGTAATGGCCAAGGTGTACTCCCACACCGCGACCTGCGGGAACCAGCCGTGCAGAATGGTGCCTGCGGCGTTTGCCTCTAACGGGATCACTAATACCCAGAACCACCAGTAGAGCCAGCCGATGGTGAAACCGGCCCAGCGACCCAGGGATTTATCCGCGTAAGTTGAAAAAGAGCCGGAGTCCGGTGAGGCGACAGCCATCTCGGCCAGCATGCGCATAATCAGCACCACCAGCGTACCGGCGGCAATATAGGCCAGCAGGACAGCGGGGCCCGCTTCGGCAATCGCGTGACCGGAACCGACAAACAGCCCGGCACCAATCACGCCGGCAATCGATAACATTCTTACATGACGCGGCTTAAGCCCTTGCGCCAGCGCATCGGCATTCTGTGAACTCATTGTTATTCTCCAGATCGTCTTTCGGGCTGTTTATCGCACAGCCTGGCTGCAGCAGGTGAGAAGCCCAGCCTGCAGCATGCAGGCTGGGAAAACGGAGGAAAAGCTATGAATCCTGATGCTGGCTTAGCACGCCGCTGAGAATGTCCAGCGCCTGGTTAAACTGTGCATCCGGGATAGTCAGCGGATAGAGGAAGCGAATCACGTTGCCTTGCGGGCCGCAGGTCAACAGCAGTAAACCGCGTGCCATTGCCTGTTGCTGGATGGCTTGTGCGGTTTGCGCCTCAGCAAACTCCACGGCCACCATTGAACCTAGTGCACGAATGTCCGTAATAGCGGAGCAGCGAGAGCGGACCTGCTGGAGGAAATCATTCAACTGCGCGCCCAATTGTGCAGAACGCTCACACAACTGCTCTTCCGCGATCACATCCAGCACCGCATGCGCTGCGGCAATGGCTAACGGGTTACCCGCGTAAGTGCCACCCAGTCCACCTGGACCTGGTGCATCCATGATCTCAGCGCGGCCACTCACCGCTGACAGCGGCATGCCGCCTGCCAGGCTTTTCGCCATGGTGATCAGGTCGGGTTTAACGGTGTAGTGATCCATCGCAAACAGCTTACCGGTACGACCAAAGCCGGTCTGCACTTCGTCGGCAATCAGCAGAATGCCGTGATCATCAGCCAGCTGGCGCAGGCGCTCCATAAAGGCAGGGGGCGCGATATGGAAACCGCCTTCACCCTGAACGGGTTCCAGCACAATCGCTGCGACATCCTGCGGAGCGATATCCTGGGTGAAGATATCGTGCAGGCTGGCCAGTGCATCATCCACGCTGATGCCGGTGACGCTGTTGGGATAGCGCGCATGCCAGACCGATGCAGGCATCGGGCCAAAGTCACGCTTATAGGGAGCCACTTTGCCGGTCATCGCCATCGTCATAAAGGTGCGGCCGTGGAAGGCGTTGCCGAAGGTGATGATGCCGTGACGGCGAGTGGCGGCGCGGGCGACTTTCACCGCATTTTCTACCGCTTCTGCACCGGTAGAGAAGAAGGCGGTTTTGGCTTTACCTGCAATGGGCACCACGCTGTTGATGCGTTCTGCCAGCGCAACGTAGCTTTCATAAGGCGTCACCTGGAACGCCGTATGGGTGAATTTTTCTAACTGTTCAGCAATCGCTTTTACGATGCGAGGATGACGATGACCGGTATTCAGCACCGCGATGCCGCCCGCGAAATCAATCCAGCTGTTACCCTCAACGTCACGCAACGTGGCGTTTTCTGCCTGCTCAACATACCACTGACACAGGTTGCCGGTACCGCGTGGCAGGGCATCATCTTTGCGTTGTTGCAGCTGGCTGTTTTTACCTTTCATAACCTTTCCTTAGCGATAAGCGTCTTTACAAATCACGACAAACACGCTTATTTATCCCTGCGCTAAGGTTTGTTGCCAGAGCCACTTTTAGAGAAAAGGATAGAGCCAATTGCGAAGTTTATACGCCGATCATGTATTGGAACGTTTGCAATTTTTGCCGGAGGGAACGCTGCAACAGCGTCTGCTTGTGTGCATGCAAGCGGCGATTGCTGAAGGGATTTTTCCGCGATCCAGTCGATTACCCGCGACACGTGATTTGGCGCGAGAATTATCGGTGTCGCGCAATACGGTACTCACTGTTTATGAAAATTTAATGTCACAGGGTTATGTGACCGCGCGCACCGGCAGTGGTACCTGGATCGCCGAAACCTTACCCGAAGGCTGCCTGAATAGCCCACGCAGTGTGGAGTTGAATTTGCCCTCGACAGCGAAAACGGCAGCGATTTCTAAGCGCGGCGCATCGTTACTCGGCCATGCCAATGCTTCCCCTTATCAGTGGGGCGCTTTCGTGCCAGGCGCGCCTGACGTTACCCAGTTTCCGCATAAACTGTTCAGTCAGATTCAGGCGCGACTGAACCGGGAACCGGACGTTGACCGCTTGATTTATAGCAGTCATGGCGGTTGTCCGCAGCTTCGTCAGGCGCTGGCGGAATACCTGAGTGTGGCGCGTTCCGTGCACGCGGATGCCGATCAGATCATCATCACTGAAGGTGTGCATCAGGCGGTGGATCTGGTGACGCGAGTATTGTGCGATCCCGGCGATCCGGTATGGATTGAGGAACCCGGCTATTGGGGAACGCGCAATCTGATGCGCATTAACGGATTGAAGATCCAGGCCAAACCCGTTGACGATCAGGGCATTATTCCCGAATTACCCCCTCGCGTTCGCGCACCGAAAATGATTTTCGTGACACCGTCACATCAATATCCACTCGGCGTCCACCTTAGCCTTGAACGTCGCAAACAACTGCTGGACTTAGCCCGCAAACATAAAACCTGGCTGGTGGAGGATGACTATGACAGTGAGTTTCGCTTTGCCGGTCAGCCTTATCCCTCCCTGCAAGGATTTGAACCGGATGCGCCAGTGATTTATATGGGCACTTTCAGTAAAACCCTCTATCCGGCGCTGCGCTTGGGTTATCTGGTGGTGCCGAAAGCGCTGGCGCAACCTTTGCGCGTGGCGGCGGCAGAACTCTACCGGGGTGGGCATCTGCTGGTGCAACGCGCCCTGGCAGAGTTCATCCAGAAAGGGCACTACATGGCGCATATTCGTCGGATGCGCAAACTCTACAGTCAGCGACGTCGGTTTTTAACCAGCCTGATCGAACGCTATCTTGGTGCGGATTTTATGCCGCGCGTGAACCATGAGGCGGGGCTGCATCTGGTAATTAACCTTCCGGCGGGATGTGATGATGTGGCTGTCGCCGCCTTGGCGCTGCGCCGCGGTGTTAAAGTGCGGCCGCTCTCGCAATACTATATGCATCCTCAGGAACGGCGTGGGCTGCTGTTAGGTTATGCCTGCGTGGATGAACGGCAGTGTCAGGATGCATTTGGGGTGCTGAAGGCGTGCCTGGTGGAGAGCGGGATTGTTGGGCGTACCGGCGGTTCGAGCTAGAGTTCAGGGGCGGCCCGAGGGCCGCGGCAGAAAATTTACGCAATGCTGTTTAAACGCTGCACCACCTCGGGTGACAGCACTAACTCACCGCTCGCCAGATTTTGTTTGAGGTGCTCCGGTGATGAAGTACCGGGGATCAACAGAATGTTGGGTGAGCGCTGTAACAGCCAGGCCAGCGCCACTTGTAAGGTTGTGGCATGCAGCGCTTGTGCAACCTCGGTCAGCTGCTCGGATTGCAGCGGTGAGAAGCCGCCCAACGGGAAGAAGGGCACGTAAGCAATCCCCTGGGCAGCGAGTAGATCAACCAGCGCCTCATCCTGACGATTAGCCAGATTGTAAAGGTTTTGCACGCAGGCGATTGGCGTCATTTTCTGCGCATCCGCGACCTGTTTTGCCGTGACGTTGCTCAGCCCGATGTGTTTAACCAACCCGCGCTCTTTCAGTTTGATCATTGCTTCCACCTGCGGTTCCAGGGAACCCTCTGCCGGTGCGTGCACATCCAGCATGGAACGCAGGTTGACCACTTCCATCACCTCCAGACCGAGGTTGCGCAGATTATCTTCCACTGCCTGAGTCAGATCTTCCGGGGAAAACGCCGGTAACCAGCCGCCTTTGCTGTCACGACGCGCACCCACTTTGGTGACGATCACCAAATCATCGTGATAAGGATGCAGCGCTTGTTTGATCAGTTGATTGGTGACATGCGGGCCATAGAAGTCACTGGTATCAATATGATTAACGCCTGCTGCAACCGCATCACGCAGTACCTGCAACGCGCGTTGTTCATCTGCCGGCGGGCCAAACACCCCCGGCCCAGCCAGTTGCATCGCGCCGTAGCCCAGGCGTTTGACCTGACGATCGCCCAAGGTATAAGTGTTTACGTTGTGAGACATGGAAACCTCCTTCGTCGATGTGTGATCAGATTGTAATCGCCGATGCGCTGTGCAACTATCCGGATAATTCAGGACACAGTGTACGGATTGGCGAACAATGGCGTTAGATATTGCACTGCTGCACGCCGTGGTGGCGGTGGCCAAAGCGGGTGGCTTCCGAGAAGCGGCGCGTATGACGGGCAGCAATCCCTCCCGTTTAAGTGATGCGGTAAGACGCGCGGAGGAGCAGTTGGGCGTACGTTTGTTCAACCGCACCACGCGCACCGTGGCGCTCACCGAAGCGGGCAGAGCATTGATGTCACGCTTAATGCCCGCCATGAACGAAGTGGATGCGGCACTGGACGCATTGAATAATTTTCGCAACACGCCGGGCGGAACCTTGCGGCTCAATGTGCCCGTTAGTGCAGCGAGATTGGTCTTGCCCACCATCGTGCCCGGCTTTCTGGCGCGTTACCCCGATATCCAGCTGGAAGTGGTGGCTGAAAGTAACGTACAGGATATCTTCCGTGAGGGTTGTGATGCGGGTATCCGTTATGACGACCACCTTGAGCAGGATATGGTGGCACTGCCGATTGGTCCGCGCCTGCAACGCTTTGCCGCCGCCGCGGCTCCTGCTTATCTGACCGCAAACGGTACGCCGCAGCATCCGCGCGATTTGATGCAACATCGGTGCTTATATGGGCGCTATGCCACGGGCGTGATAGCCGACTGGGAGTTTGAAAACGGCGATGAAGTGGTGCGTTTGCATCCGAAGGGCCCTTTAATTTGCAGTATCGGTGCCGCTATGGATCTCACGGTGTCTGCTGCCGTGGCGGGGGCGGGCGTGGTCTACTTGTTTGAAGACTGGATTAAACCAGCGCTAAATGATGGCAGCTTACAGCCGATTTTAACCGACTGGTGGCAGAGTTTTTCTGGCTTATGGCTCTATTACAACGATCGTCGATTGATCCCGGCACCGTTGCAGGCTTTTCTCGATTATGTGCGGGAAATTAACGCGCGCGGCGTAATATCTGCAATACCGTAACGGCTATCACGCAAGAAATGGCTGTCTTAATTATCAGGACGGTGAAATCGAATTTATCCATCGCCGCTTCACCATCACCAGAGACACTAACCAGATGGCCGATGAGACTGTCTGGAATAAGTACTACACCAGCGACCAGGATAATAAAAAAAATAGCTATTTTCATTTCAATTCACACTTTGAGTAGTCTGGAACACCGCGCACGTCAATTCTCCCGTATGCTAACAACCCATTTCCTCCGGGAACGCGTACTTTTGGGCGACTGAGTAATGTTCGTCTGAGGCTGTGAAATTCATTGGCACGGTAAAGCGTTATACAACCCCAGGAAACACCTGTGCCGTCGGTATTGAGAGGATGTAAACGAAAACTACCACGGCGATTGCCATTGACGTAAACAAAATCGTTCATCGTCTGACTGTTATAGAGTGCAAACCATTCCGAATGATGATTTCGGTATAAATGTGCCATATCAATGGCTTCCGCGCGGATTCGGTTAAACCAACTTCCCTCAGGGCGATCAACTATCCAGTAAGTGCCTGGCGGAATCGCGGCTTTCTCTTTATCAGAGCAGTTTGGGTTATTGATGTAACGTTCAATGCCTGATAATACATCGAAGGTTCCTATGCCATAACATTCTAGTGGTAATGTTTTACCATCCCGAGACAGTTTTTTGTAATCCATGGTGCAGACCTGCATCAGTAAAAACTCCTGTCAAAATTTCTCGCTACTTTCAGCACGGCATGATGATGTTCATATCAGAGATGATACTAGCTATTTTATACAGTGAATTAGAACTGATATATGACAAAAGAGGATTTAAGCTAATGATCAATTATTTATCAGAATCATCCTGGCAAACTTGCCTGCCTCATCCATAAAAACAGATGGCATTGCATATTTGGGCATTATGCCTTCTTCAGCGTAGTCCGGGCAGATAGCATTTTTGCGCCCCTCAGTACTTCTCCGTCGCGAGCGCCTTGAGCACATTTAACCAAGGCGTTTTGTTGTCGAGCAACTGGCAGCTGAGATGTTCGATGGTCATATGCTGGTCCATCGCCGCGCGGCGCAGCAGATTGTAGGCCTCGTCTTCGCCAAGCTGCAGCTCGTTCATCACCAAAATCTGCGCGGAGAACAGGTGTTTTCGTGCGCGCAGACGCTCTTCCTGACGCTTTAATTGCGTTTCCAACTGGCTGATACGCGCGGCACTGTCCAGCGCCAGTGTAAAGGCGGTCATCACGCCGTCAAAGCGCACTGGTTTGCGCATATAGCTGTCGATGCGCTGCTCGGTGATCCACTGCAGGCGTGAGGGGGTTTCCATGGCCGTCAGCGCTATTTTGGGCAAGGCGGGCCAGGGCAGTTTGTGGGTGGGGTGAAACAACGCCGGATTATCGCCATCGAAAACCAATAGCTGCTGTCCGACAAGTTGTGCCTCGCTGGGAAAGAGTGAGTAGAACTCACCAACAATCCCCATGCGGGTAAACTGCTGCGCCAGATGCTGATTATCACGTTCTGAGCAACCGATGACGCCCACCTTGAGGCCGCGCATTTGCACGTTTTTTCGACTCATTAGCTGTCACCTCGCTGGCCCAGATTATCCAGGTCAACCCAAGTCAGCCAAGGATCGGGTTTGATCGCCTCTGGTGCTTGCCAAAAACTCTCCAGCTTGCCGTTATGACAGCGCGCCAGGCGCGGCGTCAACCAGCTGTGGTTGTTATCAGCATCAATGCGAATCGATCCGGCAGGGGAATCCATCTCATCCTGTAGTACGGCGCAGCGTACCGCTTCCACCTCAGCATTGCCCTGACGGTGAATAGCGCGTGCCAGCAGATGCCCCGCCAGCCAGGCACTTTGACTGTCCACCGAGGGTGACACGGACTCGCCAAAACGCTGGCGATAGCAGCGCAGAAATTCGCGATTAGCCGGTGTATTTATGGACTGGAACCAACTCGCCGAGACCAGATAGCCCTCCAGCGCCTCTGCGCCAATCATTGCCACTTCGGGTTCGCATAATGTCAGGCTAAGTTTCAGTACCTCGTTCATCCAGGGTTGTTGCAGACTGGCTTGATGCCAGGCACGATAAAAGCTGTAGGCGCTTTTGCCCACCATGGTGTTAAGCAGTACTTTGGGTCGGCGGGTGATGATATCGGCAATCAGCTCATCAACGTTCTCTTCGCCCAGCGGTAACAGTTTGCTCTCCAGCACGTTCCCGCCAGCAGGGATCACCACTTCGCGTGTGATACGATCCATTTCCCACGACCAGACGTAATTCGAACCCACGTGATACATCTCCACGTCCTGCTGCTGCAACAGCCAGCGCAGCAGGGGCAACATGTGCTGATTCGGCGCTGCGCCGAGATAAATCACACTGTTGCTGCTTTCAAATCCTTCATAGCGCGCAGAATGCCATAGCAGGGCATTCGCGCCCTCCACCAACGGCAGAATGGTTTTACGCGCCGCAGAGGTGTAACAGCCGATCAGATGGCGCACGCCGTGGCGATACAACAGGTCATGACAGTCCTGGTAATATTTATCCAGCGAGCCGCCGGGATCGCGCACGATGGGCGCGAGGGTGAAGTCATAAAGCGGATTAGCGTTAATCTCCTCAATAGCCAACAAAATACCGTTAAGCATTTCGCGGCCAATCACCGCGTAATCGCCGGAAACGGAATAGAGGATGCCAACGGGAATGACATGTTCTTGTGCTGACGCGGAGGTTGCCGTCATGGTTGCTCCAGATCTTCCAGGTAACGATGGGCGGCCAAAAAGCCGCCCTTGTGTTGACTCAAACGGCGCTACAAAACTAACGCTTTTACCAGCGCGGTGTAATAGTGGGGTTGACGCATTAACACCAGATCTTTACGTCTTACCACATGATTAGGATAAGCGGTATCGGGTGAGCCGGTGGTGATATCCAGCACCGCTAAACCCTGAGCGCCAAATGCCTTGATCTCTGTACGAGGGAAAGCAAAGGTATCCGGGCCAAACACGCCGCTGAGACCGAAACTCTCTCCCTTTGCAGGAGGCCAGTTGGCAAAGGCCAGCCACACGTTATTCTCTCCCGCACGAACGCGCGGCAACAGCCAGTGATAAGGATCGGCTCCACGTGGGATCGGCCAGGCATGGGGAATCGCCGTGCCCGCGTGTGCCATTGGCGTTGGCGTGTTGATTTGTGCGGGACAGGCGATGATATCGCAGCCTTCCAGCGCCAGGATGCGTGCAGCTTCAGGTACCAGCAAATCTTCCCCAATAAGAATACCGACACGGCCACAGGGGAGATCGCAGGTCACCCACTGATTACCCGCACTGGCCCATTGCTGGTCTGCTTCACTCAGATGGATCTGACGATAATGCGCGCTTACGCCTGCACTACTCACCAATAGCGCGCTGTTATAAAAGTGATGATCGTCCCGTTCGACCAGGCCCGCCAGCAAGGCGATATCTAACTCGATGGCGAGTTTAATCAGCTGCTGAACGGGCGCATCGTTCAGGGTCAGCGCATTGCTCTGGCCTGCACCGCCGCTCAACGCGCGCTCCGGTAGCACCAGCAATTCCGCTCCACGAGATTTTGCCTGTTCTGCCCAGTGACGAATCAATTGCAGATTCGCTGTAGCGTCATTTTCGGGTCTGAACTGCGCGACAGCCACCCGGGAATCTTTGGCTGCAGGTAACGGATCGCGCCCGTACAGGCCGAAGAAATCCTGAGGATTCCACATAAAGGTTTGTGTCATCAGCCGTTGATACAGCTCCGGACGACGCTTTTGTAGTGTCTTATTCACGCTGGGCACATGAAGTTCTGCGCAGAGTATCTGATCGCCACTGTCACCACTCGCCAGTAAGCCGCCATCACTGTCCACAATGCAGCTGCCGCCGCTAAATTGCACGCCACGCTCCCAACCCCAACGGTTGCTCTCGATCAGCGCACAGCCATTCTCCCAGCCGCGCGTCAGCCAGTAAGGGGCGGGAGTGCGTTCGGCCAACCAGTTACTGATATGGCAGATAATGTGTGCACCACCCAGCGCCGCGAGGCGAGCGGTTTCGATAAAGTGGATATCCATGCAAATCAACAAAGCAATATTGCCGATTTCGGTGTTAAACACCTGATGGCCCACATCACCATTGGCGGCCCATTTCGGTTCGGAAATGTAGGGGTGTGTCTTACGATGCACCCCAATTAATCCTTGTGGGCCAACCAGCACTGCGCTGTTGTAGTAAATATTTGTGACGGTGTCACGTTCTGGCATGCCAAATACCAGATAGCAGTGATATTCGCGGGCAATGGCCGCAAAGGCCTGGCTGGTGGGGCCATCTGCGGTTTCCACAAAGGGAGCGACTTCGTCACGGTCTTGCCAGCAATAGCCGGTGGTGGCCATTTCAGGCATCACGATCAAACGTGCGCCGTCACGAGCTGCGTCCGTGGCTAATTGGAGCAGACGCGCCACGTTTTCAACTTTGCGAAATTGAGTCGGTTCAAATTGAATCGTTGCGACTTTAACACTCATTATTTAGCCTCCTTGCTCAGTACGGGGGTCAATACCGGCTTGGGCCCTTGATAGGCATCGGACGGTTTCCATGCGGTGGGCATATCTTCTGGGAAGGTTTTGAAGTAGTAACGACCGCGTGTCGCGACGCTAATGGCGACGTGCAGTACCGGGCCAACCAGCATGGCGATAAAGGAGGCATAAACCATTGGATACATGCCAAGCACGCCGGCAGCGCCGATGGCCACCGCAACGCAGAGCGCAATCACGCCGCTCGGGTTCCACATGCGCAGATACTCTTTGCGGAACTCGACAAAGTCTGACGGTGCCAGATGCAGCATCTTACGGCAGACATAGTAATCCGCGAGGATAATGAATATCCACGTGTTGGTGAGAATACCGGTAATCGACAAGAAGGTGCCGGTGTACTGGAGAATATTACAGACGTAGAACACCACGCCGAGCAACCAGACCAGCAACATCCACCATTGACGGCCAGGACGATAGTTCAACGCCATATCCATGGTGTTCGACAGGGCAATGGAGCCAGAGTAAAGGTTGAGCACGTTGATACGAATCTGGGTGATCACCGCGAACAGTACGCCGGTTAATCCAATGATCAGTGGGAATACAAATCCGGGATCCAGCGCCAGTGACCAGACATCTTGCCCCTGAATATGCGGCATTAGCGTATAGGCCATAAACGCACCAAACAGCATCACCACCACAATCGGAATCAACATGCCCAACATAATGGTTGCCGTGCCTTTGTGGCTGATCCCCGGACGGGCGAAGCGGCCATAATCGGTTGCCATCAAGCCCTGGAACACGATCTGTCCATTGGCCATATTCATGACTAACCAGATCGCATTGCTGTCAATTTCACCTTTAGGCTGCCAGCCGCTAAAGCCCACTGAAGGGTAGTGATGCGTAAGCTGCCAGATACAGAAGCCGAACAGCAGGATGAAAATCGGCACCCCCCAGGTTTGCAGGAATTGCATCGAGGACATGCCTTTCCACACAAACCAGATCGCGGCCAGCCCCATCAAGGCAAAAATTGCAATACCGGTTATTGAGTTGACCGGCACGCCTGCATAGTTGGCGATGGCATGGGAAACTATGGTGCCTTCAAACAGGAAGTAAAAAATAAAGTTAACGGCGTAGATCAGAGAGGTGAATGCCGAGCCCATGTAACCAAAGCCGAGTCCACGCGTCATCAGATTCAGTGACAATCCCTCTTTGCTCGCCATTTTCATGATGCAGGAGCCAATCAGGGTGGCGAACACCACCATGTAGCCAATAGGCAGCAGCAGGAGCGGCCAGCCGACCTGATAGCTGATATCCGCGCCGAGGCTAAACCAGAACATGGCGGTTGAGTTGCCCAGCAGCACTAAAATGATCGCCGGAATCGGCCAGCGATAGTGTGACGGCACTCGGCCGACGGCGTAATCTTCCACCGCTTCCGCTTCGGTGATGTCTTGTGGTCCCTGAAACCACGTTTTTAACTTGCTCATAGCGTTACTCCAAAAAAAAAGCCCCGCCGACAGCATTGCCGGTGGGGCTTCTTCGCCTGAAATCGATGTATTGGAGTGGCACTCAGCCACAAACCGCTTTCCAGACTACGGCGCCTGTTCCTGACCAGCAGGATGCGGTAAACAGAGTGAAGCAATTGGCGTGCCAGAGTTGAGAACAGAGAAGGGATGGTTGTTGCAGTGCAGGGCGCGATTGGTCGCCATGAAGGGCATAATGCTCGTCAGTTAAGCGCCTTTCGGTCACCATAAATGGCGATCCTACAATGCATTGGCGCGTTTTACGTAGGGTGCGCATTTATGCGCACAGGCATCGTGAACGGGCTCGTAGGATAGGAATTTAAACGCTCTGGCACCAAAATGGTGCGATCCGCACTGTGATTGCACGCATGCAAAGTCTTATTTGATGCAATAAAAAAGCCGATAACTGTTGCCAGTTATCGGCTTTATCGCGTTAAGCGAGATTACGCGTTCAGTAACTGATTCGCGGTTTTCTCAACCAGCGCCAGCAGGACTTTGATATCTTCCAGCGTTACCGTTGGGTTCAGCAGCGTCAACTTCAGGCAGGTTACGCCCTGGTTTTCGGTTACGCCGACGTTAGCGCGACCAGAATCCAGTAGCGCATCACCGATGCGTTGGTTGAACAGGGCAATCTGCGCGATATCGGTCAGTTGCTCTGGACGGTAGCGGAACAGCACGCTAGCCAGCTGCGGCTGCATAACCAGCTCAAGGCGTGGTTCTGCAGCGACAAATTTAGCCACTTCCTGCGCCAGGGTCACACCGTGATCGATGATCGCCGCGTACTGTTTCTGACCCAATGCTTCGAGACCCATCCACAGTTTCAGCGCATCGAAACGACGCGTGGTCTGCAGAGATTTCGATACCAGGTTAGGTACGCCGGCTTCTTCGTCGAATTCGGAATTCAGATAAGCCGCCTGATAACGCATCAGCTCATAGTGACGCTCGTCTTTCAGCAGGAATGCACCACAGCTGATGGTCTGGAAGTACTGTTTGTGGAAGTCCAGGGTGACTGAATCCACCAACTCCAGGCCGTCCAGGTAATCACGATACTTCTCAGAAAGCAGCAGTGCGCCGCCCCATGCCGCGTCTACGTGTACCCAGATATTGCGCTCGGCAGCAATACCCGCGATTTCACGCAGTGGGTCGATGGCACCCGCATCCGTGGTACCCGCGGTGGCGACGATAGCCAGAATCTGCTCACCGTTCGCTTCCGCCTGCGCCAGCTTGGCTTTCAGGTCAGCTAAATCCATACGGGCGAATTCATCAGATTTCACCTGTACAACGGACTGATAGCCGTGGCCGAGCAGGGCCATGTTCTTCTGCACGGAGAAGTGTGCGTTCTCGGAACACAGCACTTTAATCTTACGCAGATCGCCTGTAATGCCATTCTGCTGAACAGAGTGGCCCTGACGCGCATAGAAGGCATCACGCGCCAGCATCAGACCCATCAGGTTACTCTGGGTGCCACCACTGGTGAACACACCAGCATCACCGGCTGGATAACCCACCTGCGCACGCAACCATTCGATCAGTTTGACCTCAATGATGGTGGCAGAAGGGCTCTGATCCCAGGAGTCCATACTCTGGTTGGTGGCGTTGATCAGCACTTCTGCCGCCTGGCTAACGACCAGGCTAGGGCAGTGCAGGTGCGCCACACATTGTGGATGGTGCACTGACAGGCTGTCTTTCAGGAAATACTCAATCGCGCGTTCAATCGCGGCCTGGTTACCCAGGCCGTTTGGATTGAAGTCGAGCGTGATACGCTCGCGCAGTTCGGCAACCGTTTTGCCTTGATACATCTCAGGCTGTTGCA
The DNA here is from genome assembly GCF_059412425.1 of Pantoea sp. CFCC18177. NCBI lineage: Bacteria > Pseudomonadati > Pseudomonadota > Gammaproteobacteria > Enterobacterales > Erwiniaceae > Pantoea > Pantoea sp. CFCC18177. Next base: position 46,421 of record NZ_JBNBPL010000005.1, read on the forward strand.
GCCACTGCACAACCGCGGCGCTGCTTTGGGCAATCGCCTGCTGGTACGCCTCAATGCTCTGTGCAGAGGCGGCCAGAATCGGGTTTACTTCAGACATGTACTCTTCCAATCAAACAGGTTTGACGCCAGCGCCAATCAGCGCCTGCTCAAATTTATCCAGGAAAATCGCCAGCTCTTCGTTGGTGATCAGCAGTGACGGCAGCAGACGCAGTACCGCACCGTGACGACCGCCACGCTCCAGAATCAGACCTGCTTCGAAACATTTCTTCTGCAGCAAAGCAGAAAGTTCGCCATCTGCTGGCAGGCTGCCCATATGATCAGCTGCTTCGTTTGGTTTCACGATCTCGATACCGATCATCATACCCAAGCCGCGGATATGGCCAATTACCGGGAAGCGTTTCTGCATTTCAGCCAACTGCGCCTTCAGCCATTCGCCTTGCTCAGCCACTTTACCGGCGATGTTCTGCTCGGTCAGGACTTTCAGCGTTGCCAGACCGGTAGCCATCGCCAGCTGGTTGCCGCGGAAGGTACCGGTGTGGTGGCCAGGTGACCAGGCATCGAACTGCTTTTTGATACCCAGAACAGCCAGTGGCAGACCGCCGCCCACAGCTTTTGACATCACGATGATGTCTGGCTCAATGCCAGCGTGTTCGAAGGCGAAGAATTTACCGGTGCGGGCAAAGCCAGCCTGAACTTCGTCCAGGATCAGCAGAATGCCATGTTCCTGAGTCACTTTACGGATGCGCTGCAGCCACTCGACCGGAGCCGGGTTCACGCCGCCTTCACCCTGAACCGCTTCCAGGATAACAGCAGCAGGCTTGCGTACGCCGCTTTCAACGTCGTTGATCAGGTTTTCGAAGTAGTAGGTCAGCGCTTTAACGCCAGCTTCACCACCAAGGCCCAGCGGGCAACGATACAGATGCGGGTAAGGCATGAACTGCACTTCTGGCATCATGCCGTTAACTGCTTCTTTCGGCGAGAGGTTGCCGGTGACAGCCAATGCACCATGAGTCATACCATGGTAACCGCCAGAGAAGCTGATCACGCCGCTACGGCCGGTGACTTTTTTCGCCAGCTTCAGCGCGGCTTCAACCGCATCCGCACCGGAAGGACCGGTGAACTGCAGGCAATACTCTTTACCCTGACCAGGCAGCAGCGAGAGCAGTGACTCAGAGAATTGATCTTTCAGAGGTGTCGTCAGATCAAGAGTATGTAACGGCAAGCCGCTGGTAATGACATTTTGGATGCTCTGCAGAACATCAGGATGGTTGTGACCAAGTGCCAGCGTCCCTGCGCCAGCCAGACAGTCAAGATATTGTTTATTCTCAACATCTGTGATCCACACGCCATTGGCTTTAGCGATCGCTAAAGGCAACTTGCGCGGGTAACTCCTGACGTTAGATTCAAACTCAGCCTGACGGGCCAAGAAAGCGTCGTTGTTTCCGTTGAATGCGTTGGCACCAAAATTATCAATACGGACTTTATCCGTCATCATATCTCTCCTTCAACCGGGGCTCACACAGGCTGGCCGGTCGACTAGTTGAACAAAAAAGTATCAGTGGTTGAAAAAACGCGGCCAATATAGAGCCTTTTGACGTACATCACAATGATTAATTTTGTTTAGAATTGTTTATTCTTTTCATATAGGAATCAGGGCGTTGGCCACTAATTGGCCGGCTATTTTAGCGCCAGCCTATGAATGGGTTATTAAATAATCGTGTTAATAAAAAGACTTATAGCCGCTAAGGCGATCCAGGGGCCAAATGCAAGGGGCTGATGGAGGTCACGATGCACACACATTTTGCCGATAAAAATCGCTAAAATTGCCCCGCTACAGGCCAGTAAAAGCATCAACGGTAACAGCGTCCAACCTAGCCATGCGCCTAAAGCCGCCACCAGTTTTGTGTCGCCCATTCCCAGAGCGGGGATACCTTTTATCCATTGATAGGTTGTCGCCATGCACCACAGTGCGCCATAACCCAAAATGGCACCAAAAACGCCGTCGGATAGCGAACCGGGGATCCATTCCACAGCTTTTAATAATAGCCCAAGCCACAGCAAAGGCTGGGTGATCACATCTGGCAACAAAAGATGATCAATGTCGATCAGGGAGAGGGTCAACAGTAGCCAAAACAGCATGAGCGTAGCGGCCAAAGGTCGATCGACGGGAAGCAGAACAAACATCGTCAGGCAAAAGAGTGCGCTGGCGATTTCGACGCCTGGATAACGCGCGCCGATTGCGCATTGACAGAAACGACAGCGACCCCGCAGCAACAGCCAACTCACCACCGGTAAGATGTCACGCCAGCCCAGAACTTGTTTACAGGCGACACAGTGCGAACGTGGACGCCACACACTGATGCTGTGCTCTGGGTTGACTATCTGTGTCGGGAGACGATACACCACTACGTTAATAAAACTGCCCACGCTCAGAGCCACCACGACAGCAATCAGCCATAACACCCATTCCATTGAACACGCCCTTTATTCCCGATTTATCCGCTCAAACCTACGCCGGGCTGGGCGAGTGCGCGAGCAGCATAGACGTGTTTCAAGCACTTTCATTCGGATTTTCGAGCCTGTTCCCGTCATCAGCTGTACATATTGAAGCGAGTAATGATGTTGATGCGAGAATAGGGCGCGACATGTTCGCGCTGCGGTAAAAAGCCGTGATACTCCAGCAGTGCGCGAAATGCGTGCTGCGCATCGAGTTGCAGGTTGTGGTCGATCAACGCATCGATCCTACCAGCCTGCATCAACGCCCGATTTTCACGGTCAAGATCGTGTCCTATGAAGGTCTCGATCTTAATATTGTGCTCGTCGAAAGCCCGTAAAATCCCGGCATTTCCCCCACCCACGGTGTATACCGCGTTGATCTCGGGATGCTGTGTCAAAAAGTCACTAACACAGCTGTACATCTGTTGGTCGATGCCAAAACCTCCAGCAACCACCGCGACTTGATGTTGCGGAGCGAACTGCGCCATCCCCGTGACAAATCCATCAATTCGTTCCTGTTCGCCAATAAACGCCTCGCTGCCGGTAATCGCGGCAATGTACGCCATATCCGCCCTAAGCCATTTAGACATGAGAAAAGCCGCTGCCTTTCCCGCACTGGCATTGTCCATGCCGATATAGCGCAGGCGATTGCTGGTGGGCATATCGGTGACAACGGTCACCACTGGAATACGTTGTTTACTGAGTTGCTCCAGGGTGGGCAACAATCGCTCATCGTGGGTGGCTTTAAGGATGATGCCGTGGCTGTTTAAGGCGCATTTTTTCAGTAGCGCATTCACTTCCTCAACCGTCATGGTTTCCTGACAATGGAAGCGTAATTGCAGACGAAAGGCACCAAAACTCGAAATTTGGCTGCTAAAGGCTTCACGCACCAACTCACTGAAACGATTAGGGGTATGCATGATGATATCGAAATAGAGTGTCCGTCCCTGGGCGAGGCCGGTTTTGCGCAGCAGGTCGAGATCGGCGATCGCTTGTTGTATGCGATGTTCGGTTTGCGGGTGGACTTTCCCCCGTTTATGCAAAGCACGATCGATCGTGGCGAGACTTAAACCCGACTGTGCGGCGATCTGCTTTAAGGTAAATTTTGCCATAAGTTTGGTGAGGTTTTTATGAGGTGTTTTTGATGTTTTGTTAACGTAATGTAGCTGCTAATTTGTCGGGTAACAACGCACCGCAGCGCATTTCTGCGAGTGTACATAACGATAAAACTCACCCTGCAAACCGATATGAAAATGAGGTCATCATGACATCACATTATTTTGTAAATGAAGATCAGGCTAATCTGGATGACTTACGCACATTCTGTGCACAAAAGGTGGATGCCGCCGATTATCCATTGGCCACAGAGATCGTTTCAGAAGTACTGATTTATGATCGGGACGTGTTGGACGATGCAGCGCTTACGGACAAAAAAGCGGTGCTGAGTGAGTTACATAAAGCACTCTCCTATGGCCCCGGCGTGCTAGTGTTGCGTGGATTGTATGCGGATACGCAGTGTGTGGATCGTGCTTCTCAAGCGTTTGAAGCGATCATGCATGAAGAAGCGAAGTCCAAGGTCCAGGCCGATCACTTCTCTAAAGCGGGTAACAATGGCCGTATCTGGAATGCGCTGCAAAAGTTAGCTGAAGTTAATCCGCAGGTCTTTATCGACTATTACGCCAATCCGACGTTAGGGCTGATTTGCCAGGCATGGCTCGGTCCGGCGTGGAGTATGACCTCACAGGTAAACCAGGTACGACCGGGTGGTGAAGCGCAGCAGGCGCATCGCGATTATCATCTTGGTTTCCAGCAAAGCGCCTTCGCGGCAGAATTTCCCATCCCCGTGCAGATTTTGTCTCAATATCTGACGCTGCAAGGTGCGGTGGCGCACAGTGATATGCCGCTGGCCTCAGGCCCGACCAGACTGCTACCGTGGTCACATCAGTATGAGATGGGTTATATCGCCTATCGTCGTCCGGAGTTCGCGCAATACTTTGCTGATAATTTTGTGCAATTGCCATTGCAGAAGGGCGATGGGCTGTTCTTCAATCCCGCGCTGTTCCATGCAGCGGGTAACAACACCACGCAGGATCATATCCGTACGGCCAATTTGTTGCAGGTCTCCTCGGCCTTTGGCGTGCCCATGGAAGAAGTCAACCATGAGCAAATCCTTAAGTGGGTTTACCCGATATTGAGCCGCAGTGCGTTGAGTGAAGTGGAGCTGGAGGCGGCCATTGCGGTGGCCGCGCGTGGCTATTCATTCCCGACAAATCTGGATACGGACCCACCGGTGGGGGGAATGGTGCCAAAAACGCAGCAGCAGTTGGTTAAAGAGGCATTGCAGAGTAATTGGAGCGAAGCAGAATTTAATTCAGCGCTGGATGCGCACACCGAGCGGCGCAAAGCCTGAACCAACAAACAGCAGTCAGTGGCTTATGACTGCTGTTTGAACATTTGAATGGCTTCCTGCACATTGCTGGTTGCCAGTGACATAACGCGGTCATTATTGAGAAACACATCATAATGGCCCGCGTTATAGCGGAATACATACAGGTCACCGCGAAAGCGCAAACCCTTGGTCTTGACCCCAATATGATGGCGGCGCAGTGCAGCCTGAGAAAGTCTGTCCGCTCCAGTATTCATCGCGATACCCTCCGTTCGTCAATGCGTCAATATCCCGACATAGAGTATGGTTTGAATATTAGCTTAACCTTAAGAACCGTGCAGGTTAAACACTAACAGTTTGTTTCATTGTCATTTTTCCGTCATCAACCTCTCCGCACATCTCCCGTTTAAAAAATGCAGCAAACGCAACGTTGCAGGCATCTGTTCATCTTGATGAAACTTTGGTGACGGCTAAATAGCGCGATGAATCAACGATGGAAAATCTTCTACCAATCTTCAACATTTAAGAAAAAAGCTAACTTGAGTATGACCCATTTAATGTTGAGTTAAGTTTTCCGCCGTATTTTGTTCTACGAGCAATAAGACAGGTGTGCTTAAGTTTTTTGCGTTAGATTAAAAAATTAACACTTCGTGCTACCAGAATGTTTCCGCTTAATCTACGGTTAAACAGCAAGTTACTGAATGCTGTTAGGGATCTGAATGACTGCACACTGCAATTGGTCCTATTGCAGGCAACTTTAGGCGTAAAACGTTAAGGTAAACTTATGACTTTTCTTCCATTCTCGCGCCCCGCTTTGGGCGAGGAAGAGTTAGCGGCAGTAAAAGAGGTATTTGAGTCAGGTTGGATCACCACTGGCCCCAAAAATGCGGCGCTGGAACAAGCCTTTTGCCAGTTAACCGGCAATCAACATGCGATTGCTGTCAGTTCTGCCACGGCAGGCATGCACGTCACGCTTCTGGCGTTGAATATTCAGCCGGGTGATGAAGTGATCACACCTTCGCTGACGTGGGTCTCCACCATCAATATCATCACGTTGTTGGGTGCCACGCCGGTGATGATCGATATCGATCGCGATACGTTGATGGTCACGCCAGAACAGATTGAAGCAGCCATTACGCCGCGTACTCGCGCCATAATTCCGGTGCATTACGCCGGTGCGCCCGCCGACATTGACGCGATTCGCGCCTTGGGCGAGCGACACGGTATTGCCGTAATAGAAGACGCAGCACACGCAGCGGGTTGTTATTACAAAGGGCAGCATGTCGGAAACCAAGGCACCGCCATTTTTTCCTTCCATGCCATCAAGAACATGACCTGCGCCGAAGGCGGCCTCATCGTCACCGATGATGCTGAGCTGGCTGACCGCATGCGCAGTCTTAAATTCCACGGTTTAGGCGTTGATGCCTACGACCGCCATACCCACGGCCGTAAGCCCCAGGCAGAAGTGATTATGCCGGGCTTTAAATACAATCTGCCTGATATCAGTGCGGCGATTGCGCTGGTGCAACTCAACAAGCTGGCGGAGATTAATGCACGCCGTGCTGAGATTGCGCAGCGTTATCTGACCGAGTTAGCGGATACGCCGTTCCTGCCTCTGGCGCAGCCCGCCTGGCCGCATCAACACGCGTGGCATCTGTTCATCATTCGTGTTGATGAAGCCGAATGCGGGATGAGTCGTGATGCGTTAATGGAAACGCTGAAAGCGCAGGATATTGGCACTGGCTTGCACTTCCGGGCTGCCCATACCCATAAATATTACCGCGAACGTTACCCGCAACTTTCCCTGCCGAATACGGAATGGAATAGCGATCGAATTTGTTCAATACCGTTGTTTCCTGACATGCGCGATGAAGACGTCACTCGCGTCATTACCGCACTGCGTCAGATCGCTGGAGTTTGATTGAGATGTTGGAAGAACAAGCCATTCGTAAAGTTTCCGTGGTGATCCCGGTCTTCAACGAAGAGGAGAGCCTGCCGGAACTGGTGCGTCGCACCGATGCGGCCTGCGCAGAACTGAATCTGGAATACGAAATCTTGCTGGTGGATGACGGCAGCAGTGACCGCTCAGGCGAGATGATTGCCGATGCGGCGGATATGCCCGGCAGCCATGTGGTAGGCGTGTTGTTGAACCGTAACTATGGTCAGCATTCGGCGATCATGGCCGGATTTAACCATGTCTCAGGTGATTTGATTATCACCCTGGATGCTGACTTGCAGAATCCACCGGAAGAGATCCCGAATCTGGTAAGAGCCGCCCAACAGGGTTATGACGTGGTCGGCACGGTACGTCAGAACCGTCAGGATAGCTGGTTCCGCCGTCGTGCCTCGCGCACCATCAACCAACTTATTCAGAAAGTGACGGGCAAGGCAATGGGGGATTACGGCTGCATGTTACGTGCTTACCGTCGTCACATTGTCGATGCGATGCTCAACTGCCATGAGCGCAGCACCTTCATTCCCATTCTCGCCAATACCTTTGCCCGCCGCACTATCGAATTACCGGTGGCGCATGCGGAGCGTGAATTTGGCGATTCGAAATACAGCTTTATGAAGCTGATTAACCTGATGTATGACCTGGTGACCTGTCTGACCACTACGCCGCTGCGCCTGCTGAGCATTGTCGGTAGCCTGATTGCGCTAGCCGGTTTTGCCTTCTCACTGGTGTTGATTGTGTTGCGTCTATTCCTCGGTGCCGATTGGGCCGGAGATGGCGTGTTCATGCTGTTTGCGGTGCTGTTTATCTTCGTCGGCGCGCAGTTTATCGGCATGGGCTTACTCGGCGAATATATCGGCCGAATCTATAACGATGTACGCGCTCGTCCGCGCTACTTCATCCAACGTGTTATTAACTCGCAGAAAGATGCCTCATCTGTACAGGAAATTGAGCAATGAAAACTATCGTCTTCGCCTATCATGATATGGGCTGTGCAGGCATTACTGCGCTGTTGAACGCAGGTTTTGAAATCAGCGCGATCTTCACCCATGCGGACTCCGCCGGGGAAAATAATTTCTTTGGTTCAGTGGCGCGTCTGGCGGCTGAACAAGGCATTCCGGTTTATGCACCGGAAGACGCAAACCATCCGCTGTGGGTTGATCGTATTAAAACCATGGCCCCGGATTACATCTTCTCGTTCTACTACCGTAACCTGCTGAATGACAACATTCTCAGCAGCGCGCGTCTTGGCGCCTTTAACCTGCATGGTTCACTGCTGCCAAAATACCGTGGTCGCGCACCGCTCAACTGGGCGCTGGTAAACGGTGAGAAAGAAACCGGCGTGACGCTGCATCGCATGGTAAAACGTGCGGATGCGGGCGATATCGTGGCGCAACAGCGTGTCGCGATTGAAGAGCAAGACAATGCACTGACGCTGCACCGCAAACTGGTGACATGCGCGTCACAAGTGCTGGAACAGGCGTTGCCCGCGATGAAGCGCGGTGAGATCGCCGCAACTCCTCAGGATCACAGTCAGGCGACCGTCGTCGGACGCCGCACGCCGGAAGATGGTCGCATTAAGTGGGAGCAGCCCGCGCAAACCATCAATAACCTGGTGCGTGCGGTGACCGACCCATGGCCTGGCGCGTTTGCATTTGCCGGTACGGTCAAGTTCGTGGTGTGGAAAGGGCGCGTTCATTCTGACGCGCCTGTGGCGAAACCGGGTACGGTGCTCTCCGTAGAACCTTTCCTGATTGCCTGCGGTGAAGGCGCACTGGAAGTGGTAACCGGGCAAAGTGAAAACGGTGTGTACATGAACGGTACACAACTGGCACAAAGCCTGGGAATGGTGCCGGGCGCGCTGCTTTATTCGCAGCCGGTTGCAGCGGTCAAGCGCCGTACTCGTGTGCTTATCCTTGGCGTTAACGGTTTCATCGGTAACCATTTGACCGAGCGTCTGTTGCAGGATGACAACTTCGAAGTTTACGGCCTGGATATTGGTTCGGATGCCATCAGTCGTTTCCTCGATCAACCCCGCTTCCACTTTGTTGAAGGTGATATCAGCATTCACTCAGAATGGATTGAGTATCACATCAAGAAATGCGATGTGGTGTTGCCGCTGGTGGCGATTGCCACACCAATCGAGTACACCCGTAATCCACTGCGCGTATTCGAACTCGATTTTGAAGAGAACCTGAAAATCATCCGTGACTGCGTGAAGTACAAAAAGCGCATCATCTTCCCGTCTACGTCGGAAGTGTACGGTATGTGCACCGATAAACATTTCGACGAAGATCACTCCAATCTGGTGGTGGGACCGATCAACAAGCAGCGTTGGATCTATTCCGTCTCCAAACAGCTGCTCGACCGCGTGATCTGGGCTTACGGTGAAAAAGAGGGGCTGCGCTTCACCTTGTTCCGTCCGTTTAACTGGATGGGGCCGCGTCTGGATAACCTGAATGCTGCCCGTATCGGCAGCTCGCGCGCCATCACCCAGCTGATTCTTAATCTGGTGGAAGGTTCGCCGATCAAATTGATCGACGGTGGCGCGCAGAAACGCTGCTTTACCGATATCCGTGACGGTATTGAAGCCTTGTTCCGCATCATTGAGAACAAAGGCAATAACTGTGATGGTCAGATCGTTAACATCGGTAACCCGGATAACGAAGCCAGCATTAAAGAGCTGGCAGAACGCCTGTTGGCCAGCTTTGAACGTCATCCTCTGCGCGATCGCTTCCCGCCGTTTGCCGGCTTCCGTGAAGTGGAGAGCAGCAGCTATTACGGTAAAGGTTATCAGGACGTAGAACACCGTAAGCCAGCCATCAAAAATGCGCGTCGTCTGCTGGACTGGACGCCAACCGTCGAGATGGATACCACCATTGATAACACGCTGGACTTCTTCCTGCGCACCGTTGAGCTGCAGGATAAGCCATGAAGAAAATTGGTTTGCGCGTAGATGTTGATACCTGGCGTGGAACCAAACTCGGCGTCCCGGCACTGTTGGAACAGTTCAGCCTGCATCAGCTGCAGGCCAGTTTCTTCTTCAGCGTAGGGCCGGACAACATGGGGCGCCACTTGTGGCGCCTGATGAAGCCGCGCTTCTTATGGAAAATGCTGCGCTCGCGCGCAGCTTCCCTCTACGGCTGGGATATTTTACTCGCGGGTACCGCTTGGCCAGGGCGTGAAATTGGTCGCGGGTTGGAAGAGATCATCAGCGCCACGGCGGACCACCATGAAGTCGGGCTGCATGCGTGGGACCACTTTGCCTGGCAAACCTGGGCAGGCGTATGGCCAGAAGAGAAGTTGCTGGAGCAGATCGCCCGTGGCAAAAAGGCGTTGGAATCGATCATCGGTGACAATGTCACTTGCTCGGCCGTGGCGGGATGGCGTGCCGATGGCCGCGTGGTGGCGGCGAAGCAACGATTTGGTTTCAGCTACAACAGCGACTGCCGCGGTACGGGACCGTTTCTACCGCGTCTGCGTGATGGCAGCCTGGGCACGGTGCAAATCCCGGTGACACTGCCAACCTGGGACGAAGTGGTCGGGCAATCTGTGAGTGCGGCAGGCTTTAATGACTTCATCCTCGAACAGATGTTAGCTGCTGAAGGTGCGCCGGTTTATACCATTCACGCCGAAGTGGAAGGCATTGTCGGTTCGCAAGCTTTTGGCGAATTGCTGACGCGCGCGAAGCAGCATGGCATTCACTTTTGTCCGCTCAGTGAACTATTACCTGAAGATCTCAGCACGCTACCACAAGGCAATCTGGTGCGTGGGCATATCCCCGGACGAGAAGGCTGGCTGGGCTGCCAGGCCTGAGTGTTAACAGGAAACTAAACAGGAACCACGGATGCGTACAGGTACCAAAACGGCGCTGCTGTTAGCGCTTTTCGCACTCTACTACCTCATCCCCATTGAATTCCGCGCCTTATGGCAGCCGGATGAAACCCGCTATGCCGAGATCAGCCGTGAAATGCTGGTGAATGGCAATTGGGTGGTGCCGCACTTCTTTGATTTACGCTATTTCGAGAAGCCGATCGCTGGATATTGGGTTAATAATATTGGCCAACTGCTGTTTGGTCATAGCAACTTCGGCGTGCGTGCGGGTTCTATTTTCTGCACTTCGATCAGTGCGCTGTTGATTTACTGGCTGGGTAACCAGATGTTTGCCAGCCGTAAGATCGCCCTGACGGCCAGCGTGATCTTTATGACTTCGCTGCTGGTGTATGGGATCGGGACTTACGCGGTACTCGACCCCATCCTGCTGTTGTGGCTGGTGGCGGCGATGTGCAGTTACTGGCTGGCAGTGCAGGCCACCAATACTCAACAGCGTTTACTCGGCTATGTCTTGCTCGGCGCGGCATGCGCCATGGGCTTTATGACCAAAGGCTTCCTGGCATTGGCGGTGCCGGTCTTGGCTATTTTGCCGTGGGCCATCTGGCAAGGTCGCTTTGGTGAGCTGCTGCGTTGGGGTCCATTAACTATTGTGGTGGCTGCACTGTTGAGTGCGCCATGGGCGCTGGCGATTAATCGTCAGGAAGGGGATTTCTGGCATTACTTCTTCTGGGTAGAACATATCCAACGCTTTGCGGAGAAAGATGCCCAGCACAAAGCGCCATTCTGGTACTACTTGCCGGTGCTGCTGGCGGGTTGCTTACCCTGGCTGGCACTGTTGCCGGGTTCATTAGTGGGCGCGTGGCGTCAGCGCAGTCAGCATGCGGGGGCTGTTTATCTGCTGAGTTGGGTGTTGCTGCCGCTGCTGTTCTTCAGTATCGCCAAAGGAAAATTGCCGACCTACATTCTGCCTTGCTTTGCACCGCTGGCACTGCTGATGGCGCACTATGCGCACAGCGGATCAGCGAAGCTTGCCAGGGTGTTCAAAGTGAATGGTTGGATCAACCTGCTGTTTGGTGCCGTCACGACCATTGTGGTGCTGGGAGTTATTGCACCATGGGGGCTGTCACATCGTCCGGTTTATAGCAGTGATGAAACCGTTCGTGTTATCTGTGGTGCATTAGCGTTTGCCGGCTGGGGTGTGATGGGCTGGCTGAGTCTGAAGCCTGGCCACTGTCGCTGGCAGTTGGCTGCGCTCTGTCCGTTGATGTTGGCACTGCTGGTGGGATTTGCCATTCCACAAAAGGTGCGTGATTCTAAACAGCCACAGAACTTTGTCAGTGCCGTGCATAATCAACTGGTCGATAGTCGTTACGTGTTGGCCGACAATCCGGGCATCGCCGCTGCCGTGGCGTGGGAAGCAAAACGCAGTGATATCACCTTCTATGACGCAAAAGGGGAATTGCAATATGGCCTTAGCTATCCCGATGCGCAAACGCGTTATGTTGATGGTCCAGCTTTTGCGGACTGGCTGCGCGAACATCGTCGCCAGGGGAAAGTGTCATTGGTGATGATGCTGAACTCAGGCGAGAAGGAGCCGGATCCCTCATTGCCGACTCCAGACGATGTCTATCGCCAGGGGCGCCTGGTCTATTACGGTTACGACGCGAAACCATGAGTTTGCTGCTCATTCTCCTGGTGAGTCTGTTGAGCTGCGCCGCCCAGCTGTGTCAAAAGCAGGCGGCGTACCTCGGCACCCGACAGGGCAAGAAAAAGCTGATCATGTGGATTGCGCTGAGCATTTTTTTGCTCGGTGTAGCGATGCTGCTGTGGCTGATCGTGTTGCGCGTGGTGCCCGTGAGTGTGGCCTATCCGATGCTCAGCCTCAACTTCGTGCTGGTGGCGATTGCCGCACGGCTGATCTGGCGTGAAACCTACTCATTGCAGCAGTGGTTCGGCACCCTGGCGATTGTTGCAGGTGTCGCGCTGATGGGGAGTCATCTATGAAAGGGGTGATCCTCGCGCTGTGCAGCGTCTTACTGGTGTCTTGCGCACAGCTGCTGCTACGAGCGGCGATGCTGCATTTTCCACCTCTCGCTGAGCTGCTCAGCCCACAGATTTGGCAACATCTGCAGCCCTTGATGTTGCTGTGCCTGGGGCTGGGAGCCTATGCACTCTCTATGCTCTGTTGGATGTTAGCCTTACGCCATCTGCCGCTGAATCGGCTCTACCCGCTGTTGAGTCTGAGTTATGTGCTGGTGTGGCTCGCCGCCATCTCGCTCCCGGTGTTTAATGAGCCATTCCGCTGGAGCAGTTTTGCTGGCGTGGTGCTGATTGTTTTCGGGCTGTTGTGCGTCTCGTTACCGCGCAAGCGCTGAACACCAGCTACTCTTTCGCGTACAGGTAAACCGACGCGCGCGACACGCCCAACTGCTGCGCAATCAGGTCCATCGACTTTTTCATTTCCAACAAGCCGCTATCGCGCAACTCAGCCATCAGCTGTTTGCGCTCAGCGGCTTTCAGTGCGCGCGGTGTTGTGGCGAGTCGGGCAGCAAAATGATCAATCTTCGCTCTTAACGCCTGCGCACCGGCGGGTTCAATGGTCTCTTGCACCGCATTACTCGCCAGTTGTGTAAACTGCGCCAGCGCGCTTTGCATGCCGCGGAATAGCGTCATATCCACATTCATACAGAGTGCCGCAACATAATCCCCGTCTTCGTCTTTAATACCAATTGAGGTGCTTTTCACCGGACGACCATCGGCCAGTTGATTGGCATAGTTAGCCACGATAGCCGGAAACTCAGGTGAAGCGATGCGCGCCAGTCCCATCTCTGTGCTGGGTTCACCGACTTCTCGCCCGGAAAGGTTGTTATGAATAGCCAGAATCGCGTGCTCTGGATTTTGCAGATCGTGGACCACCACCTCACAAAAAGGGGCGAAAGTCGCGCTCAACCCCTCGGCGATGGTGTTGAGTTGTTCAAGCAGCAAGGCATTATTTCGAACGTTCATAAATCAGATCACAAATAGACTGGAAGAATTGCCTAATTTTATATATTTTGTCAATTCAATGCAAAACTTGCTGGTGCTGCCATGAGCGCTCTTATCTTACGAAGCAGGTGGTTGAACCAATGGGCTGCTGGGGGCTGGCGGCGGTGCGCGCGAATCCACAACGTTTTGTGGACAAGCGTGTCGGCATCATTATCAGTGGCGGTAACGTTGATCTCGACCGCTATGGCGAATATCTGACAAGGAGCAAGGCGTGACAGGACTTCCTGAGTGGTTAGAACAGATTGAAACCCCATATTTACTCATCGACGAGGCCCGCTTTCAGCGCAATGTGGATCGGCTTTATAGCCGCATTGCCCGGCTTGGCAGCGTGGTGCGTCCGCATCTTAAGACGTTACGTTCGGTAGAGGCTGCATCAAGGTTACTGGCGGATGCGGCACATCCGGCCACGGTGTCAACGCTGGCCGAAGCCGAAGGCTTTGCCGCGGCGGGTTATCATAATTTGCTGTATGCTGTGGGCATTGCACCTCACAAGCTGGCTCGTGTTGCCCGCCTGATGCAGCAAGGGGTGGATCTGCATATTTTGCTGGATACGCCGCAACAGGCACAGGCGGTGGTGGATTATGCCGTTGCGCATCATGTCACTTTCTCGGTGTTTATTGAGATCGACTGCGATGGTCACCGTGGCGGCCTTCCACCGGAAAGCGACAGGCTGGTGGCATTGGCACAGCAGCTAGAAGGCAAGGGCGCAACGGTAACGGGATTGCTGGTGCATGCCGGGGAATCCTACAGTTGCCGGAACCCGGAACAGATCCGCGCTGCCGCGCAAGCGGAGTGTGACGCTATCCGTCTGGCGGGTAGCAGGGTGCGTGCAGCGGGCATTGCGTGCCCGATCCTCAGTGTCGGAGCAACGCCTACGGCGCATTATGCCGAGGATTTGGCAGGGATCAGCGAGGTGCGAGCAGGTGTGTTTACTGCCTTTGACCTGGTGATGCACAACGTCGGCGTTTGTCAGAAAGACGATATCGCGCTATCCGTGGTCAGTACTGTCATTGGGCATAACGTTGAGAAAAACTGGGTGTTTATCGATGCGGGCTGGATGGCGATGTCTCGCGATCGTGGCACCGCAGCGGGCCCGGTGGATTACGGTTACGGATTGGTGTGTGATATGGCGGGCGCGCCGCTGGATGTGTGTCTCAGTATCACCAATCAAGAGCATGGCATCATTGTCTTACCCACGGACAGCAACCTGACGCCAGACGATTTCCCGATTGGATCGCGCATACGTATTCTGCCGAATCACGCTTGCGCCACCGCCGCTATGCACCTGCAGTATCAGGTGTTACAGGCAGACAGCACAGAACCAGCCGTTTGGACACGTATCACCGGCTGGTGACGTGACAACGTCACTCTGTCTGGCGTAAGTGCCGCAGATTAAGATCAGCCAGCGAGGGCGCGCCCAGCATGCCTAAATCGCGGCTGACCTCATTGATAATCAAATCCAGTGCCCATGAGACGCCCGCTGACCCACCCACCGCACAGGCATAGTTGAAAGGGCGTCCTACAAAGCAAGATTTTGCCCCCAGCGCCAGCGCTTTGATAACGTCGGTGCCACGACGAATCCCGCTATCGAACATCACCGTCATGTTTCCGGCTGCCTCGACAATCTCCGGCAAAACATAAATCGGTGGGATCACGGTGTCCAGTTGGCGACCACCGTGGTTCGACACCACAATGCCGTCTATACCGATAGTTTTGCAGCGCACCGCATCGTTACGGCTGAGGATGCCTTTAATCACCATTGTGCCGGGCCAGCGTTGACGAATATGTTCAATGTGCTGCCAGGTGAGATGACTGCGGCCACTAAAATCGCGTACGGCATTTTTCGAAAACAGCGGTGCGCCACGTACCGCATTGTTATTTTCGAAGTAAGGCATGCCGCTGGTCAGTAGGGTTTTTATCAGGGTGCCGGTGAGCCAGCGAGGATGTGTCAATCCTTGCCAGGCTAATGCCAGACTGGGGCGAAACGGCGTAGCAAAACCGGCGCGCACATTGTTTTCGCGGTTGGCTTTGACGGGGGTATCCACCGTGACCACCAAAACGGGGATCGCGGCACGTTGTACCCGATCTATCAAGGCATCAATTTCTGCCAGCGTTTTCGGCAGGTAAGCCTGAAACCACATGTTGGGATTCGCGGTCGCCACGTCTTCCAGGCGGATCAGCGACGATCCGCTCATGATAAAGGGCACGTTTTTCTCTGCTGCTGCACGCGCTAGCGCGATATCACCCTGAAACCCGGTAATCGCAGAGATACCCATCGGTGCGATGCCCACTGGTGCAGCGTAGTGATGACCGAACAACTCGACCTCGGTGTTGCGGTGTGAAACATCCACCATATTTTCTGGGATCAGGCTGAAGCGCGCGTAGGATCGCAGCGTATGCTGGAGCGCCAGGTTGTCCTCGACGCCACCCGACACGTAGGCATAAAGCGGGTGCGGCAGCCGCTTAACGGCGTATTTTTCGAAGTCATTCAGGGAAAGACAACGCTCAAACTGTTTGCGCATGGGTAACCAATCCGGTGGGGCGAGGTAACATGATGAAAACGAATGCTATTGCACCGGGTGATTTTAGCAAATGCTGAAACTGGCAAAGCTATTCTGATTAATGCATAACCAGGCAGAGCGGCACGGGGCCGCTCTTATTCACAGATTAATGCTGCTGCCAGGGATGATATTCTCCGTTGCGGCGTCCAGGCGCGGTTTCCGGCAGACGCAGCAGGCCAATGACCGAAATCACGCCCAGCACCGCCACATACAGGGCCAGCCCATACCAATGGCCGTCTGTCATTTGCAGAATTTTAACCGCCACTAAGCCGAGCACGCCGCTACCGATCAGGGAACCGATCTGCCAAATCACCGCAATGCCGCTACAGCGGATGTGGGTCGGGAACAGTTCAGGGAACCAGGAAGCTTGAGGGGCATAACACATGCTGTGTCCCAGTGTCAGGGCAACGATCATCGCGATTTGTGTGAGCCAGTAGCTGTTTTGCGACAGGGCATAGAAGAACGGCACAATCGAGATAACAATCAGCAGCGCACCCATCATATACACCGGTTTACGGCCGATTTTATCCGATAGCGCCCCCATCACCGGGATGGCGAAGACTTCGAGAATCACCGCTACGATCATGCTGTTCATCAGAATGCCGGAATCGAGATTATTCGCTTTGCCCCACGCCAAAATAATTACGGTAAACAGCGCAAAGGCACAGGCTTCGATCAGCTTAGCCGCCACGCCATTCACCACTAATTTGGGATTACCGCGCAGCACCTCTTTTAAGGGACGTGACTCCGCTGCTTTGGTTTCGCGGATGGCGGCAAACACCGGCGATTCATCAATACGAAGTCGAATAAACAGGCCGACAATCACTAACAATGCACTTAACAGGAACGGCACGCGCCAGCCCCAGTCCATCATCTGTTCAGCAGACAGCGTCGCATTGAGAATGGCGAACAGGGCCAGCGGCAGTAAGAAACCCACTGGCGCGCCGATTTGCACCCAACTGGCGAAGAAACCACGGCGTGATGCTTGCGAATACTCTGCGGTCATCAATACAGCACCTGCCTGTTCACCGCCCACACCGAAGCCTTGCAGCAGACGAATAGCAATCAACAATACTGGCGCCCAGATGCCGATCTTCTCGTAAGTCGGCAGTAATCCAATGCAGAAGGTACCCAGTCCCACGATCAGGATGGTGGCCACCAGCGCCTTTTTACGACCGACTTTATCGCCAATATGACCAAAGACTATCCCGCCTATAGGACGGGCAAGGAAACCCACGGCGTACGTGGCAAATGCGGCCAGCGTGCTGATCAGTGGATCGTGGCTGGGGAAAAATAAGTGGCCAAAAAACAGCACCGCCGCTGTGCCGTAGGCGAAGAAGTCATAGTATTCCGCCGCGGTGCCAATGGCCGATGCACTGGCCACCCGACGAATCAATGAGGTGTGATTTTTTTCGGTAGCCTGAGTGTGGGTAAGGGTGGAAGATGCCATAACAACAATCCTGCTTGGTTTTATAATGTTAGACTACCATACAAGAAGGTTTCATCGTTTGTTGCGCGGATGATCACAGTTTTAGTCGGCTGATTTATCACATCTTCGAGCTCTCTTCTCACCTAATGAGTGCCTCAAATAAACCCGCTTTGTGATGAATTATATTTAGCTCGTTTATCGCTGCATTTATTCTACTTTATTGTTTAAATAAAATATTACTTGGATCTGTTTTAATCTTTTTTCCCCTCTCTCTTAATTCATGAGTCATATAAATGTTATCAATATTTATTTCTTGATTGATATAATAATGAGTGGTTGTCAATAAATTTGCATCGCGTTGATTCATAATGGAAATACACTGAAAATTCGAACGTTGTTAACTGTTGAAAGTAAACGGCTAATTCCTAATTTGGCTTAACTTTCATCCGTCACCTTAACTCCAGCTAGACGTTTTCTTTACAAAGTGATGAGATAACCCAATACAGCAGGTTATCTATTCCGGCTTTACCTCATTCTTTTATTCAAACGTCATGCATGGCGCTGCGTTGCCGTGCGCAAAATATTATTTTCTCTCTGGAGGAAAGGATGTTGTTCAAACTAAAACCGCTCGCGTTAAGTCTACTGGCTGCGCAAGGCATCATCATTCCTGTGGTACAGACCACTGCCGCAGTCATTCAGCCTTTTGACCCGGCGAAGAATGACAATAAAGTGGGGGTCTTTTGTGTCTGCAATGGCAGCACGCAATCACTCACGGGATTACCGCAGTTTGCGCCGGGCAAAAGTGGTGAAGTACAGGTTACGATTGGTGAAATACAGGATCAGGGCAGGCTGGTCTCGGACAATAACGTACTTGGTCAACCTCGCCTGAGTCTGGGGGCGCAGGATTACACGATATCGGTGCCCAACGAAGACCATCGCTCTTACAGCGACTATCAAACCTACAACAGCGCCGCATTGAGCAGCCTGGCACCTGTAGACAGCAGTACGGTGGTAACCGATTTCGAAGAGGTAAAAAATCAGCAGTACATTGATACTCGCGTTGCATCGGTGAGTAACGGCACCATCAATGTGCAATTGGGTACGGATGGTGCCAGCACCGTCACAAATGGTTGGGAGATGGCAGCGAAACAGAGCCGCTTATTCACCGCCAGCAACAAAGGCAATATGAATTGGTATGGCGATAATCGCATCACGTTTACCGCCACACAGATTCCGGCGGTGTCACGCTGGGGCCTGAACGTTGATAATCTTGTGAGCTATAACGGCGCATTCAGCGTAACCACCCTCTACGGCGACACCACCAACTTCAATGTCACTTCTTTACCGGATCTGCAAAGTTACAATGACTGGCTAATTGAGCAACTGCAAAACGGACAGATCAGCAGCGCCGACTACAATACCGAATTTAATAAAGCCGTCACCTTGAGTAGTCGGTTGGTGGTATGGGGCGTGAATACCCCTGATGAAGATGAAGCCTTCCTGCCAATTGGCGAACGTATCGTACTCAGCGCCGACGGGGCTAATGCACATGCCTCTGTTGCCACCGGCAAAACCCTGGAGGTGGCGAATGCCAATGGCGGCGCGATGCGTGCGGATAACGGCGCAACCGCGACCATCAATGGCAAGCTGGCCAGTAGCGGCAGTGGGCTTACCGATGACGATGCGCTGGTGCTGACCAACGGCAGCAGCGGCATTAACAATGGCGTCATCAATAGCGGGTTCTTCAATAACGCGGATGGCAGCGGGATCGACAGCAGCACGCTGGGTCCCAATGGCCTGGCGGTCAATGCCAGCAACAGTCACTTTATCAACAACGGCATCATTAACAGTGCTGGCTCCGCCGTCAGCCTGGTAAGCAGCAGCGGGGTGAACAACGGTACGATTAACCTGGTCGGAGGCAACGACAGCGGTACGGCCGTGGCACTCAGCGGCGAGACCAGTACCTTCACCAACAATGGCACGATTTATCTCGGGCGCACGCCGCAAAATCAGCCTGGCGATGCCACCACCGACACGCCATTGAGCAGTGCGATCGGCATCCTGCAATATGGCAATTCCAGCGTCATTAATAACGGGCACATCGTCGTTGGATCTAAAGTGCAAAGTGGTGCGGCGATCAGCGTGAATGGTGCAGATGATGCTGTGACCCGCAACAATGGCGTAATTGATGTTAACGGTCGCGGCACCGGGCTGGAAGTCATTGATGCAGGCCGAGGCGGGCAAGTCGGTAACGCAGGAGTGATCAACCTCAACGGTGATAATGACACGGGCCTGATGGTCACTGCTAACGACGGCAATCAGGCTTATGGCTGGTCAACCGGCCCCGTGAATATCTCGGGTAATGCAAATGCCGCAGGAGGCACGCGTAACACCGCGGTGTGGGTTAAAGGAAGCGGCAGTGGCAGGGCTTCGGCCGATATCAGCGGCCCGATCGCCCTAAATGGCGCGGGTGCCATCGGTATTCGTGCAGAAGGCAATGCCAGCGTGAACGTCGCACAAAGTGCCATCCCAACCGGCAACAGCAGCCCCGATCAAATCACTTTTCTCACTATCGGTCCTGACGCCCATATCGCGTTGCCTGCTAGCGGCAGCTATGGCGTGACGGGGGCGAACTCCACCGTTTTCCGCGTGCAGGATGGGGCAAGCTTTGATGGCAGCGGCATGATGCTAAGCTCCAACGGTGATCTCTCAACTGCGGTCATTGGCAGCGGTGACAACACCCAGGTCACTACCGGCAATGCCATCTTCAATCTCGGCGATAACGGCATCGGCTTGCGCATCGAAGGCGCCGCGCAGGGAACGATTGATGCCGCCACCACCTTCAATATGAACGGTGTACACAGTATTGCGGCGCAAGTGCAGGGAAATCGCACCGATCTCACTGGCAATATCACCAACTCCACCTCTCTGCCGTATACCAACACGCTATTAACTAACAATGCCAGCCTCAACGGCACTCAGGATCAGCAGATTGGTTTTATCGCCAGCAGTCAGGGGCAGTTGATCAACAACGGCGCGATTACCCTGAGTGGCAACCATGCCACCGGCATAATGTCGTTGGGTGCCACGGCCACCAACAACGGTACGGTCTCGGTCAGCAACGGCAGCACCGGGATATACGCGGAAGGGTATAGCTATTCGGTTGCCGCACGTGCCACCAACAATGGCACCATCAACGTCACCGCAGGTAATGCCAGTGCTGCGCAGCCTTCAGTGGGTGGCGTGGCGTTTGGCGATCTTGGTTTCTTCTACCAAAACGGCACCATCAATCTTTATGGCGATCATGCCGTAGGCGCGCAGGCGGGCAATGGCGGCACGGTGGTGATTGGCACGGGTAGCAACATCCTGTTCCATAACGCGAACCAAATCGGTTACCAGGCGCTTGAAGGCTTAAGCAGTATCAGCAATAGCTCCAGTCTGAACACAGATGCTGAAAACATCACGTTGTTAAGTGCGGGGGGCGGCGGCAATGTTAACAATCAGGGCATCGTCACGCTCAACGGCAACAACAGCAGCGCGGTTGGGCTGACTGATGGCGGTTTACTGGTTAACAGCGGTTCGATTTCCGCCACCAAAGGCGTAGCGCTGGATGCCTCCTCTGGAAGTTCAATCTATCTACAA
This sequence comes from Pantoea sp. CFCC18177, assembly GCF_059412425.1. Taxonomy (NCBI): domain Bacteria; kingdom Pseudomonadati; phylum Pseudomonadota; class Gammaproteobacteria; order Enterobacterales; family Erwiniaceae; genus Pantoea; species Pantoea sp. CFCC18177. The sequence goes on from NZ_JBNBPL010000005.1 coordinate 67,768, forward strand.
AGTAGTGGCCAACTTTACTCCGAGGGCACTGCCGCCATTCGTGTCGGCAGCGGTGGTTCACTCAATATCATCGGAGACGGTCAAGGCGATACTTACAGCAGCTACACCAGTTCGATTGGTGCTGGCGGTAATGCAGACACCGTGCTGATCGATAACGGCGCAGCGGGGTTTAGCGCTGACCATGTAGAGTTATATGGCAGCAGCAACGTGATCAATAACCGTGCTGAATCCAGCAATATCGCGTTGAATTATGCTCGCATTGATGTCAACGACGGTAACGGCATTCGTTCAGCCACCTCTTTTGATCCCGAGGGGCATGCCTACATCAACGTCAGTGGCAACGGTAATGGTATCGGCTATCTGTTTGCCAATGAGGATGGTTCAGTGACCCATAACGATCTGACGATTGGGCCAAACTATTACATCTTTGTCTCCGGCAATAACACCGGGGTACGCGCTAACACCACAGGGACGGTCACCAACGAAGGCACCATTGCGGTGTATGACCAATCGGGTGGCTCGGCGATTGTCACCAGTACCGCCAGTGAGGTGATCAACCGGGGCGGCATTATTTCATTAAGCACCGTCTCACCGATTATTGACCTGCGTGGCGGGCAGACGCGCTTTATTAACCAAGGCAATATCAGCGCTCCTTTCCCGGAAACCATCGTGGTGGCGGGAGGGGCCAGCGATGATCAAATCGCGTTACTGGCGGGGAGTGTGGTTGGCGACGTCAACACCGGCAATGGCAACGACAGTTTGCAGGTTTCGGGTGGCACGCTGAATGGCAGCCTGACCATGGGCGACGGCACCAATCAGGCGCTGGTGGCTAACGTTGACCTCGCCAACACGCGCCACATCACCACCAATAATGGTGCAGGCAGCACCTTGAATTTCAGTGATATCAGCGCGCGCGGCGGTTCCTTTAGCGCTGACGATCTCAGCAAAGGTACCAACCTTGGCGCTGGCTGGAGCACCATTAACTTCGACCACACCCAATGGACATTGACCGATAACCTGAAGCTGGCGCACAGCACCATCAATATCGGCGAGGGGTCGACCCTGTTTGCCGGTGATGGCGTCAATCCGCTGTTAAGTGGTGCCATGGATGGATCGCTGGTGGTGAATAATGCCGGGATGCTGGATCTCACCAATGGTAACGGTGCGCCGGGTAATACGTTAACGATCGATGGCGATCTTAATGCTGTCGGTGGTCGCGTGAAACTCAACACGCAATTAGCCAGCGCAGGAGCCAGCGATAACCTGCGCGTTAACGGCAATAGCGGCGGCACAACCTTGCTGGATGTCAAACCGGTAGCGGGCGACGGGGCTGTTATCACGCCGGACCAGGGCATCTCGCTGGTACAGGTCACCGGAACTGCCAGCGCCAGTAGCTTCGCGTTGGCGAATGGCTACGTGGCATCGGGTCCTTATCAATACGGGCTCTATAGCAGCACCAATGGCTCTGCATGGGATTATCGGCTGGCGAACAACTTCATCAGCAACACGGCAGGTAACGCAGTGCGGCCTCAACTCACCCCTCAAATGCCATCCTATATTTCTGCACCTGTCGGGTTGGCCTACTACAACATGGCGGTGATGGACGATCTGCATAAGCGCTTAGGTGAGTTACGCCAGGATCAAGATAGCTCTGCAGGTAACGGCGGTGAGATGTTTATCCGCTATCTGGGCTCCAACCTGACCTACAAAACTGATCGCAGCCTGAGCCAATACGGCTATGACTTCGATCTGGATTACAGTGCGGTGCAACTGGGCGGGAATCTGATTCACCTGCAGGGGGCCAACGACAGCATACGCGCAGGAGTGGCTTACACTCGTGGTAATGCGCGCATTCGCCCGCAGGCGGCAGATGGCTACAGCTCCACCAGCCTCGATAACGATACGCTGTCGCTATACGCGACCTGGCTGCGTGACAATGGTCTGTATGTGGACGGGACGCTTTCGTTTGACTGGCACCGTGGCGATACCGACATTGCGCGGCAGAAAGACGTCGGCAAGTTGAAAGGTAATGGCTGGGGCGCTTCACTGGAAACCGGCTATCCGTGGCAGCTTGGTAACGGCATTCGCCTTGAGCCGCAGGCGCAGTTAATGTATTTGCAGCTCAATATGGATGACCTGGTTGATGAGGATAATACCCGTGTCCGTTGGGGAAGCTATGATCAAACCATTGGCCGTGTGGGGGCGCGACTGGACCGCACCTGGCAGGATGCAGCCGGGCAACAATATACGCCTTATGTGCGTACCAGTTACACGCGTGGCTGGGGTGGCGCAGCGACGACGCAGGCCAGTGCCAACGGTAGTGCGCAGAGTGTCAGCTTTGACAGCGGTAAGTTCGGTCAGATGTGGGATGTGGGTATCGGCGGCACCGCTACCTTAAAAAGCAATGTTTCACTGTATGCTGAAGCGGATTATCGCCAGGAGATTGACGGTAACGGAACAAAAGGCTGGCGCTACAATGGTGGTGTACGCTGGCAGTTTTAATCTAATTAACCCTTACGCTAATAGGTTTGGCGTAAGGGTTTTCTTATTCCCGCTTTGACTCCCCGCTTAATTTAAACCCACATTATCAGCCTACGATATATTTATTTATCACCTCTTCAATACAAAATTCAACATCGCTTGATGCAAACCCATCAAAATAAAATAACCAGAATGCTTGATCTCACACTTTGAACGCAATGTTTTAAATAACTATTAACATGAAATAAAAATACCGCTAGCGTGAACGTCTGTTTTGTTCTGCTGTATTTCCTAATGCTTTTTTACCAGGAGGGTTTATGGAAAAAGAACTTTATATCTCCAGTAACACCACGTCAGGTCCAAATAGTGCAACGCGCACTGAGCCATTTGTGAAGATTATTGCGCTGGTGGCGACCTTAGGCGGTTTATTATTTGGCTACGATACGGGTGTGGTGTCAGGTGCATTGTTATTTATGCGCAATGATTTGCAGCTAACGCCATTTACCACCGGATTAGTGACCAGTTCACTGCTGTTTGGTGCGGCGTTTGGTGCCTTACTGGCGGGGCACTTTGCTGATGCGATGGGCCGCCGCAAAATCATCATCTCGCTGGCGTTTATTTTCGCCGTCGGTGCCGTGGGTTCCGCCTTTGCCCCGGACGTTATCTCCATGATCGTCTCCAGGTTATTCCTGGGGATTGCAGTCGGCGGCGCGGCAGCAACGGTGCCGGTGTATATCGCTGAAATCGCGCCCGCGAACAAGCGCGGTCAACTGGTAACACTGCAAGAGTTAATGATCGTTTCCGGTCAGCTATTGGCCTATGTCTCTAACGCGACCTTTAATGAAATCTGGGGCGGTGAGCACACGTGGCGCTGGATGCTGGCGATCTCCACGGTTCCCGCGGTGCTGCTGTGGATCGGCATGATATTTATGCCGGAAAGCCCACGCTGGCATGTGATGCGTGGCAATAGTCCTGAAGCAAGAAAAGTACTGGAGAAGACCCGTGCGGCAGAAGATGTCGAATGGGAACTGGAAGAGATAGAAGAGACGATCGAAGAGAATCGACAGAAGGGAAAAGGGCGACTGCGCGATTTACGCACCCCATGGCTGCGCAAGGTGTTCTTGCTGGGTATTGGTATTGCCGCTATTCAGCAGCTTACCGGCGTGAACACTATCATGTACTACGCGCCCACCATGCTGACGGCAACGGGCTTGAGCAATGATGCAGCACTGTTTGCCACCATTGCCAATGGCGTGATTTCGGTACTGATGACGCTGGTCGGTATCTGGATGATTGGCAAAATTGGCCGCCGCCCGTTGGTGCTGGTGGGGCAAATGGGTTGTACTGCCTGCCTGTTCTTTATCGCTGCCGTTTGTTTCTTCATGCCAGAATACCATCTGGGCGGTGAGGTCAATCTGCTGCGCGCTTATCTGGTTTTGGCCGGGATGCTGATGTTCCTCTGCTTCCAGCAGGGGGCGCTCTCACCGGTGACCTGGCTGCTACTGTCCGAAATATTCCCGGCGCGCATGCGGGGTATCTGTATGGGTGGCGCGGTATTCGCCCTGTGGATGGCCAACTTTGCTATTTCCATGGCATTCCCGATTCTGCTGGCGGCATTTGGTCTGGCTGGCGCGTTTCTGACCTTTGCCATCATCGGGATTGGAGGCTCACTGTTTGTGTTGCGCACTATTCCGGAAACGCGTGGGCGCAGTCTGGAGCAGGTCGAGCATTACTTCTATGAACTGTATGACGGTAAGCCATAAATGTGACGCAGCTCCGGTCTGAGTGACGTTGATGTAAATCACTCAAGGTTCACGCAGTCGGAAACAAAAAGATAACTTATTATCAAAACCAGTTAATGCGTGACAGCAAAACAGAACATTTCACCAAACCTAATGTTTATTATTTCAGGAAATATCATGACCTATAAAATAAGTCACGACCGCTTTTGCGTGAACCGCAAGATTGCGCCGAATTTAACTGTTGAAGAATTTTTCACATTGGTGAATGACCTTGGGATAAATAAGGTGGAAATTCGCAATGATATGAAAAGTGGCAGTGTGACGGATGGTTTAGGAAGAGGTGTTGTCCATTCTCTGACTCAACAATATGGCCTTGAAGTTGAAACCATCAATGCTGTATACCCGTTTAATCAATTAAATGAAGAGGTGCTGGAAAAAACGCGTGGCTTATTAAAAGACGCGCGGGAAACGGGAGCGAAGGCACTGGTGCTTTGCCCGCTTAATGACGGCACCGTTATTTCTCATCAGCAAACGATAGCGGCATTGCAAACGCTGGCACCGTTATTTGCCGAATATGGCATTGAAGGGCTGGTGGAACCGCTGGGTTTCCCGCAAAGCTCACTGCGTTCTGCCGCACTGGCCCAGCAGTTGATTAAACAGGCCGGTGTCCCGTTCAAAATTGTCCTCGATACTTTCCATCATCATTTGTACGAAGGGGCAGAGCAGGACTTCGCCGGTGGTGTTGATGTCAGGAACATCGGTTTGGTGCATCTGTCGGGTGTCACGGACGCTCGTCCTGTTCATACCTTGACGGATGAAGAACGCATCATGCTGAGCGCTGATGATCTGTTGAAGTCAAAACAGCAAGTTCAACGTCTTGAAGAGATGGGCTACACCGGCATTTACGCCTTTGAGCCGTTTTCGTCGGTGATGGATGAATGGAGCGAAGCGGATATCGCGCGTGAAATCCGCAGCAGCATTGAATATCTCAACCACTAATTTCACCTGCACACAGATTAAGGAAAGAACCATGACACTCAATATTGGTGTAATCGGCACTGGCGCTATCGGACGTGAACATATTCGCCGTTGCAGCCAGGTACTGCAGAACTCTCGTGTTGTTGCCCTCAATGACATCAACCGTGGCAACTGTGAGCAGGTGATCAAGGATCTGAATCTGGAGGCTGAGATCTACGACAACGCGCATGACCTGATTAATGCCGTGGATGTGCAGGCTATTTTGGTGACCTCTTGGGGGCCGACTCACGAAGAGTTTGTGCTGGCTGCCATTAAAGCGGGTAAAGCGGTATTCTGTGAAAAGCCGCTAGCCGTCACGGCTCAGGGTTGTAAAAACATTGTAGAAGCAGAAATCGCTGCCGGTAAAAAGTTGGTGCAGGTAGGCTTTATGCGTCCCTACGACAGCGGCTACCGCGCGTTGAAAAATGTGATTGATAGCGGTGAGATTGGCGAACCGCTGATGCTGCACTGTGCACACCGTAACCCGGAAGTGGGTGAGAGTTACACCACCGATATGGCGATTACCGATACGCTGATCCATGAGTTGGATGTGCTGCGCTGGTTGTTAAAGGATGATTACGTCAGTGCCCAGGTGATTTATCCGCGCAAAACCCGTAAAGCGTCATCGCATTTGAAAGATCCTCAGATCGTGCTGCTGGAAACCGCCAAAGGTGTACGCATCGACGTGGAAATTTTCGTCAACTGTGAATACGGTTACGATATTCAGTGCCAGGTGGTGGGAGAAAGCGGAATTGCCAGCCTGCCAGAGCCGATGTCTGTACAAACGCGCCGTGCCGCCAAACTTTCAACCGGCATCCTGACTGACTGGAAAAAACGCTTTATTGACGCTTACGATGTCGAATTGCAGGATTTCATCAATAATGTGCTGTCCGGCCACATGACGGGTCCGTCCGCCTGGGATGGCTTTGCCGCTGCCGTCGCCGCGGATGCCTGCGTTGCTGCGCAGAACAACGGTGAAATCGTACCAATTACCATGCCACCGCGTCCGGCGTTTTATAACTAATACGCTCATATGAAAAAGGGGCACGCAGATGTATGCCCCTGAATTCAGAACGCCATCGAACGCCAACCGCGCGCTTTGTCGTTGCCCGTGCGCACAGCCAGTGAATGCGCTGCACGTTGTGAACGTGCCATCACCTCGGCTTGATTGAGTTGGGTGAACGCACCGTTGCGTAACAGATAAGCACCATCAACAAACACGTCGCTGACTTCATGGCCCAGCGCGGAGTAGACCAGCGAAGAGACCGGATGATGAATGGGCGTCATGGCGGGGTGGGAAGTATCAACGATCACCACATCAGCACGCTTGCCGACCTCCAGTGATCCGACAAGGTGATCCAGACCGATGGCACGTGCACCGTCGATGGTGGCCATTTCCAGTACTTTTTCCGCTGTCATGATGGTGGGATCGCGATGGAACCCTTTTTGCAGCAGCGCCGCCATTTTCATCGCCTGGAACAAATTATGGTTGTTGCTGCTGGCCGGGCCATCAGATCCCAGGCCCACCGTCAGCCCCGCCGCCAGCATTTCCGGTATCGGCGGTACACCGGAGGCCAGGTAGAGATTGCTACAGGGATTGTGCGACACGCGCGTATCGTGATGCTTCAGGGCGCGGATATCCCGCGAGCTGCACTGCACGCAGTGCACCGCCAGCACGTCCGGGCCGAGGAAACCAATATCACTCAGAAACTCGGTGTCAGTGCTTTGGAATCGCAACTTTGCCTGTTCAATTTCGAAGTCGGTTTCTGCCACATGGGTGGTGATCAACACACCAGTTTCATCGGCTAACGCGCGTGTCCCGCGCAAGACTTCTTCATCCAGCGCCCAAATCATGCTGGGAGCCAATCCTACTCTGACGCGACCATCTACTTTGTGAAAACGTTGAATCACCTGACGCGCATCCGCTAATGCCGCTTCCGGCGTTTCGATCAGGGCTTCTGGAATACCGTGTTCAGCGCCGCTGGTGAGAAATCCTCGGCACACGTGACCACGGATGCCGCTGACCTCGAAAGCTTCAATCACTTTTGCCGTCAGCCCCGGTCGTGGATGCGCGTACATAAAATCCACCAAGGAGGTGACACCCGAACGCAATGACTCCATACAGCCGTGCAGGGCGGCGGCGTACACATCTTCTTCGGTGAGTGCCACAGCACTCGGGCCGGTCATACAGGTAAACCACTTCTTCAACACCATATCGTCACCCAGACCTTTCAACAGCGTCTGGAACAGGTGCGTGTGAGTGTTAACCATGCCAGGCATGATGATACGTTCACGACAATCAATCACTTCAACTTCGGGAAAGCGCTGGCTCAGGCTCTCGCGAGTGCCCATCGCGCTTATGGTGTGGCCCTCAATCACCAGACTCGCTTGTTCGAGGATCTCACGTTGCGGGTTCATGGTAATGATCCAGCCGTCGGCCAATAAGTAACTCATGGCGCGCTCTCCAACTGCTGCTGGAGTTGTGCGGCATTCACCACAAAACCAAAGCACTGTTGCACGTTATACAGCGTGGCGTCGCGGCAATAATCCGGCGAGGTGGTGGCGCTGCAATCTTCCAGCAACAAACAGTCGTAGCCGCGAAAATTTGCGTCCTGCAAGGTACACAGCACGCACTGGTCAAGGTTCACACCGGCAAACAACAGTGTGGTGATGCCCAGATTGCGCAAAATGCTGTCGAGTTCGCTGTCGTGGAATCCGGACATGCGGTATTTGTTAACGCGAATATCTGACGCTGCGGGTGTCAGTTCCTCAACCACATCTGCTGCCCAACTACCCACTTGCAGCACGGGTGCGCCAGACACAGGCAAGGGATCGCCAAGGCCGACGCCATTACCGTGCGGGTTATACACATGCAGTAGCGCCGGACTGAGATTCAGTTTATCCGGTCGATTACCCCAGTTCAGCCAGATAACCGGGACATCGGCATGGCGCAATGCGGGCAACAGGGCTTGCAGCGGGGCAATGGGCGCACGCGCAGGGGTCACATCTACGCCGATGTGACCAAGCCAGCCATCGGGATGGCAAAAATCGTTCTGCATATCCACCACGATGATCGCCGTCTGCTGTAAATCAAAAATCACTGAGCGATCGCGCGTGCTGAGCTGCATCGCACGTGCCTGCTGCATCGGTCGGCGGGTATCAACAATCGCGGGTGACACTCGCCACTGGTTAGCACGGCTGCTGCCTATAACGTTTTCCGCCATATCAGGCTCCCGTGAGTATGCGCAGGTCTTCTTCATCCAGCGTGACAGGGTCACCGCTGCGAATCAGTTCGGAGAAACCTTCATTGGGGGTCATCACGGTCAGGGTATAGAGCTTGCTGCTGCCGGTGTTGCGAATGGCGTGATCGTTGCCAGGATGCAGCAGCAACGAATCGCCTTTCTTAATAGCCAGCTCATCGTCATTGCAGCGGGCGATGCCTTCACCGTGCAGCACATAGAAAAATTCATGGGCAGTGGCATGTTCATTGGGTGGCGTTGCGCCGCCGACATTAAAAATTTCCACCACGAAGATGTTTTTAATGCCATCCAGCGGTTCATCAAACAAGATGGCGAAATAGTTGCTGCTGTCCGGGCTGATGCGGAATGCCTGAACGTCCTTGAGATTATTAAAGCGAAACGTTTTCATCTGTTATTCCTTGCGATAAGGCTGCGTTAATGCGCCGGGTTGCAACGTTCTTCCCACCACGCCAGACATGGCCAAAATGGTGAGCAGGTAAGGCAGGGCGAGAAGCACCTGCGGCGGTAAGCTGTTTTCAAATAACTGCAATGAGAGCTGTAACGCATCGGCTGCGCCAAAGATAAATGCGGCGATCAGCGCTTTCAGCGGACTCCAGCGACCGAAAATCACAATCGCCAGAGCAATAAAACCCTGACCGCTGACAATGTTGTCGCGAAACAGGCCAATCTGCGCGGTGACCAGATAGCTGCCAGCTAAACCTGCCCCCACGCAGGAGAACATCACGCCCCAGGTGCGGATTTTCAGGACATTGAGGCCTGCCGCATGTGCTGCGCGCGGATTTTCCCCAACAGCCCGCAACGAAAGGCCAAAGCGCGTATGAAACAGACAGAAATGCGCCAGCACCGCCAGTAACAGCGTGAGATAAAGCGGCAGCGGCTGCTGAAACAGGATTGGGCCAATGAAAGGGATCGCCGAGAGCAGCGGAACATGCCACGGCTCCAGCATGGGGATGGTTGGCGATGCGCCGTTGCCCATCACCAGGGCATAAATCCAGGTGGCTAAACCGGCGGCAAGGATATTGAACACGATACCGACCACCACCTGGCTGGCGTGGGCGCGCAGGTAGAGGGCGGCCAGCACACAGCCCACCAGCAGCCCACCGACACCTCCGGCGATAAACCCCAACGCCGTCGAACCACTCTCAACCGCCATCATGTAACTCGACAGGGCGCCCAGCAGAATGGTGCCTTCAATGCCGATGTTCAACACCCCGGAACGTTCCGCATAGATCTCACCCAGCGCCGCTAGCAAAACCGGTCCGGCAAGGCGCACGGCCGCTGCCAGCCAGCTAATAAAGAAGGCAGTATCGAGATTGGCCAGCAAATTCATGATTGTTCCTCCGCCAGTTGATTGCGGGATTTGCGCAGACCCGGCAGATTAATGCGGTAATAGCGCAACAGATCGCCCGCCAGAATCAATAGCACCACCAGACTTTGCAAAATCAGCACCACCGATGTGGGCAGGCCGGTCTGGCGTTGCATGGCACTGCCGCCGACCTCCAATCCGCCGTACAGGATCGCGGTAGGGACGACCAACAGCGGGTTGAGCCGTGCCAGCAGCGCGACCACCACACCGATAAAGCCAACGCCGCCGGAGATGCCATCCATTAAACGATGCTGCACGCCGAGCACGGCGCATAATCCTGCTAACGCCGCCAGGCCACCGCCCAGTAGCACCGCACCCATTTGACGGCGATTGATATCAACCCCGCTGTAGCGCGCAGCGCGTGGATTGAGGCCGGCGACTTTAATCTCGAAACCCGCCGGGGTGGCACGTAACAGCCAAAAAACGAAGATCGTGGCGACCAGGGCAATGGCAATCCCCCAGTGCGCACGCATACCGCTCATGACAAAAGGCAGCCAGGTATCAGCAGGTAAACGTGGGGTTTGTGGCAAATCACCTGGCGCGCGCATTGGGCCAGAGACCAGATATTGCACGATAAACAGCGCGACATAGTTGGCCATCAGTGAAATCAGCACATCGTTACCGCCAAATTTCACCCGCAGTGCGCCGACCCATCCGGCCCAGATGGCACCGGCGAAAAACGCCGCCAGCAGCACCATCGGCCAGTAGAGCAGTGCCGGAATCGCCCAGGGAAAACCTTGTGGCGTCCCAGAGAGGGCGATCCAGCTTGCCGCCGCCGCACCCATCAGAAAGCAGCCTTCAAAACCGATGTAACCGAGTCCAGCGCGCCACACCACGATGGTCGCCAGCGCAATCAGCATGAGTGGTGTGGCCTGTACCACACTCAGTCCCAAGCTGCGCAGTGAGCCAAAGGCTTCATTAAACAGGAATCCATAGGCCGAAATGGGATTGCCGCCAAAGGGGATAAACAATAAACCGGCAATCACAAAGGCGGCGGCAATACCGCAACTGCTGGTCAACAGCAACGCACCCGTGGATTCCGCAGGCGCAAGACGGCGCTCAAGCAGCTTCTTCATGTTCGCCTCCTTGCGTGCGCAGATGCGCACCGGCCATCAGCTCACCCAGCCGTTCCGGCGTGGCGTCAGCAACGGGAAGTTCACCAGCAATTTGACCGGCATACATCACGGCGACGCGGTCCGAAAGATTGATGATCTCTTCCAGTTCAGCCGAAATCATCAGAATGGCGCAGCCGCGGTCGCGTGCCGCAATTAACCCTTGCCATACACTCTCAATCGCACCGACATCCAGCCCGCGCGTAGGTTGCTCCACTACCAGTAAGCAAGGATCGCTGGCGACTTCACGCCCAAGGATTAACTTTTGCAGATTACCGCCAGAAAGCTTGCCGGCTTCGAAGGCGGCGTCTGGGGTACGAACGGCAAAGCGGGCAATGATGTCACGTGCATGTTGGTTTATGCGTTGACGATCGAGCAGCCAGCCGCATGCGCGGGTGAAGCTGTGCTGACGTCCTAACAGGGCGTTATCGGTGATCGACAAATCTGTCACCGATCCCACTCCGCGCCGGTCAGCCGGAATAAAGCCAATGCCTTTATTACGCCGGATGGCAGGGGTGTCATCACTGATATCTTCGCCATTGAGTAGGATGCGTCCGGCTTCCAGCTTGCGCAGATTGAGCAGCGCTTCAGCCAGTTCCGACTGACCGTTGCCTTCTACGCCTGCAATACCGAGAATCTCTCCTGCGGCCACCTGCAGCGATACGCGCCAGATTTTTTGCTGGCCGCTAGCGTCACGCACCGCAATATTATCAACCTGCAGAACCGTTTTACCCGGCTGGCAGGGTGCCTTGTCCACACGCAGCACCACATCACGGCCCACCATCCGTCTGGCCAAATCACGCTCGGATGTGTCTTTAATATCGACGGAATCCACCATCTTTCCTGCCCGCATCACCGAAACATGGTGGGCGATGGCCATGATTTCATACAGTTTGTGGGTGACGATGACCACCGATCGGCCTTCCGCACACAGCGATTTTAACGTGGCGAAAAGCCCGGCTTTTTCCTGTGGGGTCAGTACCGCGGTAGGCTCATCGAGAATAAGAACCTGAGCATCGCGATACAGCAGTTTGAGGATCTCCACGCGCTGCTGTACGCCAATCGGCAAATGCTGAACTTTGGCCCAGGGGTCAATCGCCAAACCGTGTTTATCTGATAGCGCCTGTAACCGTTGCGCGGCAGCATGCAGATTGAGCCTGCCGCTACGATTTTCTTTCAGCCCCAGCACCACGTTTTCGACCACCGTCATCGGTTGCACCAGCATAAATTCCTGGTGCACCATGCCAATACCGCAACGAATGGCATCGCTGGGATCGCGGAAGCGCTGGATTTTGCCATCCACCACCACCTCGCCTTCATCCGCCTGATACAAACCATAAAGAATTTGCATCAGGGTGCTTTTACCCGCGCCGTTTTCGCCTAAGAGCGCATGAATTTCACCCGCTTTAATGCTGAGAGAAACCCCGTCATTCGCTATCACGCGCGCAAAGCGTTTGGTGATGTTGTTGAGCGCGACCCGCACCGGTGCTGTTGCTGTCATGGCAAATACTCGCTGGTTAAACCGAAGGTTTCAGTGTGCCGCTATCCAACTGCTGCCAGATGGTCTGGAACGCGGCCCATGCGGAGGCACTGACCAGTTTGCTGTTGTATTGCTCACTGCCGCTCACCACGGACCAGGCTTTGCCGACGGTGGGATGCCACTCGTCGCCGCCTTTGAAGCTTTTATTGGCGACAGACTCGCCGACCTGTTCCACCATCCAGTCGAGATTCTGGCGGAAGCTGCAGGCGACGTAATCCGGTGCCACGTCGCGTTGATCAACATAACAACCGATGGCTTTGACTTTACCGGCTGCTGCACCCTGCATGGCACCCAGACCAGTGACATCGGCGGCGTGCCAAATCACATCTGCACCGTTACCAATCATGGTGGTGGCGGCTTCACGGCCCTTGGCCGCGTTGTCGTAATCACCCGTCACCACGCCCATGCCTTTGATGCCTGGACGGGTCTTTTCGGCGGCCTGAATGAAGGCGCGCATCATCGCTTGCTGAGTAGGGTTATCGCCGCCACCGACAAAACCAACGGCCTTGCCTTTATCAGAAATCAATGCGGCCAGCGCACCTGCAGCATAGGCGCCTTGCAGATAGGCAAGATTGACATACTCAACGTTGGCAGGGGATTTCTCTCCCGGTTTAAAGGTCGAGGCGAAGAAATAAGTTTCCGGGTAGTCCGGCGCGATTTCGGCAAACGCGGAGCCATATTCGAAGCTGTGGCCGATGATCAGGGTGTAGCCATCGTCGGCATAACCGCGAATCACCTGTTCCATCTGCGCCTGAGGCACGCTTTCACTGTAGGCCACGCTAAAACCGGCCTTTTTCAGGCTCTGCAATCCGGCAAACGCCAGTGAACTCCAGCCGCCGTCGGCCACTGAACCGGGCAGCAGTAAGGCAATTTTGATGTTGTTATTAGCGGCCATGGCTTTGCGCGACAACAGCGGGGCCAGTGTCGGTAACAACAGCGCGCCAGCCACTAATTTCGCGAAATGTCTGCGGGATACGTCTGCCATCATGTGTTCTCCTGGTGTGGTTTTGATGTATTAATCACCGGAAGAGCATTATCTTAAAAGCATCATTTTTCGCACTTACCGATGCCTTAAAGGCAACGCAGGGGAAAGCATGCTTCAGCACCGATTGTTTATTTATCTCGACCAAGTGGCGCGCAGCGGTTCGATCCGCAAGGCCGCTGAACGTCTGCATATTTCGGCTTCGGCGATTAATCGCCAATTGATTGCGCTGGAAGAGGAACTCGGGACACCGCTGTTTCAGCGCTTGCCGCGTAAAATGGTGTTGACCGCGGCAGGCGAAGCCTTGATCCATCATGTGCGCCAGAGTTTCAAAGAGATTGAAATTGCGCAGATGAAGATCGAAGAGTTAAAAGGCTTACGCCGTGGTGAAGTGACGGTGGCGATGATGAGCGGGCTGGCGGCGAATTTGATTCCGCTGGCCGCCGCGGAATTTCGTCGGGCGAACCCGCGTGTGAAACTGCAACTGCAGCAGTTGACCACCGGCGAGAACATCACTAATGCGGTGGCAAGCGGTGAAGCAGATCTCGGTATTGGATTTGATTTCGAATTGCAGCCGGTGCATCGCAAACTCGCCAGCATGCCCGTGCGTCTTGGTGCGGTCGTAGGAGTAGGGCATCCGTTGGCGGAGAAAGCCAGTTTACGGCTCAGTGATTGCCTGCCTTATCCGGTGGCCATTGCGGATAAATCGATGGTGATTCGGCCTTACCTCAATGAGGTGTTCGCGCGGGCATCAATCAATCTGCATACCGTGATTGAAACCAACTCGATCGAAGTGATGCGTCAGTCTGCGATGATGGATCAAACCCTGACGTTTCTGACGCCGATTGATATCGAATCCGATCAGCGTAGTGGCCGTTTGGTGTATATCCCGGTGCGTGAACTGGCACAGCATAGCCAGACGCTGATGTTGATCGGTCACGATCGTGGCACCAGCGCCATTGGCAGCGTGTTTGCGGAGACGTTGAAAGGGATGATGTCGCCATCGTAGATGGCGGCAACGATTATTGCTTCTGCTTGAGAAAATCGAGATCAAATGCCGCCACTTCGCGCACCAGCTTGATCAATGCGTTAGCTGCACGATCTGTGGCGATCTCGCCGCGTTCCGCATCCGCCGCTGCGGCGTTGCCCGTGGTGCCAGACAGGTGCAGATCCTGCGCCATCCAGCCAAAACCAATTCCCCCTTCAGGGGTGAGAATGCCGCCGGATTTTTCCAGCGCCACCGAAGTTGACACGAAGTCATCCGCGTAAGCCATCTGCACTAACTCAGGGTGGAGATGCAGCATCATACTGGTTTCTGATTCGCCGCCATGAATCCCGTGTTGCCGCTCATGGGCGCTATACAAGTCAGAGGCATCGATGGTACGGAACCAGCTGGCGCTGACGGCAAACATGCCAAGTTCGATGCGCAACTGACGGCAAACAATTTCCATTAACTGCGGCTGGCCGCCGTGCGAATTCCAGAAAATCAGTTTACGAATCCCCGCGCGCCAGGCACTTTTTGCCACCTCGAACCACACTTTGCCCAGTACCTCATAGGGCAGAGAGAGCGTACCGGGATATTCCAGGTGTTCGTCAGATTTGCCAATCGGTAGCGCAGGTAACACCAACAGCGGTAGGTCATCTGGCATTATCGCGACGGCGCGCTGAATAATCCCTGCGTTGATGGCCGCATCAACCCGCACCGGTAAGTGCGGTCCATGTTGTTCCACGGCGCCAATCGGTAGCACGGCCACCATATTGGCCATATCAAGTTCACTGAATTCCCGAGTGGAGAGATCCCACCACCAAGGTGAAGACGGTTTACGCATGTTGACCTCCATTTTTTAAGCTCAACATAGCGGGTTAGCGCTGCAATGGAAGCAACAAAATTCGTACTGAGCGTTGCTTTTAAGGCATCGCACCTGACAGGGTAGCTTGTAAGATTTCGCTAAACGCCGCGCAAACTTGTGACGTTTCGCTATTGTCGTCTGGGCCTTTCAACAGCACGAATTCTGCTGAGGGAAGCGGTGGCAATCTTTGCGTGTGGTTTTTGTTGAGGAATTCGGCAGGGACGGCGGAGCGATTAAGGCAAGCAATGCCCAGCCCCGCTATCACGGCGGTTTGTAAACCACGTACCCCTGAGGCGATGTGTCGGATCACATAGGGTAACTGATGCTGTTTTAGGGTCTGGCAGGCGAGACGATGCAGGCTACATCCTTCAGGAAGCAGTGCCAGCGGGAGGGGTTCGTGCTGCGCGGGTGCTGAAGCACTGACCCACAGCATAGGTTCATCCATCAGCAAGATTTCACGTGTGCTGGAGCCTGGTGGGTGGATACCCGGGATGCGCATCACAATCGCGAGATCGAGTTCGCCCTGTTGCCACGCATGTTCAATATCACCGCTTTTTCCCATCATTGTTCGCAGTTTCAAGTGCGGGTAGTCGCGGGCAAACCGCGCCAGTAAAACGATCATATCTGCGGGCCGGCAATAATCGGTGATGCCCAGGCGGATCTCGCCGCTGAGTGACACCCCTTGCAAATCCCGCCATGCGGCATCTGATAAGGCCAGTAAATGTCGTGCATGATGCAAGAGCTTCACGCCTGCTGCAGTGGGTGTCACGCCGCTTTTGCTGCGCAACAGTAAGGTCTGATTCGCATGCTGCTCTAATTTACGCAGCTGCTCACTGAGTGCGGATTGCGACAGAAAACGCAACGGTGCGGCTGCCGTCAGGCTGCCGGCGTCTACGGCCGTGACAAAACTACGGAGGTGCTCCAAATCAAAGCTGTTCATTTCTATCCATCGGATTAATGGTTGGATGTCATTCTATAATCCCGTTTTACCGATGGATTGCAATAAGTGATAGTGATTTGGAACCTCATTCAGGAGAAATATCATGCCACACATTGTTTTGCAGTTATCCGGTGAACGTGACAGCGATCTAATGCGTCGATCAGTACAGGTGATTCACGACCTGACGGCCGAAGTGCTTGGTAAAGAACGCGCAGTGATGACCACCACCGTTCAGTTCATTCCTTGCGACCAATGGTTTATTGCCGGGAAATCTCTGGCTGATACAGGCGGCAGTGCCTTTCATCTTGATATCAGTATCACCGATGAAACTAACACCAAAGCTGAGAAGGCGAGATACGTGCGGGACGTTTTTCAGGCTTTAAGTTCACTACGCAGTGATTTGCATGAAGCCTGCTATGTGCATTTGATTGATGCGCGCGCGGCGGCTTACGGTTACGGTGGTCGCACCCAAGAGTGGCGCCATCAGCAGGTGTAAAATTCTGCGGCACCTGAGGACTCATGCCGCTCACTTATCTAAAAACGGTTCATTAATGGTACCCTACGAAAACCGCGTACGATCATCGTAGGGTTGCCATTTATGGCGACCGCAAAGCGCCTGGCATTACTTTTGATTCTTAGTCGTGAATTCCTGATAGTTTTCCTGCGTCACCGTCTGGTAAGGCACCCAGTTATAGGCTTCGGTCTTTTTACCTGTGAGCATATCGTTCGCGACATCTACCGCGCCGGTGGCCTGGCCTTTGGCGTCCTGGAAAATGGTCACCGCCATTTTGCCGTTTTTAATAAATTGCAAACCGTCTGGCGTGCCATCAATGCCTGCCACCAGCACATTGTTTTTCTTCAATTGATCCAGAGCCATAATCGCACCAATCGCCATTTCATCATTGTTGGCCACTATTGCATTAATATCATTGCCATCCTGCAACCAGGAGAGGGTTTTATCGACGGCCTCATTGCGCTGCCAGTTGGCGGTCTGTTTCTGGATCACCTTTAATCCAGGATGATCCTTGACGTAATCTTCAACCGCTTTGGTGCGCTGACGAGCTTCTTCAGTGGATAACGCCCCCATTAAAATCGCAATGTTACCTTGGTTATTCATACGTTTTGCCAGCGCTTCAATTTCCATCTTGCCGCTTAACGCAGAGTCAGACCCGACATAGGCCATTTTGCCGCTGAGTTTCACCTCTGGTTTTCGGTTAACAAAAATTAGCGGGATATTGGCTTTCTGCGCAGCAGCAATCACCGGCATCACGCCTTGGGTATCAACGGGGTTAACGATGATGGCGTCCGCACCCTGGTTGATAAAATCATCGATCTGCTGAATTTGCAGTGAAACGTCGCCCTTGGCATCGGCGAACTGGCTGTTGAGGCCTTTTTCTTTCAACTGCTTTTCCATCTGGCTACGAAGAATAGAAACAAAGTTGAGGTCTAAGTTAGCCAGCGCCACGCCGACCATATAGGTTTTCGCTTGCACACCGAACATGCTGAGCAGACCGAAGATCACCATTAATACTTTGATTATTTTCATCTTTATATCTCTGTAGGGGAGTGACAGATGTGTTTTGCATCCGGGTGCAAAATAAGATCAAAAGCCTTCTAATGTCGCTTATTTTGGGGTTTTGCAGCGGGATGCTTAATCATCACTCTCGGTTGCGGTGGAATAATAGTCAACGTGGCAAACATGGATTCCTTCACCCGGATCACAAAAACAGCGTGTTTTGCACTCAGGTGCACAGTAAAATGCTACCGGGTGCGAAATTTGCAAAAGTTACCCCTTGTCATATCTTGCATAAGAAGCGCCAGGTTGATTAAGTTACAACATACAATGCTGGTCATTAATCTTCGACCCATGTAACAGCTGAGCTGTTGTCAAAGTTAAACAGAATAAGGGGGGCATATCACACAGGAAGTTGAGGCTCTGATTGTCGCCCGGCAACGCTATTGCCGGGCATTGTAACCTTAAACTTCAATGCTGGTTAAGAGGGCATTTTGAATAATCTTCTGTGCTTTCAATGGATTCTGTTCACGCTGAGCTTCTTGCAGTGCCGTGATGTCGAGCTTATCTAATGCGCGATAAATGTGTTTAAGAAAACGTATGGAAAGATTGGCCGCTTCTACATGGTCTTCACGGAAGGGGAACTGATCCAGTTGCCAGACGCCGTCCCAGTTATTGATTTTGAGCACATAGAAGAACTCAAAAATCTCAGTCATATGAACGGTGCCGACCACTAAATCATCATCCCAACCGCGCAGGTTATCGTTGACGTCCATGCCAAACAGGCGTCCACGATCGATAATCAGCTGCGCGGAATCGGCCGGAGATTCGCCGGCAAACAGGGCATGGCCGAAATCCAGCAGTACACCGACGTTATCAAGGCCAATATCTTCAATCCCTAATAAGGTACGTGCTGCGGAATCCCACGTCATTTTTACACGCGGTTCGCGCGGCTTGTATTCGATAGCAAACTTAACATCAGGATTGGCGCTGGCCAGTTCACGCATGCCATCGACAGCCATTTTCCATAGATTTTTGTGATCGACCTGGAATGGGTAGTCCCAACCATCCTGACCCGGCCAAACTTTGACGTAGTTTGCCCCCAACTCACGCACCACTTTGGCCGCGTCATGCATCAATTCAAATGCTTGCTGGCGTAGCGCTGGGTCTGGATTGGTAAATGCGCCACGAGAGAATTTGCGCAGGTAAATCTCGGGTGTAACACCAATCGCTTTCAATCCGGCATCTGCCAGCGCCTGCTTAACCTGTTCCACCGTCACGCCTTCGGTGAAAGGATAGGGCACATCAACGTAAGATAAGTCTTCGACACTACCGGCAAGTTTAATCTGATCGAGGGTGCTGAGTGCCGGTCCATAGCCATCCACCGCGTAGCGATCGATATAGTTGGCGAAATGCCATAATCCAGCACCGAATTTAGGGTAGGTGTAGCCACTCATTAGATGTACTCCTCAGATAGGTAAGGACTTAAACGTAAGAATGATTATGTGTGAATATATATTCAACTACGGTTATATATTCCATTTTGCGCCGCGTTACCCTTTGTTCACCAGTGGCGATTGATGAAAATGCAGGGGTAATCACACAAATTTTTTCCTGGGTGGCTTCCCTGAGTGGTTGAAATTTGCACGCTTATAACCATATGGTTATAATTCAATATCCAAATGGAGGTTTCCTATGAAAACATTCAGCATATCAACGAGTCAGGCTAAACCGCCTCGCTTATGGCAGGTCGCTGGGCTTAACAATTCCGATGGCGTCGCGTTGCTTGGGCAGATCAACGAAGGTCTTGATGGCAAAGTTGCCGGTCTAATCGTTGATTGGGCGCAGATAACGCAAAATGACCTGCGCAAAATGTCGGGCATTCCGTCAACCACCTTTAGTCGAAGCCTGAAAGCGCGATTCAGTGCCGATCAAAGCGAACGACTGGTGCGCATCATTCGCGTTATCGATCGAACCGTCGAGTTGTTCGAAGGTAATAAAGAAGAAGCGCAAAAATGGCTGAATGAGCCAAACAGAGCGTTAAGTTGGAAAGTTCCAGCAGAGCTGATGGCTTCTGAAACCGGAGCTTATGAGGTCATGAAACTGATCACTCGCCTGGAGCATGGGGTTTATTCTTGATTCTCTATCGGCTAACCAAGACAAGGTTTTTGACAACGGCGTGGTCGGGTTACGGCGCAAAAGAGGCTGGAGGGCGATGGAACAGTGTGGGGGTCTCGATGGTTTATGCCTCCGAAACCGCATCGCTCACCATGCTGGAGACTTTGGTGCATCTACATGCGGCGCATCTCATGGAATATTTCACGCTGCTGCGTATAGAAGTGCCTGATGAACAAGTACAGGACGCCGATATGGCAGAGTTACCCCGTCATTGGGCTGACGAGGATGCACCACCAGAGTTAGCCGCATACGGTGATGCCTGGTGTTTTAGTCAGAGTTCGATTGCGTTACGCGTACCGAGCGCCTTGTCGCCGGTGGAATACAATTTCTTGTTGAATCCAGAACATCCGGATTTATTTGGGATTACTCAACGTGCAGAAGTTATCCCATTTAGGTTTGATAGCCGACTGAAGGCTTAGGCATCAGCTTAGTGGGCAGGGAGATACAATCTAGTAATCTCACAAATACATTATTTAACATAATATACATTACCCGTACTTTTATAGCGCATTGATATCTAAGGCTAAATCATGATGTTTCAAGCCCATGCACTCATTAACTGCGTCATGCTTGTCAGTTAAACGCTGTCGGTCGCCATAAATGACGACCCTACAAGAATGTGTGTGCTACTTTGTCGTGTGCGCATTGATGCGCACCAATTCACCGGCTTGCATACGCCTTAATCCTGACGCACCGCCAGCAGCGCTGATGCCAATCGTTCTGCCGTGTTGTTCTGCCCTTGATCCTCAAAGAATGGCACCAACTCCGCCAACTGATCCGCGCTGAATCCGACGTTCATGCTCACGTTCAAATGCGATTTAAGTTGAGATTCGACACCACTCATCGCTGAAAGCGCACCTACCGTTGCCAGTTCGCGGTTTTTCCAGCTCAAATTATCACGAGCAAAGATATCGCCAAACAGATGGGATTTAAGATACTGGTCGATTGCCGGCGCGAATTCAAATATCGGCCCTTTGACCGGCGCGCCCACTAATGCAGTCTGATTCTGCGTTCCCGCAGCCAGCATCGCTTCTGCTGATGGCATTGGGTTTGGATCATTACCCACCGCATCCTGTTTACCTTGCTGCTGACGTGTCTCAGCCAACTTCATCAACTCAGTCAATGCATTAAGGCTGCGTGGGAAACCGGCATAGGCATAAAGCTGGACCAATACTTCTTTGCAGTCACTCAGCGTTAACCCTGCATCCAGACCACGCTCTAACGCTGTTCGTAACCCCTGCATCTCACCGACGGCCGCGTTTGCAGCAATCAATGCAATGTCTTTTTGCTGTTCGGTCAGTGCATGACGCTGTTTTTGCAGTTGAATTTCAATTTTCTTCCGTTCCGGTTCAGAAGTCATTTCGGCAAAACTCACTGAACTGGCCATGGCTGCACATATGATTAACGCGCTATTGATATTCTTCATCTTTTCCTCGGTTCGACGCTTCGGGAATGCATGATTTCCAGTGTAGGTTGCTACGGTTGGAGGATAAATTGCTTATTTGAGGAAGGCGCTATGAGAAAAATTCATTAATCGATATAGCTGAGCGCGGGTAAAGAAATGTGAAATAAGCCTTTCATGCCGTTGCTTCCGCTACTCTTAATATTCATTCACCCCGTTGGGGAAATCATCATGTCAATTCTGTCGAAAATACCCGGTTTGAAGTTTGTCATTTTCTTTATATTGAGCTGTAGCCTGGCTCATGCGGCTGGCAGCCCCCTATTCCAGTCTTTATCGCCCGACACCGCAGATCTCAACCCGTATCGTTGGCACAATCGCCCGTTGGTGATTTTCGCACCGTCTAACCACGATGCCGCCTACGTTGAGCAAATGGCGATGCTGGAGAAGAACAAAACGGCACTGGCCGAGCGCGATATCATTGTATTAACTGACACGTCACCCAGCGACAAAGGCCAGTTGCGCAGGCAACTTGATCCAAAAGGATTTGAAGTGGTTTTGGTGGGAAAAGATGGGGGCATGAAAATGCGTGAAACTACACCCCTGAATACAGAGGTGTTATTTTCCACCATTGATCAAATGCCGATGCGTAAAGCCAATCTTGACTAAGTGACGTTATAAACAGCGGGATTCACGGTTACTCAACATCCAGCAGTGAACCCGTTTTATAGAAACGTTTGCCCGCGATATAGTGCAAACTGGGCATCTCATCAGGCGCATCTTCGAATAACCAACGCCCTTGTTTAAACACGCGGTTATCCGCCCAGGCGCCTTTTATCTCGCCAATAAACAGGTCGTGATCGTTCTGGTTTTGCGGCAGAGGAATAAGTTCGCAGTATAACCAGGCTGCACATCCCGCGACCAAAGGCAGTTCACTGTCCGGTAACTGGAAGAGTTGCACTCCGGACGCCGCCAGTTTGTCCGTTTCACCGCTGCGAGAATGCGTACCCAAATAATGCACCATCTCTGCCTGACCTGCGGTCGGGACGTGAATCACAAATTTATGGCTCTGCTCAATGAGTTTGCGGGTGAAGGTGGATTTGTCGAGAACCACGGTCAGCTTCGCCGGTTTGAATTCCAGGCCACACACCCAGGAGGCAGACATCACGTTGTCAATGCCATCATGGTGTGAAGAAACCAACGTCGTCGGGCCGTGGTTAATCAGACGATACGCTTTTTCCAGTTCAACAGGTTCGATATGGGAAGTCATGTGTCATTTCCATCTTATTGGGTTCAATCATATTAATGCACTCATCAATAACATTTTACCCTTAGCGGGGAAACCTCACTGCACCCGGCAGGTGCAACAATTGCTCCACGCTATGCTGTTCCTGCGTGTATATCCCTTGAAATAACGCGATCCGTCCATTAATAAAGCCTGGCGCATTTCTTGCCTGTAACAAAAGGTGTCTACCGCTGAAGCTGTTTTCCCATTCATCCAAAGAGGTCAGTGCTATGGAGTTGAAATGGTTCGAAGATTTTCTCAGTGTTGCCCGTTGTTATAGTTTCACTCGCGCCGCAGATGAACGGCATATCACCCAGTCGGCGCTTAGCCGTCGTATTCGCCAGTTAGAAGAGTGGCTGGGGGTGCCGCTATTTGATCGCAACACCTATCCCGTTACCCTCACCCCGGAAGGACAAACCTTTCTCGCGACCGCCAGCGAAACGGTATTTTCTATGACACATCTTCGGCATGACTTGCATCAGCGCTACAGTTCGCGCACTGCCGTGCTGCGCTTCGCGATGTTAAATACCCTTTCGCTGACCTTCTTCCCGGACTGGATCCAACGACTCAATTTGCAACCCAATCTGAGTTACATCCGGTTATGTAACCAAAAGCCGACCTTCGCAGAGCATATCGCCACCTTGCACAGTGGTGAAACCGATTTTCTCCTCACTTATGCGCATGATGCGGTGTCGCTGATCCACCAACTCGCCCCTTATCCCATGGTGCAGTTAGGGCGTGAACGCGCTATCGCCGTCTGTCGTCCAGATAGCGGTGGTAAGCCTCTCTATCCGGTGAGCGCTGACGGCGGTGCTATTCCCTGGCTGAGTTATGGCCAACACACCTTTTTCGCCCACGCGCTGGCGCAAATGTTGATCAAACGCCCGCTGCCACTTGAACCGGTATATGAAAACGGTATGTCGGTGAATCTTAAAGCCATGGTCCTGGCCGGTGGCGGCGTGGCGTGGTTGCCGTTGAGCTTGATTCATGAAGAGTTGGCCAGTGGCAGTTTGGTGCGAGCAGATGACAGCAGTTGGGACATTTCACTCGCGATCCGGCTCTATCGCCAGCCCATTTTGCAAAACCCGCAGGCAGAACAAATCTGGCTGCGCGCCTGTAACGGAGAGGCCGTTAACGCCGCTTAACCGAAACTATGCCGTTTTGGAATGGGGGGTGTGAATTGCTCATTGGCTTTAAAACGCTGAAGTACTCCATTGTGGTGGCTCATCCTGATGAATCAGCGGAGAGCCACAATGGAAAACAAAGCGTTAGTCTGGAAATGGGTTGAAGAACATCAAGCGGTGTTTTGCGACTTAAGCGATCGTGTCTGGGGTATGCCGGAAATTTGTTATACCGAATATCGCTCAGTGGCTGAACATACCGCCATGTTGCAACAGCAAGGTTTCCGCGTGACGGAAAACGTGGCAGACATTCCCACCGCCGTGATGGGCGAGGCCGGAGATGGTGGTCCTATTATCGCTTTCCTCGGCGAATATGATGCGCTGCCGGGCCTAAGCCAGGCTGCGGGTGTCGCCAGTTACTCCCCGCTTCCAGGCAATGGCAATGGTCACGGGTGTGGACACAATTTGCTGGGTTCAGCCGCCATGCTGGCCGCCACCGCATTGAAATCCTGGCTTGAAGAGTCAGGCTTACCTGGTCGCGTGCGTTACTACGGCTGCCCGGCAGAAGAAGGCGGTGCGGCGAAATCATTTATGGCACGCGCCGGCGCGTTTGACGGTGTCGATGTGGCGATTACCTGGCATCCAAGCGCACATCATGAAGTGGCCAAACCGCTGTCACTGGCGAATACGCGTATGGATTTCGCCTTCCGTGGCCGTTCATCTCACGCGGCGGCCTCCCCCCATCTGGGCCGTAGCGCGCTGGACGCCGCAGAATTGATGAACGTTGGGGTGCAGTTTCTGCGTGAACACGTGCCGCAAGATTCACGCATTCACTATGCCTTCCTTGATGCAGGCGGTGTGGCGCCAAATGTGGTTCAGGCCAAATCAACCGTGCGTTATGCCATTCGCTCCCGCGATGTGCACGCCATGTTTGAACTCAATGAGCGCGTAAAACGTGTGGCGCAAGGTGCTGCCATCATGACCGATACCGAAGTGGATATCAGCATCATGAGCGCTGTCTCAAACCTGTTGGGCAATCGTCCACTGGAAGAAGCGATGCAGCGCAATCTCGAAGCCCTGGGGCCAGTGCCTTTCGATTCGGCTGACCTGGCGTTTGCCGCTGAAATTCAGGCCACGCTGACAGCAGAAGAGATTGATAACTGCTATCGCAAAACCGGCATTAAGCCAGCGCAGCCTAAACCCCTCAGTGATTACATCATCCCGCTTGATACCCACGGTGAAGTGATGATCGGTTCGACCGACGTGGGCGATGTCAGTTGGGTGATCCCCACCGTGCAGGCGCACGTTCCGACCATGGCCATTGGCACACCTGGCCACTCCTGGCAGCTTACCGCTCAGGGAAAAATGCCGGCCGCCCATAAAGGTTTAGTGCATGTTGCCAAAGTGATGGCCGCCACCGCCGTGGATGTACTCACCGACAAAATGCTGCTGGCGCAGATGAAAAAAGCGCATTTCGAGCAAGTAAGCGAAAAACCTTACCACTGCCCCATTCCCGCCGAAGTCAAACCCCCGATCCAGCCGCGCCCGGACAACCTATAACGCCTCAGGAGAGATGCATGAAAATTACCACATTGACTGCCGCACTGATGCTGGCAGCGGCTTCCTGCGCTTCCACGCAGGCGGCCACACCGGCAGATTCGCTGGTGATGGCATGGAATATTGATGCCATCAGCACTTGGGACCCGGCTCAGATTGGCGAAGTGGTCACCAGTGAAATTTACTCCAATACCTGTGACACGCTGGTCGATTTCCGGGTGAGTGATGAAACGCAACTCGATCCGGCATTGGCCAAAAGCTGGGAGGTGTCAGCGGATCGTAAAACCATCACCTTCCATTTACAGGACAACCTGAAGTTTGCCGATGGCTCAGCGGCCACCGCAGGCGATTTAGCCTGGTCGATGCAGCGTGTGGTGAAACTCGGCTACGGCAATGCGGCGGCGATCAAGGAGTACGGATTTGATAAAGATAATGTCGACAGCCGTATCACGGCACCGGATGACAAAACACTGGTTATGACCTTCGACAAAGCCTATCCCACCAATCTGGTGCTGCAGGCGATTGCGGCCAATAACGTCTCCTCATTAATCAACCGTAAAGAAGTCGAGAAACAGGCGGTAGACGGGGATCTTGGCCATAAGTATCTCTCCACGCACACTGCCTGCGTGGGTCCCTATCAGTTGGTACGCTGGAATGCCGGTGAAGGTGTGGTGTTGCAGGCCACGCCAAACTACTGGGGCACCGCACCGGTGCTAAAACGCATTTTGATCCGCCATGTGGCTGAGACCGGCACCCAACGGCTGCTGGTCACACAGGGTGATGTTGATATCGCCCGCGATCTCTCGGCAGACGATCTGAAAGCGCTGGATGAAGGTGGCAAAGTTAAAGTCGAAAAAGTCCTGAAACCTCAGCTGTTTTTCTGGACCTTCAACAACGAAGACCCGATTTTCAAAAACGCCAAAGTGCGCCTCGCCATGCGTTATCTGATTGATTACGACGGACTGGCAAAAAGCGTGATGCCTTATCTCGGCGTACCCCGTGCCAGCTTTGTCCAGCAGGGAGCTTTCGGCGCGCTGGATGCTAAACAGGGCCAACCTTTCCATCTCGACCTGGATAAAGCCAAACAGTTATTGACCGAAGCGGGCTACCCTAACGGTTTTAGCACGGCGGTGTTGTTCGGCACCTTACCCCACTCAGCCCCCATCGCCCAGAGCGTGCAGCAGAACGCGGCGAAAATCGGCGTGAAACTCAACCTGGAACGCATGGCAAACGCCCAGCTGTTTAGCCGTGTGCGTGGTCGTGAATTCCAGAGTGCCATGATGGCGTGGCAAACCTCAGTGCCCGATGCCTACGGCAACGCCTCACGTTTGGTGTACAACCCGGACAACAGTAAAGAAGCGCGTGCCACTCAGTATCCCAGCTGGCGTGCGGCTTATTACGATCCGCAGATGAACCAAAAAGTGGAGACCGCTTTACTGGAACCGGATGACGCCAAACGTATTGCCCTGTATGCCGACTTGCAGAAAGAGCAGATGCAGCAAGGCCCGATGGCCATCATGTTCCAGATGTATAACAGCGCGGGGATTAGCCCTGCAGTGAAAAACTGGACCTGGAACGGTTTTCGCGTCTGGTACGGTGCCGCAAGCAAATAAAGGAGGTGGCTGATGTCACAGGTAACCTTGCCCGTTGCGCATAACTCCCCCTCCGCTGGCTGGCGTCTGTTAAGACGCCTCGCTCGCGGGCTGATCTCCATTATCTGCACCCTGATCGGCCTGGCGGCATTGACCTTTTTCATCGGTCGGCTGCTGCCTATCGACCCTGTGGTGGCGATTATCGGTGATAACGCCAGTCAGGAAGCGTACGACAAGATGTTCCACCAGTTGGGGTTAGATCTGCCGTTATGGCAGCAGTTTGTTGATTACGTCTGGCAACTGCTGCACCTCAATTTTGGGGTTGCCCTCACCACCAGCCATCCGGTGGCCCAGGATATCGCCCGCGTGTTTCCTGCCACGCTGGAGCTGGCAACCGTGGCGGCAATCATTGGTGTGGGGTTTGGCGTTCCAGCAGGCGTATACGCAGCGATGTACCGCAACACTTGGTTTGATCACGTGATTCGTTTTATTGGACTGCTGAGTTATTCCACCCCGCACTTCTGGCTCGGCTTGATGGGATTATTGTTGTTCTACGCCACCTTAGGTTGGATCGGCGGCCCTGGGCGTATCGACTTTATTTACGAATTTGATCTGCACCCCGTTACCGGATTCTGGCTGATCGACAGCGCGCTTAGCGGTAACTGGGAGGTCTTTCGCAACGTGTTCGGTCACATCATCCTGCCGGCATCCATTTTAGGGCTCAGCGCGCTGGCTTATATCAGCCGTATGACACGCAGTTTTATGCTGGAGCAGCTTTCACAGGAGTACATCATCACCGCGCGGGTTAAAGGGATGTCTTGGGCACGCTGCGTCTGGGTTCATGCCTTTCGCAATATTACTGTGCCAACGCTGACGGTGGTGGCGCTTTCCTGGGCATGGCTGCTGGAGGGGGCTGTTTTAACGGAAACGGTGTTTGCCTGGCCGGGCTTTGGCCGCTATCTCACTAACGCCTTGCTGGCGGGTGATATGAACGCGGTGGTTGGCTGCACGTTATTGATTGGTGCCATCTTTGTGGCGATCAATCTGCTGTGTGACCTGCTCTATCGCCTGTTTGATCCGCGCACGCGTCAGGAGGAAGCATGACTGATTCTGTGAATAAACCTTTGAACATTCCCGTCTCACATGGACTGCGCGCCTGGCTGCGCGACCCCGCACCACAGTCACCATTTCAGGCGAAGATGCAATTAATGTGGATTCAATGGCGGCGTTTTTGTGCCAACCACTCTGCTCTGTTTGGCCTGTTAGTGTTGCTGGTGATTGTGTTCGCGGCGTTGTTCGCGCCTTGGCTGGTGAATCACGATATCTATGTGCAAAACCTCGCTCAACGTTTGCAGCCGCCCTCCTCATCACACTGGCTGGGCACCGATGAGCTGGGACGAGATATGTTCAGCCGCCTGATGTATGGCGCACGCATCACGTTGTATATCGCGGGACTCACTGCGTTGATCATTACACCCATCGGCCTGCTGGTCGGGACGACCGCGGGCTACCTTGGCGGTTGGGTCGATACCGTACTGATGCGCCTGGTGGATATCTTCCTCGCGTTTCCGAGCCTGATTCTGGCGCTGGCGTTTGTGGCCGCGCTGGGTCCTGGCATAGAGAACGCGATAATTGCCATCTCACTGTCGGCGTGGCCGCCGATTGCTCGCCTGGCCCGCGCCGAGACTTTGGCCATCCGCAAAATGGATTACATTGCGGCGGTCCGGCTACAAGGGGCATCGGCCTGGCACGTTATCGTCCACCATATTGTACCCATGTGCCTGCCCTCAGTGGTGGTGCGCGTCACGCTCAATATGGCCGCCATCATCCTTACGGCTGCGGGCCTTGGCTTTCTGGGCCTGGGGGCACAAGCACCCAGCCCCGAATGGGGGGCCATGCTGGCATCCGGACGCGAGTTTATGCTGACCAATGGCTGGATAGCCGCCATCCCCGGTTTAGCGATTCTCTTCACCAGTCTGGCCTTCAACCTGTTGGGTGATGGTCTGCGCGACGTAATGGATATCCGCCATGAATAATCTGCTGCAGGTGAAGAACCTGAGTATCGTCTTTCGTAGTGCACACGGTGAACAGCACGCGGTGCGTGACGTCTCTTTTCAGGTTGGCCGCGAGAAAGTGGCGATTGTGGGTGAATCCGGGTCGGGTAAATCACAAACCTGCCGTGCGTTACTGCAACTCACCCCGAAGATTGGCCGCGTCAGCGCTGAGAAGATGCAGTTTGGCGAGATTGATTTGCTGAACAGCAGTGAAAAGCAGATGCGCCAGATCCGGGGTAACCGCATCTCAATGATCTTGCAAGATCCCCGTTTTTCGCTCAATCCATTGATGCGTATGGGGGAACAGGTGGCCGAGGCTTACCGCTTGCATCATCGCGTCAGTAAAAGCGAAGCCCGCGAACGCGCCATGTCGATGCTGGAGTCGGTCCACATTCGTGACGTGGCAAAAGTTGCCCGGCTTTATCCACATGAAATCTCCGGTGGCATGGGCCAGCGCGTGATGATTGCCATGATGTTGATCCCGGAACCAGATCTGATCATCGCCGATGAACCGACCTCGGCGCTGGATGTCACCGTGCGTCAGCAGGTGCTGAGTATTCTCAACGAGCAACTTGCACGGCGGCAAACCGGTTTGTTGTTTATTAGTCACGATCTCAACCTGGTCTCACGCTTTTGCGATCGTGTGCTGGTGATGTATGCCGGGCGCATCGTCGAGGAGATCCGCGCGGATCGTCTGGAGCAGGCGCAGCATCCGTATACCCAAGCCCTGCTCGCCAGTCAGCCACGCCTGCATCAACCGCTGGAGATGCTGCGCGTGCCCACACGTGACGCCAGTTGGCTGACCGGTCCCTGCTTTCGAGATGGAGTCGCGATATGAATCCCATTCTTGGTGCACAGCGCAGTATTGAGATGGTAGACGTCAGCATTGCCTTTGGAAACGGTACTCAACGCCGTCAGGTGGTAGATAACGTGAGCCTGATGCTGGCTCAGGGTGAGTGTTATGGGCTGATCGGCGAATCCGGTTGTGGAAAATCAACGATATTGCGCGCGTTGGCGGGTTTAAACCACGACTATCAAGGACACATCCTGTTCAACAACAAGGAACAGCAGCCGCAGCGTGACAAACCTTTCTATCGTCAGGTGCAGATGGTGTTTCAGGACCCTTATGCGTCATTGCACCCTCGCAAGATGGTTTGGGCCAGTCTGCGTGAACCGTTAAAACTGCACGGGCTGGATCGTCACGAAGCGCGTATCAATGAGGTGCTGCAGGCAGTGGGTCTCTCGGATGCTTTTCGTTATCGCTACCCCCATCAGTTATCCGGCGGCCAACGTCAGCGGGTGGCGATTGCCCGAGCGCTGATCCTCGAACCCTCTGTGCTGTTACTGGATGAACCCACTTCCGCATTGGACGTTTCGGTACAGGCGGAAATCCTCAATCTGCTGAGAAGCATGCAACGACAGCGCAACCTGACTTATCTGATGGTCACCCATGACTTAGCGGTGGTGACGCACCTGTGCCGTCGCATTGGCATCATGCATCAAGGAAAATTACTCGAAGAGCTGAGTGACGACAGTGTGCGTCAGGGCGATGCGCGCGAGGCTTATACCCGTGAGTTTTTAGCAGCCAGTGAGGCCTAAGTATGTTTGAAAAACTTCAACAGCAGTTAGCGACGCAAGCCACCGCCGTGCTGCTGGTCGCGCGGGGTCATGAAACACTTTTTCGCTGTGGTGATGTGGCCCAACGCTATCCCTGCCATTCCATGCGTAAAAGCTTTTTGAGTGCGTTGATTGGCTGTGCCGCTGCGGAAGGACTGTTCGATATTTCACTCAGCTTACAGGCGATGAATATTGACGATCGCGAAGCGCTCAGTGACAGCGAAAAACAGGCCACGCTGTACGATCTCCTGACCGCGCGTTCGGGTATTTACCATCCAGCCAACTACGAAACGGCCTGGATGCAGCGCATCAAACCACCGCGTCACTTGCATGCGCCAGGAGAAAACTGGTGTTACAGCAACTGGGATTTCAACGTGCTGGGCACGGCCTATCGGCAGCTGACTGGTGAAGCCATTAATCAGGCATTTGCACACCGCATTGCCGATCCGATTGGCATGCAGGATTACCGGAAACAAGAAGATAGCTGGCTTGAGCCGGGCGTTTTTTCCGACCATCCCGCCTATCCATTTACCCTCTCCAGCCGCGATCTGCTGCGTTTCGGTCAGCTGTTCCTGCAAAAAGGACGATGGAACGATCAACAGGTGATTCCAGCGCACTGGGTCAGGACCAGCACGCTGCCGATTTCTCACGCCGGGGACCGTGGCGCCTACGGCTACATGTGGTGGGTGACTCGTGACGGGGTTGCCTGGCCAGAGGTGATTCTGCCCGCAGGAAGTTACTCTGCACGCGGCGCGGGCGGACATTTTTGTTTGGTGATCCCCAGTCATGATTTGGTGATCGTGCATCGTGTTGATACCCGCATACCCGGCCAAGAGGTAAACCGTTTTCAGATCGGCAACCTGTTGCACACGCTATTTACGGCTCTCGATATGGAGGTGACATCATGACGTTAATTGAAACGCTGGCGCAGTGGTGCGCGACGCCACCGCCCTTTTCTCCCCGCGCTCGCCAACTGGCCTGCGAGGCAATCACAGATACGCTGGCATGTTTGGTGGCTGGCCGTAGTGATTTTTCAACCCAGGCGGTACAACAGGCGTGGCCTGACACGCAACGTACTCCGTCGCAGGATGCGTTAATGAATGCTACTGCCGCACACGCCATCGACTTTGATGACAATTTTGCGCCAGGTATGAGTCACGCATCCGCTGTCTTGGTTCCGGCACTGCTGGCTGTCGCTAAGGATTCAACCGGTCCAACGTTGATACGCGCTTATCTCATTGGCTTGCAGGCTCAGGCCTATATCGGTGAGGCCATCGGCTATCAGCATTACACGGCGGGTTGGCACGGGACATCAACGGTCGGTTGCATCGGCAGTGCGGCAGGTGTGGCCGCCTTAATGGGGCTGGATGCCGCGGGAATTGCCCGTGCTTTAAGCATCGCGGTTAGCCTGGCCAGCGGCGTTAAAGGGCAGTTCGGCACACCGTTAAAACCGTTTCACGCTGGGATGGCGGCGCGGAACGCGGTTGATGCCGCGACACTGGCGAAAACCGGTATGCAGGGGCGACTGGATATCATTGAGTGTGCTCAGGGCTTTGCGGAGTTGTACGCCGGAATACTCAACCAACCCTCATTGCCAGGCGCGGAACAGCATGTGATCGAATGCATCGGAGTGATGCCGAAAAAGTACCCGTGCTGTGGCTCTACGCATCGCATTCTTGATGCCATCGTTGATCTCCAACAACAGCAAAGGTTGAACATCGACGATATCGAAAGCGTGCATTGTCAGGTGGGCATTGCTAACTGGCGCAACCTGGCTTATCACCAGCCGGAAGATGAGATGCAGGCACGTTTTTCCATGCAATATTGTGTCGCGATGATGTTGAAACACGGCACGTTGAGCGTGCAGGATTTTACCCTGGAACGCGTGCAACAACAGAGTGAGGCCAGTCAGTTGGCGATGATTACCCTCGATCCCTGGACTGCCGAACAGGAAGCTGAAAGCCGGGACTTGCCCCACGTTCTGACGTTACGCTTCAAAGATGGGCAGGAAATCGTGCATTCAAGGCGACGTGCTCGCGGCACGCTCGATGAGCCCTTCAGCGCCAGTGAACGCCAGGCAAAGTTTTACGATTGCTGTGCTGAAGTGGTAGATGCGCCGGCACTCTATCAAATGTTGCTGAGGTTAGATCAGCAAACGGATCTGCGTTTCCTTCGTCAATTGATGGTTTGAGCTTGCGGCTCATACCGCGTTGGAATGAGCCAAAACAGTGAGAATCAGAATTTTTTTAAAAAGAATGCATTTACCCAGCAATATTTGCATCGCTCATTCGTCTACCTCATTACCAGGCGATTTCCGCTAATGTAATGAGGAACAACACAATGAGAGATTTTGATATGCACAGACACCACCGTGGTCACCCTTTTACCCGCCACCGGATGCTGAAACCGCTGCTGCTGGGTGCGGTGTTGATTGCCGTGCTGGGCTTGCTTGTCATGTCGTTATGGAATGCCATTCTTCCCGCCATTATCGGCGTGAAGAGCATCGGTTTTTGGCAGGCGATAGGTCTGCTGGCACTGTGTCGCATTCTGTTTGGCGGATTAGGTTTCCGTCCGGGCATGTTCGGTATGGCGCGTCGCCGGATGCACGAACGTTGGATGCAAATGAGCCCCGAGCAGCGTGAGGAGTTTATGCAGCATCGCCGCGAGGGATTTCGTCGCGGTCGCCGAGACCGCTGTGACCGACATGGCCGTCGCGATGAGGCCCGCGATCAGCCAGACCAACGTGCTCCGCAATCTCCAGACGCCGAGTAAGCCACATGGCGCAGGATTCACTGCTGCTGTCAGCACTCAGCGCCTGCCGCAACAAATTGCGGGCATTTATTCGCGGCCACACTGCGGTGAGCGAAGATGCTGACGATATTTTGCAAGAGGTGACATACAAACTGATGCAGGTGGAACAGCCAGTTGAGAATGTGGCGGCGTGGCTATTCCGTGCAGCACGTAATGAAATGACCGACCGGGCACGAAAAAAACGTGAGCTGCCGCTGGCCGAGTTGTTCACTGGTACTGAAGAAGAAGACTTTCCCGAAGATGAACTGGCGGAAACGTTATTCGGCGTGCCGCAAACACCGGAAGATGACTATCTTAAAACGCTGCTGTGGGAGGAACTGGAAGCCGCCTTAGCCGAAATTCCTGAGACACAGCGCGAGGTGTTTGAGAAAACTGAGTTGCTGGATTACAGCTACAACGAGCTGGCTGACGAGATGGGTGTGAGCGTACAGACGCTTTTATCACGTAAGCACAAGGCGGTACTCTATTTACGAACACGGTTACGCAGTGTGTATGATGATTTGACCCAGGAATAAGCCATCTTCTTCTGGCACGTCTAAACGCAGACCCTACGAAAACCGCGCACGATCGTCGTAGGGTCGCCATAAATGGCGTCATGTTCGTCAGTTAAGCGACCGATGATAACGCCGTCTGGGGCCGCACCGGGGCTATCCGCAGCGCTGAGACTTTTACGTTGTGCCAGGAGCCCCACGCGGGGAGGCGTGGGGCAGTTCGCGGCCGACCATGAATGGTCATCCGCGAACGGTCCGTCCGGCACGACGTGGAAGTCGAAGGTACCGCTTTAGCGGCGCGAGGACTGCCCAGAGGGGGCAGTAGTGGCGGCAGAGCCCGCACTGAAAAGACAGGCCACTTATCAATAACCAGCCAGTGTTCTTTACTGACGAGCATTGCGCCATTTATGGCGACCGGGCAACCCGCTTAATCTTGTGGGTGACAATTCAGTCATCGGCGGCTAGAGTCACTCTTTTAATTGATTTTACGAGGGAAAATGAAACCTTTATTTGTGTACGGCACCCTACAACCTGGACACGTCAATGCCCACATCCTTGAGAACATCGGCGGTGAATGGCTGGCGGGAACGGTTAAAGGGCTGTTCTATGAACGTGGTTGGGGTGCAGCTGCGGATTTTCCCGGCATCGTGCTGGACAAGCATGCGGGCACCGTTGCGGGATCGTTATTCTTTTCGCCAAATCTGACGTCACACTGGCCGATGCTGGATGAGTTCGAAGATGGTTATGATCGGGTTGATGTTGAAGTCACCACCCTTGATGGCCAAAAGATCACCGCGTGGATTTATCAGTTGCAGCCGCGATAAGCCCGCTCCAGATCTCAAGCACGGCATGGGACGGAGGCTACAATGAAAGAACACTTTCTGAGGAGCCTGGCATGATCAAACTCTGCACCGCGTGCAGCACCTCATATGAT
Organism: Pantoea sp. CFCC18177; assembly: GCF_059412425.1. Lineage (NCBI taxonomy): Bacteria > Pseudomonadati > Pseudomonadota > Gammaproteobacteria > Enterobacterales > Erwiniaceae > Pantoea > Pantoea sp. CFCC18177. The sequence goes on from NZ_JBNBPL010000005.1 coordinate 102,610, forward strand.
GATGACAGCATCACTGCTTGCAAAATATGCGAAGATGAACGGCAATTCGTCCCAGCCAGTGGGCAACAGTGGCTGGCTTTTTCCGCTTTGCGTGCATCACACCAAAATAAGTGGCAGCAGCATCAAGCAGGCTTATTGAGTCTACAGACAGTACCCGCTTTCGCTATCAATCAACGCGCTTTTTTACTACAAACGCCGCATGGCAATATTTTATGGGATTGCATCGCCAACCTGGATGATGCCACGGAAACCCTCATAAAGGCTTTGGGCGGAATCCATGCCATTGCCATTTCACACCCCCACTATTACAGCACCTTGCAGGACTGGGCGGCAGCATTCAAAGCGCCGGTCTATCTGCACGCGGATGATCGGCAGTGGTTGATGCGGCAAAGTCCTTATATTCAATGGTGGCAAGGTGATGATCTTGAGCTTCTGCCACAAGTCAGACTGCTGCGATTGGGCGGTCATTTCGCCGGTGGAACGGTACTCCATTGGGCACAGAATGAAGGCATCGTATTGAGTGGGGATATTGTACAGGTGGCACCTGGTGCGAACACCGTATCCTTTATGTGGAGCTATCCGAATATGTTACCGCTCTCCGCCGCGACCGTGAGCACCCTGGTTCAGCGTCTGGATAAGGTGCAATTTAACCAAATTTATGGTGCGTTCGCCGGGAGGGAAATCACCCAAGATGCACAAAAAAGGGTTAAAGAGGCAGCAGCGCGATATATCCGCTGCCTGCAGTCATGATTACCCCGCCAGCCCGGTATTGACGCGCTTGCCAATCTCTTTGAGCTGGGAATATTTCTCAAGCAGTGCCGGGCCATCATCCAGGCTCATGGCGAACATCCACAAATAGGTCATGACGGAGTAAATGTGCCCGGCAGTCATGCCGCCTTTTAACGCCATCACGGTAATCGTGATACCAAACAGCAGCGCAGCAGCCACGCCAATCGATAAATAGCTGATGGCTTCGCGGTCGGATAAGCGGATGCGCACACGCGCCAGGAAATGATAATGACGCTGCAGCTTTTGCTCACCGGCGCTGCTGACAAAGCCCACTTCCCGCTCCAGCCTGTCGTTCATTCGTGCAATCAGTGACTCGTTGGTGCGCGTGTAACGCGGCAAAAAGCAGGCAAACAACAGCAGTATTGTCAGGCAGACTAATCCAGCCCAAGGTTCGATGGTCAACAACATCACTACTGCCCCGCACATTGAGGCGGTTGAAGTAATCAGCATCGGTAAGTGAGTTTCAAAAAAATCCACAAACTGGCGTGACAATGTCACTCTGGCTGCAATAGCCGAATGGCTATGCGCTTCTCCGCGCTGGGCAAGTATCACGGGAACGGCCAAACCGGCATAAATGCGGGCGAAGGTGCGGGTATCCATGGTGCGGCGCGCTGCGCCAATCATCCACATCACCAGCACCAGCCCAGCATAAAATAACCCATGCAGTGCGTGACCGTGCATGATGGCGTTGATGGCAAAACCCGCCAGCAAGGGATAAAGCAGGTACACCACATTCTCAGCGATAACCAGCATCAGCGTGAAAAGTAATTTTTTCTTGTTACGTTTAGCCAGGACTTTCAGGGTATTCAGCGCGCTGTGCGACGCTACGTTTTCGAGGTTTTCAGGTATGATTTGCATAGGATTACATTTAAATTGAGGCTTTTGAGCAACTGCTCAAAAGTGGCAAAATTGTATTTGAGCAGTTGCTCAAAGTCAACGGTGGTAGTGATGAAAGAAGCGGCAGCAGAGTTACGCGAGAAGATTCTGGATACAGCGGTTGCGCTGTTTATTGAAAAGGGATTAGAGAATGTCAAAACGCGCGAGTTAACCACTCAACTTGGATTATCTCGCAGCCATATCTACCACTATTTCCCCGACTGGGCGTCGCTCAGCCTCGAAGCCTGCGCAAGGTTCGCACAACAGGATCTGCAAGACTTTACGCATGAGATCAATGCGTTACCCTTCCCCCAGCGTCTGAACGCTTTTATCGCCAGCTATTTGCCAAAGGAACCGGATGCTGTATGGCAGCTCTACAGTTCGCTGTGGCGCAAAGCCACAACGGAAACGGCCTATGCAGAATTGGCCACACAACTGACGCGGCAATGGCAGGCATTAATGGCAGGGATTATTCGTGACGGCATCAGCGCGGGTGTCTTTCGCGAAGCGAATGCAGAACAGGTGGCGCGTCAGCTCAGCGCAATGCTAAACGGCTATGCGGATTTACTGATTGTGGTGCAAGAGACTGAAGCGCGGGAACAGGCGATAAACGATCTGCATGCCTTTATTAAACTCGCGCTTTAAGGTGTTGAACGGTACGTTTTAGGAAGTGGTCAGGGAATTCTCGGTGGTGGCAACGAAAAACTCATCGCGCTTTTCAATGGTGACACCCCGGTCGCGCCAGTAAGCGGCCATGGTAAAAAACGCATCGCTGGTAAGAGTAAAGCCAATGATAACTGAAGGGTGCTTACCACTTGCCAGCAACGTATTCAACTGCTCCATATCCAACGCTTTAACAGACTGCATCATCCTCTCCTGATCTATAACAAGATAATCTGCGGCAACAGATTATCTTGTAAGTCCCTGAATGCACAATGCAGTTATATTAATATGACAATTTGCAAAAATTCCCAATTCCAATAATCACAACATCAACAAAAACCCATGCCAGCGCTGATGAATGAGATCGATCTCATTTACGCGCTGCGCTTTAACAGCCCTTGCGTGATAAAAATACTGTGTTTTTACTGAATGGTTTCATGCTGGATATATCAGTCAGAATCAATGTCAATCACGGCGATTAATTACTATTTGCTATGGATGTCGGCAATGAATGAATGGCGGAATTATAAGCAAACGCACCGATAGCGGATGTACAGACGTCCAGACGTATATTATAGTCCGTTCCCTACGTTTCTAAGGGACCTGTGTTATGAAGAAAATTGTGCTTACCACCCTGCTCGCCGCCGCGGTTTCACTGCTCAGTGCTTGCGATAACAATAAAGACAACACCATCAAAGTCGCGATCAATACCGGTCCTGATGAAGCGCTCTGGCAGACCGTCAAACAGGTAGCCCATGACAAATATCAGCTGGATGTTGATGTGGTGGCGTTCAATGACTATGTGCAGCCCAATGAAGCTTTGATGAACAAAGATGTCGATGTTAACGCCTTCCAAAGCCTGCCCTACCTTGAAATGCAGTCAAAAGAGCGTGGCTACAAATTTGCTGTGGTTACCAATACTTTTGTGTTCCCGATTGCCGGTTACTCTCGCAAAATTAAATCGCTGAGTGAGCTGCCTGATGGTGCCACCATCACTATTTCAAACGAAGCCACGACGCTGGGTCGCAGTCTGTTGCTGTTACAGGCGCAGGGGTTGATTAAGGTCAAACCGGAAGCTGGATTGCTGCCAACCACGCTGGATATCACCGACAATCCGAAGAAGCTGAAAATCATCGAAGTCGATACGCCACAGCTGGCACGTACGCTGGACGATCCACATGTGTATATTTCAATTATCAATAACAACTTTGCCGCACTGGTCAATCTCTCCGCCTCACGCGATGGTATGTTTATGGAGGGTAAGGCCTCACCTTACGTCAATGCCATCGTGGCGCGTGAAGATAATAAAGACAGTGCCAATGTGCAGAAGTTAAAAGAAGCGTTCCAGTCTCAGCCGGTGTTGGATAAAGCCAACGAAATCTATAAAGGCGATATTATCAAAGGCTGGTAAGACAAGTGTTTTAAGCCGCGCATCGTTGCGCGGCTTTTCTTTTATTTAAAATCCACTTCCATCAGTTCGGCGATGGTCGCATCCTGGGTCGATACTACGCAGCGGTGCAGATAGTCGGTGAATTTTGACGAAGGTGGCATCCCCAGCTTAAGCAATTTGTCGTTACTGAATACCACGTTGAGTTTGGAAAAGTGGCCGTACAGATTCATCGCCCGCAGCACAATACGCTCGTTACAGGGACCAAACAGCGATGAGAAACTTTTTTTACTTTCAGCTAACTCGCGGTAGTTCACCTTCTGATAACTCTCTGCCACCGGGACCTGACCGGAAGCTTGCGCCATCGCTTGATCAATCTCGGCAAAGGTCACGCTACTGTTGAGGCCAGCCGAAATATGAATGATGCTTTTATCAACATTTTCCGCGGTCAGCAACAGCTCTAAGGCGTCGGCACAATAATCCACCGGCACCACATCAATGCGGTCATCCAGTTCGCACATAAATTTGCCCAGTGTCAGCGCCATCCGGAATACCCAGAAAATACTTGGCGAAGGCGCACAGCCATGATCGGAGTGCCCAACCACAATCGAGGGACGCGCAATCACCAACGGCAAATTGGGCAGCGCTTCGGTCATCATTTTCTCCACCGTGGCTTTACTCCAGGTGTACTCAACGATGTGCTGATCGCGTAGCGTGTTCAGTTCACTCTCAGTGACCAACGTGTTGGCTTCCGGTGCACATGACATGGCCGTGCCAACGTGAATAAAGCGCTTCAGCCCGTTGACCTGACTCATCCGGCTGGCGAACTGGAACGTCCCTTCGACGTTAACTTTCCAGATATACGGATTGGTACCAAATGACGCGACAGCCGCACAATTCAATACATGGGTGACCGCATCAAGACGTGGATCCTGAGTAAAGCATTCCGGTTCGGCCAAATCCCCCATCAGGATGTTATCCGTGGTCAGTGTATTGAGCGACTGTTCATTAACGCCAAACTTGGCCAGATTTGCCTGAAGGCGCGCCAGCCCCTCAGCGGGGGAATCACCACGGACTAACAGTAAAAGCCGGTTGTGATCGCTTTTCTTTAATAAGTTAACCGTGACCGCACCACCGAGAAAGCCAGTCGCGCCAGTAATAAGAATTGTATTCATAAGTTTCGAGCTACAAGTTGGTTATAGAAATAAACGGTCCATCAGGGATTGGCTCGAATGTAGGTCAGGCAACGTAAATGGCGGATAAATGTGGTTTAACGGATGGGGAGGAAAAACGATCCGGTTAGGATTCGTTTATCTCTGACGCATTTGTGGTCGTCAGCCGTCAGTTTGCTTCTGATTTATCGGCTATTCTGAGATCAAAAAGTAAGCTGCGATATAAAAATGGCGTAAAAATATGGCATTAAGGCGTAAAAATGCAGTGCATAAAATCGCCACCTGCTATTCACCTCTCAGGTTAAGCGATATGTTCTGCTTCATACACACAGTCATCGCCGTTCCATACTGATAAGAAACAGGAATTTTATGAGTCAGACCGAGAAACAATCCCTGCCTGCTGGCATGTTAGCCGCCGCCGGGATCGTGTTTGGAGATATCGGTACCAGTCCGCTCTACACCCTCAAAGAGTGTCTTTCTATCCTGCCGGATGGTTCTGTCTCCACCACCGCAGTGATGGGGTTTTTATCGCTGATTTTCTGGGCACTCACGCTGATCGTGACACTGAAATACGTCTGTTTTGTCATGCGCGCTGACCACGATGGTGAAGGCGGTATTTTGACGCTGATGTCACTGGCACGTCGCCACGTCAGCCCGAAAATCGGCCATATTATTGTGCTAGCGGGCCTGACCGGCGGCGCGTTCTTCTATGGTGACGGCATCATCACACCGGCCATTTCCGTACTGTCGGCGATTGAAGGCATTGAGGTGGTCTCACCGCATCTGGATAAATATGTCGTGCCGCTGGCGGTAGTGATCCTCACCTTGCTGTTTATGATTCAAAAACACGGCACAGAGAAAGTGAGCAAGGTGTTTGGCCCGGTGATGTTTATCTGGTTTGTTTCCATTGGTGTATTGGGCATTCGCGGTATCTTGCTCAATCCCACCGTGCTGCATGCCCTTAATCCCGCTTTCGCACTAACGTTTTTAGTCACTCACGAAACGCTCGCCTTTGCCGCACTGGGCATGGTGGTACTGGCGGTCACCGGTGCTGAGGCCTTGTACGCGGATATGGGCCATCTCGGTAAAGCTCCTATTCGCATGGCGTGGTTAGTGATTGCGATGCCAGCATTGGTGCTCAATTACTTTGGACAAGGTGCATTGGTCATCGCCGATGTGAAAGCACTCAACAACCCCTTTTTCAACCTTGCACCAGGCTGGGGGCAGATCCCGCTGATTGTGTTGTCGACCCTTGCCACTGTCATCGCCGCACAATCCGTGATTTCAGGCGTTTACACCTTAACCCATCAGGCGATTCGTCAAGGCTTCTTGCCGCCGATGCGTATTGTATTCACCTCGCATACCGAATCCGGGCAAATCTATATCCCGGTGGTTAACTGGCTACTGTTTGTGGCCGTCACCGTGATCGTGCTTGCGTTCCGTCAGTCTTCCGCCCTCTCCTCGGCTTACGGTATTGTGGTGACCGGCACCATGGTGATCACCGCGTGCCTGGCGGGCGTGGTGGCGCTGCGCAACTGGAAATGGCCGCTGCCGCTGGCGCTGATTTTCCTCGCCTGTATGCTGACCATCGATATCCCACTGTTTGCCGCAAATCTGATGAAACTGTTGTCTGGCGGTTGGGTACCGGTACTGATGGCCCTGACGATGATGGGATTGATGCTGATCTGGAGTACTGAGCGTAATCGGCTGATTAAGCGCTTGAATAACGATCCGGAAAGCCTGCAGGCGTTGGTGAAATCGCTGGAAACCAACCCTCCCAGCCGCGTACCGGGAACGGCTATTTTCCTCGCGCGTAAAGAGTTTGAAATCCCGCAGGCGCTGTTGCACAACCTGAAACACAACCGGGTTCTGCACAAACGTGTGGTGTTACTGAATATCCGCACCACTGATACCCCGCGCGTGCATAACCAGAAACGTATCACCATCACCCAACTGTCAGCCTCTTTCTGGCAGGTGACAGCGGCTTACGGCTGGCGAGAAGTACCGTCTATGGCTGAAGTCCTGCATTTATGTGGACTGGAAGGATTTGGTTGTACCGTCAACGAAGCCTCTTTCTTCACTTCCCATGACACCCTGGTGATGAAAAAGCGCAAAGGGCTGGCGCGGATTAAAGGCGGCATCTTCCACTTCTGCCAGCGCAATGCGTTGCGTGCACATGAGCAATTTAACATTCCACCGAATCGGGTCATTGAGTTGGGTGGTCAACGCGAGTTTTAACCTTTTGGGGCGTATTTAGGCGCCCCATTAATTTATCTGAACGTGATAAATGTAAGCAGATGAAAAAATATTCCCGAAAGATTGTCAGAGTTGTGGCTGAACTTTTCTTAACAACTAATTAGCAACTAAAGCTAAAACGCATAACCTCAAAAGGTGTTTATTAACGTACCGGCGCAGATAATCTGTCGTGCGCAACTGCCGGTATTTATAAACCTATTATCAACAATAGAATTTGTAGCTTAGAAATCGGCTCGAATATTTTTTTGAGGAGTATGACCATGAAAGAACTTATTAATGATGTGATTTCTATTTTCACACCGCAAAATGTTAAACCGGTTTTAGTTCGTGCTGATCTTACCCATCGCGAATTATCATCGATTCACCCTGTAGGCTTCACTTCAGTGAGCTGGGCCACCTCAATGGAAGAGCTGACTGATGCGATTGTGAAGAAAACACTCGCCGCAGGTGCCGTGGGTTATCACATCACCGATGTTGAATCCCATGAACCGGGCCATGATGGTCAGCATGTGATGGCTGCCACCGCAACGCTGTACCACATCAACAGTAAAGTGGCGTACGGCTAATGTTAACCTACGCACCGAAGCTGAAATTAAGCCTGCCACTCCCGTGACAGGCTTTTTTCTGCAAAGTATTGCACCAAAAAATCAATAAAGACTTTAATGCGCGGCGATTCTGATGTCCGTTGCGTATACACCGCCCAAATATTCGCTTCCTGATACCACTGTGGTAAAACATGTACCAGTTCACCACTGGACAGATAAGGGGCAACATCCCATGCAGAACGCAGCGCAATTCCATGCGACTTTAATGCCCAATTAAGAATAACCTTGCCGCTGTTCGACGAATAATGACTATTCAGCCGGCACAACACCTGCTGTTTACCGTCCGTCAACGCCCAATGACCGAAAGTATTGTGCTTCTCATTGATGATTAAACAGCTGTGGTCGATTAATCCATCCAGAGAATGAAGGGGAGCGTGATGCTGTAAATATCCAGTGGATGCGCAAAGAATGCGCCGGTTTGCGGCCAGCTTGCGGACGATGTAGGCGTCATTCAGATCGTCTCCCACCTGAATATCCACATCGGTGCCTGACTGCATCAGGTCAATTTGACGGTCGCTAAGAACAAGTTTGATATTCAACGAAGGGTGCAAAGAGATAAAAGCTGAAATGGCATCAGAGAGATAGTCCTGACCGAAGCCCAGGGAACAACCGACAGTCATCTCACCCGTTAATGCACCACGCCACTGTTGGAAATTATTCAAAAATGAATCCATTTCCTCGATGACTTGCCTTGCGCCTTCCAGCGCCTGCTCACCTTCTGGCGTCAGGCGCATCACGCGATTGGTGCGGAAAAACAGCCGGGTATCCAGCTGCTTTTCCAGAATGGCAATGCGTTTGCTGATATACGATGGCGACTGACCCAACTCCACAGCGGCACGACCAAATCCATCATTGCGCGCCACACTGATAAAGACATAGAGATCTTCGACGGAGGGCCAACCCTGAAGCGGCTTCTGGGTGTTTTTGCCAGCCAGTTCTCGTTTCATATCTTTCCGCGTTTAATTCACATCACGCGTTTATAGCACAGAGTTCAGAAAGCCCTGAAGCTCGTTAAGGAATAGCTCTGGCACCTCTTCCTGGGGTGAATGTCCACACGGCAGCGCACTTCCCTGCACATCCCGCGCTTTATCCTGCCAGGTTGCAACCACATCATATAGCTGGCCCACCGTACCCTTTTCACCCCAGAGCAATTGCAACGGACAGGCGATACGTTTATCGCTGTCCTGCGCATCATGCTCTAAATCAATGGTCGCGGCGGCACGGTAATCCTCACACACGGCGTGAATCATCTCTGGCTGCTGATAGCAGCGCAGGTAATCATGGAAGATTTCCTCCGAGGTGGCATCAGGCGTTTTGAGCTGGCCCTCAATGTGTTTTTTCAGGAAGAACGCCGGATCGTGGCCAATCATGGTTTCGGGTAACGGATAGGGCTGAATAAGGAAAAACCACCAGAAGTAGCGCGTGGCAAACGCCTTATCGGTTTGCGCATACATGGTTGCCGTTGGCGCGATATCGACAAAGGTACAGCAGGCGAGTTTTTCGGGATGATCCAGCGCCAGACGATGGCCAACGCGACCGCCGCGATCGTGTCCGACAAACGCCACCCGCTCAAGCTCCAGCGCATCGATCAGTTGGCTGATATCTTCGGCCATGCTGCGTTTGGCATAAGTAAGATGCTGTTCGTCGCTGACCGGTTTATCGCTGTCTCCGTAACCGCGTAAATCCGGCAGAATAACCTGATATTTTTCTGCCAGCTGTGGCGCGATCTTGCGCCACGCCAGATGGTTCTGCGGATGACCATGCAACATCAGCAGCGATGTGCCTTCACCGCCCATCGCCACTCGCAGCGTGACGCCGTTTGGTAACTTCACGTCTTTGAGCATAAAGCCGTCGATAAACGGCGATGCACCACAGTCTGTTACGTTACTCATACTGTTGGTCCTTTTACCCGTTGCAGCCACGGACGCTGAGCAAAATGCTGCACTTCAAACTGCGTAATGTCCGATTCATATTGCAGCGTCCAGTCCACTGCGCTGCCACCGCCTAACAACATCTCACGTTTCAACGCGCTGACGTGAAAATGGAGGGTGTGCTGACCAAAGCGGATGATCTGCTGCTCCAGTGATACGGTGATTTGATTGTGAGCGGCATCGGCTGTTGCTGCACTTAACTGCTGATAGTCTTCCTCGCTCAACGTCAGTGTCAGCACACCATTGCGCTGGCAGTTATCGTCAAAAATTCCGGCAAAGCTGGTGCCGATAATCGCGCGGATACCCAGCTGATTGAGACCCCAAACTGCATGTTCACGGCTGGAACCACAGCCAAAGTTGGCCCCGACCAAAAGAAAGGTTGCCTGCTGCCAGCCAGGCTGATTGAGAATGAAGGCAGGATTGGGCGTGCCATCGGCCAGAAAACGCAGGTCAAAGAATACGCCACGGTCCAGCCCCTGCCGATCGATGCCTTTCAGAAATTGCTTTGGCATGATGACATCAGTGTCGATATTCGCGGCAGGCAATGGCGCAATTCTGCCGGTGATATTGTTAAACGCTTCCATTTTGCACCTCTGCTGTCATCAAGCTGCGTACATCGATCAGATGGCCAGCAACTGCTGCGGCAGCCACCATCGCCGGGCTCATTAAATGCGTTCGTGCGCCCGCCCCCTGGCGGCCAGGAAAATTACGATTGGTGCCCGAGGCACAGCGGTCGCCCGGTGCCAGCACATCTTCATTCATTGCGAGGCACATAGAACAACCCGATTGCCGCCACTCAAACCCCGCTCGCTGAAATATATCCGCTAAGCCCTCTTCTTCCGCCTGCTGCCGCACCTGAGTTGAGCCGGGCACAATGATACCGCGCACGTGACGGGCAATTTTGCGCTCACCAATTACGGCAGCCGCCGCGCGTAGATCCTCAATGCGCCCGTTGGTGCATGAGCCGATGAATGCATGGGTAATGGCGATGTGTGCCAATGGCGTGCCAGGTTCAAGCCCCATATAGTGCAACGCGGTGTGTAAGGCTTGCTGTTTAATCAGGTCTGTCTCCTGCGCGGGGTCCGGCACACAACCACTGATTGCACTGGTTTGGTCTGGGCTAATCCCCCAGGTCACTTTGGGTTCAAGGTCGCTGCAATCGAGTGAAATGGCCCGGTCAAACTTCGCATCGGGATCGCTGCGCAACGTCAGCCACGCTGATTTTGCCTGCTCCCACAGTGCGCCCGTTGGCATTTGCGGTTTGCCTTCAATATAGGCGAACACTTTTTCATCCGGCGCGATAATCGCTCCACGCGCACCCGCTTCCACCGCCATGTTGCACAGGGTCATGCGCCCTTCCATGCTCAGCGCCTCAATAGTCGGCCCACAAAATTCAATGGCGAAGCCGGTTGCGCCAGAAGCGCTGATAGTCTCAATCAGCGCGAGAATAATATCCTTAGCCGAACAGCCATACGGCAGTTCACCGCTGACGTTAACCTGCATGGTTTTCAGTCTGCGGTAGATCAGCGTTTGCGTGGCCAACAGATGTTCAATTTCCGAGGTGCCAATACCGAAACCCAGCGCACCAAACGCGCCATAGGTGGTGGTGTGGCTGTCACCGGCCGCAATCACCATGCCGGGCATCACCATCCCTTGTTCATGGGCAACAACGTGCTCAATACCTTGACGCGGATCCATCACATCAAACAGTTCAATGCCGAAATGTGCCGCGTTCTGCCGGAAGTACTCCACCTGAAGTTGTCCTCCCGCATCCGTCATGACGTCATCACGTTGCGGACGAGTGGGATTCACGTGATCGACATTGAGCAGAATCGTCGCCGGATGGCGCACCGAACGCTGATGTTCGCGCAAACCACTGAAGGCTTGCGGGCTGGTGTATTCATTCAAAATGGAGCGATCGATATAAAGCAGGACATGTCCTTCATCGTCTAACTGACGGACGACATGTTGATCGACCAGTTTTTCATACAACGTTTTGTTAGCCATGCGATTGCCCACATAAAGTATTAACAAGTCATTAGAGACATTAAGGTAATACAGTTGTGGGCGGAATGATGAACACGTTACGTGGAGATATAAATGACGAAATGTGAACTGATACGCTTTCTAAAATGATGCGGGTTCAGCCAGAGCTCGCACTAAGGTTAAACAGCAGTCTGGGGCCCCTGTGTGGCCCCAGACTGCGACATAACCATAGTTAATCACGCCTACATCAGACGCTCCAAACGATACGGCGAAGGATCAATAATGGGTGCCTGTCCTGTCACCAAATCGGCTGCCAGTTGCCCCGCTGCTGGTGAAGTGCCAAAACCGTGCCCTGAAAAACCGGTGGCCAGCGTTAATCCTGGCATTGAAGCTACCGGCCCGATCACCGGGTTAGAATCCGGCGTCACATCAATCACCCCCGCCCATGACGCCGCCATTTCCGCCAGCTGAAACGCGGGCCAGGCAGCGCGCAAATTGCGCATCGCTTCACTATTCAATGCAGGATTGGCTGGCGGGTCCAGAGTGCGGACGTGCTCAAAAGGCGAGCGTCGGTCGTGTCGCCAGCGTCGCGCCATCGCTAGGTCCTTTACGAAATATTTGCCCAGCGAGATACGTAAATTGTCGCGCGCATGGCGTAACTGCGGCATATAACGGGTTCCGATCAACAGATGATCGAGCGTCAAGGGGGCATCCAACGCGCCGCGCTGCGTCACAATAAAGCCGCCATCCTGATGTTGACGGAACGAAAAATCTGGTGCACCGACGGCGATGTTGGTTGGGCCTTGCAGCGGTTTAGTGCGCATCACCGAACAGATCAGCGGTAAGGTGGGCAGATTGATACCGTGATTGCCTAAAAAGCGCCGTGACCAGGCACCGGCAGCAAGCAGCACCTGATCGCAACGAATCTCACCCTTTTCCGTCACCACGCCGCTCACGCACCCGTTTTGCGTGGTAAGTGCGCGCACCGCGCATTGTTCGATGATCACTGCACCTTTCGCCAGCGCGGCTTTGGCTATCGCGCTCGCCGCCAGAGTCGGTTCAGCGCGTCCGTCCGAAGCGGTAAAAATGCCGCCTGACCATTTTCCCGCCCCCCCCGGAACACGGGCAGCAATGTCGGTATGGCTGAGCAGACGGGTATCTAACCCCGCGGCATTGACGCCGTTAAGCCATTTTTCATGCATCGCCATCTGCTTCTCATCCCGAGCGACAAACATAATGCCTGCCTGGCGATAACCCACATCACTGCCAACCCGCGCAGCCATCCCGGCCCACAGCCGATCTGCCGCCTGCGCCAGCGGAATATCCTCCAGCGCACGGCTGGTTTTACGAATCCAACCCAGATTGCGTGATGACTGCTCACTCGCAATGCGCCCTTTCTCCAGCACCACCACCGGAATGTTGCGTTCTGCCAGCGTCAGCGCGGCGGTTAACCCGACAATGCCACCACCAATGATCACCACAGTGGTGGCCGCAGGCATAACATCTGAAGTTGTCACTGGCGTAATAACAGGTGCCATAACGCGTCTCCCGCCCTTACAGGGCTACGGTAATTTCCTGAACCTGGTCTTTGCCCGCGCCACGATAGGCAGTCACTTCCAGTTCAACCTTATAAACGGTTGACCCGAGCGGAGGACAAGTGACGGTCGATGCCGGATTCACCCCCCGGAACTTCTCGCCAATGATGGCCATCACCGTCGGGACATCCTCCGGGTTTTGAATAAAGACCCGAGAGCACACCACATCCTGTAATGATGCATCGATAGCAGCCAGCGCGGCTTCAATGTTGGCAAACACCTGCAAGGTCTGTTCGCGCAAATCGGAAGGAATCTCTTTGGTCTGCGGGTTACGTCCAGCAGTGTTGGACACATAAATCCAGTTATCGACCGCGACAATACGCGAATAACTTGCCTGCTCTTCAAATTTGGAACCGGTTTTAACCTTGATGATATTCGTCATGATGTTCTCTTTTGTTCAATGGATTAGCTTAAAACCGGTGATTCCCACAGGTTCAGTTTCACGCCGATGCCTTGCTCGATGGCCTTGCGATACAGCACCGTGCCCCAGGCCACGTCCTCTACCGGCATTCCTCCGACGGACATGATGATGATCTCCTCATCGTTCTGGCGGCCCGGTGCTTCACCGGCGACGATCTTGCCGATATCTTCAAGTTGCTCCGCCTGCAGCTGCCCGGCGTCCAACATATCCATAAAACGCACGCCGATAATTGGAATAGTGCGATGAGCGGGCTTGGGCACTTCGTCAAACCAGGCGTGATACAAGCCGGTGTTATCCAGTACTTTGCGTACATCAGCCTGTTCCATGCCGGCATCGATGTTGCACAGCGCGGGCATCGCCAGGAATGCCCCGGCTTTGACCCACTCCCGCTTCACAATGGGATAAGTAGTGGGTTCGCCCACTTCGCCGGAACTGCAATAGGTGACAATGTCACTCCCGCGCACCACCTCTTCCAGCGAATCGACAATTTCCACCTGCTTAATTTGGGGATAGGTCTCTTGCACCCAAGTGAGGAAGTTATCGAGGCTACGCTGACCACGACCTTTGACTTTGATGGTATCGATCTGCGGGCAAACGGCGATGAATGCCGCAACGGCGGTTTTCCCCATCACGCCAGGGCCAAGTAAGCCAATCACTCGCGAATCTTTACGCGCCAGATGACGCGCGCCCACGCCGGGTACCGCGCCGGTGCGGTAAGCAGATAAGAGATTGGCCGACATATGTGCCAGCGGTGCACCGGTGTCAGCGTCATTCAGGGTGAACATCAGAATGGAGCGCGGCAGGCCTTTTTCGCGATTAGCGATGTTAGAGCCATACCATTTCACGCCTGCAGTGCAGAAATTGCCGCCTAAATAGGCGGGCATCGCCATCATGCGGCGGTCAGCGGTGGGTTTGGGCATCGCGGGGAAAGGTGAGTTCTCCGGGAAAGTCACCATCGCGCCGTGTGAATCGTTATTCGCGCCTGCCATGCGGTAGTCGCCGTGATACAGCAAACCAAACATCTCTTCCATGGTATCCACGCAGGCGGCCATATCGGTCACGCCAGCACGAATCATGTCCTGTTCCGACAGGTAGATAAAATCAATCCGGGTTGAATCACTCATATTGCGCCTCTTCAATCAGCTATTTGCGTCTTCGCTATAACAAATAACGCGCCAGAAACAGGCTGTATTGAATATTTGCGACAGGGAAATCCTCGGGCTGTGGCACAGGGCTTGCATTACTCAACGCAGATAACGCCTGCACCGGAACGCGCCATGACACACTTTCCTCTGTATCGACATCGCGGATTTCAACCTGAACAGCCATGGTTTGTGCTGAATGCCGCGCAGCATTATTCGTTGATTGCCTCAGATAACCCGGCGATCTCCCACTTCTACAGTTTTGAAGTGGCGCAGCATGCCAGCATGACGCTGGCCATACCGGACGGATGTGTTGATATTGTGTTTGACTGCGATGCACAACATCCCAGCGCCCGCGTTTGCGGCACCACGCTGGAGGCGCGTGGCGCAGATATGCAGCATAACCATCACTATTTTGGCGTACGCTTTGCGCCGGGCATCATTCCTGACTTTCTCGACGTGATGGCTGAGGAAATCCCTGACAGTGAATTCAGTTTTCTCGATGTGGTGCCGGATGCGCGTCTGGCTTTCGAGCAAATCGTGCAAGCGCGTGATTTCTCCCGGCAGATTGCGTTGTTTAATGCGCACTTTACGCCACGTCTGGTGCGTAAAGCCTCCTCCGTCACCTCATTGATTATTCAGACCATGCGGAAATTAAATGGCAACATCCGCGTTGATCAGCTGGAAGCCTTAACCGGATACTCTTGCCGCACCATCCAGCGCCAGTTCCGCCAGGACACCGGGCTGTCACCGAAAGCATTCAGTCGTATTCTGCGCTGCCAGTCAGCCATCAACACTATTCATTCACGGCAGGAACTGTCGTTCAGTGATCTGGCGATTGACCTGGGATTCAGTGACCAGTCCCACTTCCTACGTGAATTTAAAAAGTTTGTCAGCACCACACCCTGCGATTATCAACGCAGAATTACCCACGATGACTATTTCCATCGGCTGCGTTTTACCGAGCACTAAAAGGGTGCAACGTTGCACTGCGCGACTGTCCGATTTTTTCTATCCGATAGCCTCAAGACTGAGAAATGATGCCGCTACGTTACCTGCCTCAGGCGGCACAGACTGCCTGAGAAATTTCTCCTTCTGTTGAGGGCATTGGCGATGAATACGGATTCAGGCTTACGCAAAAATACGTTGGGTTTATTTTCTCTGGTCTTTTTTGTTGTCGCAGCTGCTTCGCCTTTAACGGGCGTAGTAGGAGGTTTACCGGTGGCCATCATCTCCGGTAACGGGGGCGGGATTCCGGTTTTCTATATTCTCTCCTGCATCATATTAATGTTGTTCGCGGTGGGGTTTATTGCGATGAGCCGCCACGTCAACAATGCGGGTGCGTTTTATACCTATATATCAAAGGGCATGGGGGAAAATTGGGGTGCGTCAGCCTCGGTGCTGGCCGTGATGGCGTATATTTCCATTCAGATTGCGATTGTTGCCATGCTGGGATTCTTCACGCAATTATTTAATGAAGAGCACTTTTCCACCCATATTCCCTGGTGGGCACTGAGCATGCTGGCGGTGTTAATCTGCTGGATGCTCAGTATTAAACGGGTCGAGGTCGGTGGCAAGTTACTGGGTATATTGATGTTAGCGGAAGTGGCCATTGTCCTGTTAACCGACGTTATGCTGCTTGTCAAAAAAGTCGGACCCTATACGTTCCAGTCGTTTGAACCGTCGGTATTTATGCAGGGTAATTTGGGCATCGCGTTTATTTTCACCATCGCGGCGTTTATTGGTTTTGAATCCACTGCCATTTATGCCGAAGAGTGTCGTGACCCGCAGAAAACTGTGCCGCGCGCGACGGTCTGCGCTCTGCTATTAATTACGGCTTTCTTCTGTTTCACCAGTTGGTCACTAGTGCAGGCCTATGGTTTTGACCAGATTGTGGCGATTGCCACCAAAGACCCGGGTAACTTCGTGTTCAATATCACGCGGCAATATGTCGGGCAGTGGGCAGTAGAAACCATGTCGGTACTGCTGATCACCAGTTTGTTTGCGGCAGCGTTGGCGTTCCATAACAACATATCGCGTTACTTGTTCAGTATCAGCCGTGATGGATTGATCTGGAAAGAGCTGTGCAAAACCCATCCCACCAACGGTACACCGCACAACGCCAGCCACGTTCACAGCGTGATTATGCTGATGCTACTGGCGGGCATGGGCAGTGCGGGCCTCGATCCGATGGTGCATATTTTCGCGATTGGTTCCGCCGTGGCAACATTGTGCATTCTAGTTTTACAACTGGGCGTTTCTGCCGCGGTAGTGCTGTTTTTCCGCCGCGTTAAGACTGACGACAGTCGCTTTACTGTGTTCTGGGCGCCGTTACTTTCGATGGTGTGTATGACCATTACCATTATTTTGGTGGTGAATAATTTGCAATCATTGAGCGGCAGTGATTCCAGTGTCGTTAAATGGATTCCGTGGCTTATTGCCGGCTGTGCACTGGCGGGATATAGCATGTCAATTAAACGCGGAGTGAAGCTGCGCGCCTAAAAAGATTAACGCTTGCTGAACCGATGTTAAACCGCAGCAAGCGTTTTATTTGACCTAAGTCGCTTTGCCGGATATAAAGAATAACCGCGTTCTACAAGCGGATATATGTCCCCTCTCTTGTTGTTCGTTGCTTAAATTCCCGCCAAATCCCTTTTATGTAAGTTAAGTAATTAACACCAATACTTAATTAACTAAAAACAAGTTAATCTTTTCGTAACAATCTTTTAATTTGCAAACCGAAATTTTAACGTTCACCTGCAAAGTATAAAGATCAGGATCAGAATGACTCACACCAAAAAAATCGTGCCTGCCCTTAGCCTGGCAGCACTGCTTGTCTCTTCAGTGGTTCATGCGGACACCGCGCCGGAAAAAACCGATGTCTTGTTGATCGGTGGCGGCGTGATGAGCGCCTCTCTCGGTACCTGGCTGCAAGAGTTACAGCCGGGCTGGAAACAGCTGATGGTAGAGCGTCTCGATGGCGTCGCGCTGGAATCCTCTAACGGCTGGAACAACGCCGGTACCGGCCACTCGGCTAACATGGAGCTGAACTACACGCCAGAGCGTGCAGACGGTTCAATCGACGTGAGCAAAGCGCTGGAAATCAACGAAGCTTTCATGATTTCTCGCCAGTTCTGGACTTCGCAGGTACAGCGCGGTGTGATGCACGATCCGCGTTCATTCATCAACTCTACCCCGCACATGAGCTTCGTTTGGGGCGACAAAAATGTCGAGTATCTGACCAAGCGTTATGATGCGCTGCAGAAAACCACCCTGTTCCAGGGCATGAAGTTCTCTACCGATCACAAGCAGATCGAGCAGTGGGCGCCGCTGGTAATGGAAGGTCGTGACCCGAATCAGAAAGTCGCGGCAACCTGGACGCCAGTTGGAACCGATGTTAACTATGGCGAAATCACCCGTCAGCTGATCGGTAGCCTGAAAAAGGATCAGAACTTCAAACTGGAAACCTCCTCTGAAGTGACTGATTTCAAACGTAACAGCGATAACTCGTGGCACGTCACCATTAAAGACGTGAAGAGCGGTGAAAATCGCGCTGTTGACGCGAAATATGTGTTTATCGGTGCAGGCGGCGCAGCCATCAAACTGCTGCAGAAGACCGGTATTCCAGAAGCTGACAACTACGGTGGCTTCCCGGTGGGTGGTTCATTCCTGATGACCGAGAACCCAGAGGTGGCGAACCGCCATCTGGAGAAAGTTTACGGCCAGGCTTCTGTAGGTGCACCACCGATGTCCGTTCCCCACATCGATGCGCGTAACCTCGATGGTAAAAAAGTGGTGCTGTTTGGGCCGTTCGCGACCTTCTCCACCAAATACCTGAAAAACGGTTCACTGTTTGATCTGCTGAGCGCCACCACCACCAGCAACATCATGCCGATGACCCACGTGGGCATTGATAACTTTGACCTGGTGAAATACCTGATTGGTCAGGTGATGCTGAATGACGACGATCGCTTCGCGGCGCTGAAAGAGTACTATCCAAACGCACGTAAAGAAGACTGGAAACTGATTCAAGCGGGCCAGCGTGTGCAGATCATTAAGAAAGATGCCGAGAAAGGTGGCGTGCTGAAACTGGGTACGGAAATCGTGACCGATCAGCAGAAAACCATCGCAGCGCTGCTGGGCGCATCACCGGGTGCATCCACTGCTGCACCGATCACCCTCGACGTGATGAAGAAGTTGTTCCCAGAGCAGTTCGCTTCACCAGAGTGGCAAGAGAAGATCCGCGCGATCATCCCAAGCTTTGGTCAGAAACTGAATGGTAATACTGCGCTGACTCAGCAGGTATGGGACAACACCGCAGCGACCCTGCAGTTGACCAAACCGCCAGTGATTAACATGGGCGACCAGTCAGTCGCACCCACGCAGGCCAAACCGCGTGCGGAATCCGCTAAGCAGGATATGGCGCTGTAATCACCGCTTCTACCACGCTTAATAAAGGCTACCCTTTTCACAAGGGGTAGCCTTTTTGTTATGTATTTTCAGTGTAGCGCTGATGGTATAGCAGAGGCGTCTTGGCTTAAGGCAAAGTGCCCTTTTTGGCAACACGCACTGAAGCTGATGAGCAGGCTGGGACCGCACCGGGGCAGGCGGTCCCAGACGGCGTTATCACCAGTCGTTTAACTAACAAGCTTCTCCGCCATAAAATCGGCATGCCCGATAATCTGCAACGTGCCGCCCACATCCATGGAACGGGCGCGAGCGGATGATAATGCAGACTCGGCAGTATCCAGTGAGTTGCCAATATCAGCGGCCAGATCGTCTGCAACGGCAGTGGGCGTCACACCATGCACCTGACGTTCAAACAGCGGCCTTCCGACAGCGACTTCCAACCCACTGATGTGTTGCGATACCGCCGGTTGAGTCAGATTCAGTGCGCGGGCCGCACCAGAAATTGAGCGCTGCCGATACACTTCCATAAAAGTACGCAGGCGAACCAGCGACATATAGCCCCATAAATTAATTTATACCCCAGCCAAAATAGCCTTGTTAGCCGCCAAACGCCAGCACGGGTAAGCTGCCTGCATCGTGAAACACACAGGAAAAGAACATGCCACTCCAACAAGATTTACAACGTGTACTGCACACCATGAAGCAGGCACATCTCCAGACACCTCCGGCATCAGCTGCCTTGCGCCGCGACCGTTTACTGCGCAGCGTTGCGTTAATCCGGGAGAATCACCAGGCTTTAAATCACGCCATTAGCGCCGATTTTGGCCATCGCAGTGCCTACCAGACCCAGGCCGCCGACCTGATGACCACCATCAATATGTTGCAGCATGCGGCAGAGCATCTGGAGCAGTGGATGCAACCAGAAATCGCGGAAGTCCCGCTCGCCGGGATGCAGGCGCGTATTGAGCCGCAACCGCTGGGCGTCGTGGGTATCATCAGCCCGTGGAATTTCCCGATTAACCTGGCGTTTGGTCCGTTGGCGGGCGTGTTTGCCGCGGGCAACACCGCGATGCTGAAACCCTCCGAGTTAACGCCCAAAACGTCTGAGCTATTAGCGGAATTAGTACCGCGTTATTTCGCGGCCGAAGAACTGACGGTGGTGCTCGGTGATGCCAGCGTCGGCCAGGCTTTTAGCGCCCTGCCATTCGACCACCTGGTCTTCACCGGCAGTACCGCTGTTGGGAAACATGTGATGCGCGCAGCAGCGGAAAACCTGGTGCCTGTGACCTTAGAGCTTGGCGGGAAATCTCCAGTGGTGGTGGACATTGATGCCGATGTGGCCATCGCGGCTGCCAGAACGCTGACGATTAAAACCTTTAACGCCGGGCAAATCTGTATCTCCCCCGATTACCTGCTGCTCCCGCAGGCGGCTGAAGATGATTTCATCGCCGCGGCTCAGCAATTTATGCAGCAGGCCTTCCCTGCGCTACAGGCCAACGAGGATTACACCGCCATCATCAGCGATCGTCACTATCAGCGGCTGATCGATCTGATTAAGGATGCGCGCAACAAAGGCGCTCGCGTCATCAGTCTGGCACCGGCCGGTGAACCTGACTTTGATGCACAGTGCCGCAAAATCGCTCCGCATCTGATTCTGGATGTGACTGAAGAGATGGCGGTGATGCAGGAAGAGATCTTTGGCCCGTTGCTGCCAGTCAAAACCTACAGTGGTGATCTACAGCAGGCGATAGGCTACATCAATGCGCACCCCCGCCCGCTGGCAGCCTATTACTTTGGTGATGATGTGCAGCGTCAGCAACAAATGGCACAGCACACCACCTCCGGCGCACTGGTGATAAACGATGTCATGACCCATGCTTCTCTCGACAGCCTGCCATTCGGTGGCGTTGGGGCATCGGGTATCGGCGCTTACCACGGCATACATGGTTTCCGTCGTTTCAGTCACGCTAAACCGGTTGTGATTCAGGATGCAGCCGGCACCACCAATTTACGGTTGCGCGCGCCTTATCAGGACAAAAGCGCGGCCCTGACCGATCTGCTGAATAACCAATATTAATTGAGGATTGAAAATGAAAATTTTGATGGTTCTGACGTCGCACGCTGAACTGGGCAACACCGGCAAAAAAACCGGATTTTGGCTGGAAGAGTTTGCCGCGCCCTATTTCGTCTTTAAAGATGCCGGGGCTAAGGTGGTCCTGGCCTCGCCAGCGGGTGGACAGCCGCCGCTTGATCCTAAAAGTGATTTACCCGAATTTCAGACCGAGATGACTGCACGCTTTAAATCTGACGCGGCGGCTCAGCAGGCGCTGGCCACCACCGTTAAACTGAGCAGCGTCAATCAGCACGATTTCGATACCGTATTTTATCCAGGTGGTCATGGACCCTTGTGGGATCTGGCAGAGTCAGCTGACTCCATCCAGTTGATCGAGTCCTTTGATCGCGCAGGCAAACCGATTGGCTTTGTCTGCCATGCGCCAGGCGCGCTGCGTCATGTTAAGGCCGCTAACGGTGCTCCGCTGATTCAGGGCAAAAAGGTCACTGGGTTCACTAACAGTGAAGAAGCCGCGGTAGAACTGACTGACGTCGTGCCTTTCCTGATTGAAGATGAGTTCATCAAACTGGGTGCGCACTATCAAAAAGGAGCTGACTGGGCACCTTTCGTGGTGCAGGACGGTCATCTGGTGACGGGGCAAAACCCGGCAAGCTCAGAAGACGTGGCAAAAGCCCTGCTTATGCAGTTGGCTGCACAGCGACCATAAGCCTGATTCAGCCCTGATAGCGCACCGCTTCCAGTAATTTAGCAAAGGCGGCGGTGTGCTGTTTGCGGCTAGGGTAATAGAGATAATAGCCGCTAAAAGGCTCACTCCAGTCCTGCAGCACCCGCTGTAAACGCCCTTGTTCAATCAGATCGCGGACCGCATCTTCTGGCACACAGGCGATGCCCATGCCAGAAAGCGCGGCATCAATGCGCGATGACAGGTTATTAAATATCAGTTGCCCTTCGACTTTGACGCGAATTTCTTTGCCGTCTTTGGTGAATTCCCAGTTATATAATCCGCCTAATGTGGGCAAGCGCATATTAATGCAACTGTGATTTTGCAATTCATAAGGCGTTTGCGGCTTACCCTTTTCGGCAAAATATTCAGGAGTGGCAACAATTGCCATACTCCAGTCCGGGCCAATGCGCACCGCGACCATATCTTTTTCAACCTGTTCACCTAAGCGCACACCGGCATCAAAACGGCCGCTGACAATATCCGTCAGGGTGTTATCCACCGACAGCTCAACTTTCACCTCGGGATATTGCAGCAGGAAGGGTTTTAGTAAGGGCCATAAAGTGGTTGATAGCGCATGTTCACCCGCCGTAATACGAATCGTCCCCGTCGGTTTCCCTTGATTAGCGACTAAGTCCTGCAGGGCTTTTTCAATATCAACGATCATCGGCTCAACGCTTTTAATCAGCTGCTCACCCGCTTCTGTCGCCGCGACGCTACGCGTCGTGCGGGTTAACAAACGCGTATTGAGGCGCTCTTCTAACCCGCGAATGGCGTGGCTTAACGCCGATTGGGAAACGCCGAGCTTAGCCGCAGCACGCGTAAAACTCTGTTCACGCGCCACCACCACCAGGTAGGTGAGATCATTAAAGTTTTCCCTCAGCATGGTTTTATCCTTTTCGGTTTAGCTGTCGTGCGGCAAAACAATATACATAACCTGAAATATATGTGGGACTTTCACGAGTAGTACGGCACAAAGCGTTAAATTGTGACACCCATCAACTCATGAAGCCATGCACCTGTATTTTTCCTTGTAATTAATGAATGAGGTTCATAGCGCTTATCGCGGTTTCACCTCTAATTAAATGTACTTTGTAATGATACTGTTAGCCGGTCTCTGAGCCTGTTGAGCAGAAGTCAGAGACTCGACGTTAACTGAGGCCGCAAACATGGACAGACATGAAATCCTCATTCAAGACCTGATTGTATGGATTGATGACCATCTGCGCCAACCGCTGAAAATTGAAGAGGTGGCGCAACGCGCGGGATATTCAAAATGGCATTTGCAGCGCATATTTCAGCGCATCATGCATATCAGTTTAGGCAATTACATTCGCGATAAAAAACTGGCGTTGGCCGCTGAAGACTTAATTAACAGCAATGACGCAGTCATCGATATCTCAATGAAATACGGCTATGACTCGCAACAGTCATTCACCCGCTCATTTGTCAGAAAATATCGCGTACCGCCAGCCACCTGGCGGCGATTAAACGCACAAAAGTTCCCTTTCCAGGTGTAATTCACCTTCACGACCGGCCTCCGGGAGAAAATCAGAATGCCCCACAACGTGGCAATTAAGCCGCTGGCTTTGCTATGCGCGTCATTTACTTTGTTATTAACCGGCTGCGATGCCGCATCCGCGCCCTCTTCCGCCACCTCGTCGGCTCCGGATGTACAGGTGATGACCTTGCACGCGACAGCATTAGCCATCACCACTGAGTTGCCTGGCCGCACCTCCGCTTTCCGTGTAGCAGAAATCCGCCCGCAAGTCTCTGGCATCGTATTACAACGCGCTTTCCGCGAAGGCAGCGATGTGGTGGCAGGTCAAACCCTGTATCAGATTGATCCAGCACCCTTTCGCGCCAGCTATGACAGTGCCCGTGCGGCACTTTCACAAGCTGAGGCGAATGCACGTATCGCCCAACTCACGTTGACGCGTTACCGCTCACTGGGCGATACGCAATATGTCAGCCGTCAGGAGGTCGATCAGGCACAGGCCACCGCCGCACAAACCCGAGCGGCGGTGGATGCCCAACTCGCCGCGACAGAGTCAGCACGCATTAATCTGCTCTGGAGCACGCTTAAATCGCCCATCAGCGGACGCATTGGACGCTCATCCGTCACCGAAGGTGCGTTAGTGCAAAGTGGACAAACCGACGCACTGGCCACAGTGCAACAACTCGATCCTTTGTATGTCGATGTCACCCAATCCAGTGACGATTTCCTGCGTCTGCAGCAAGCCTTCTCCAGCGGTCACCTTCAGCAGAACAGCGGAAAAACCCAGGTCAACGTAGTGTTGAGTGATGGTTCCCTCTACCCCCACAGCGGCACCCTGGCCTTCTCTGATGTCACGGTCGATGCCACCACCGGCGCCATCACCCTGCGAGCCATCGTACCCAACCCTGAACATCAACTGCTGCCGGGCATGTTTGTGCGTGCCCAGTTGGATGAGGGGCGCGACCCACAAGCATTGCTGATCCCGCAGCAGGCTGTGACTCGCACACCGCGCGGGCAAGCCACCACGTTAGTGGTGGGCGCCGATGACAAAGTAGAAGTGCGAGCGATAAGCGTGGCTGAAGCCGTTGGCGACGCATGGCGTGTCAGTGGCGGCGTTGAGGCAGGCGAACGCGTGATTGTATCTGGCTTGCAGCGCGCACAGCCGGGCATGGTGGTGCATCCCGTCACCCTTCCTACCCCAACCGGGAGCGCTCACTGATGTCACGTTTTTTTATTGATCGACCCATTTTTGCCTGGGTGTTAGCCATTATTGTGATGCTTGCCGGGGCGATTTCTATCCTAAAATTGCCAGTGGAACAATATCCCGATGTCGCCCCCACGGCGGTGCAAATCCGTGCCACCTATCCCGGCGCGGATGCCACCACCTTGCAGAACAGTGTGACGCAGGTGATTGAGCAAAATATGAGTGGGCTGGATGGCCTGATGTACATGTCCTCGACCAGCGACTCATCGGGCACCCTGCAGTTGACGCTGTCGTTTGAAAACGGCACCGATGCGGATATCGCTCAAGTGCAGGTGCAGAATAAGCTGCAACTCGCCACGCCCCTGTTGCCGCAGGAAGTGCAGCAGCAAGGGATCACCGTGCGTAAATCCTCTAGCGTGTTTTTCCTCGTGCCCGGCTTTGTCGATGAAAGTGGCCGCATGAGCATGGAGGACATTGCGGATTACGTGGCGGCAAACCTGAAAGATCCCATCAGCCGCATTAACGGCGTAGGCGATACCACGCTGTTTGGCTCGCAATACGCGATGCGCATCTGGCTCGATCCCAACAAACTCAACAATTATCAGCTCACCCCGGTGGATGTGATGAGTATGATCCGCACCCAGAATGCGCAGGTGGCAGCCGGGCAGCTTGGTGGGGCGCCTCCGGTTAAAGGCCAGCAGCTCAACGCTTCAATCATTGCGCAGACGCGCCTCACCTCACCGGAAGAGTTCGGCAACATTCTGCTGAAAGTGAACAATGACGGCTCACAGGTGCGTCTGCACGATGTTGCGCGCATTGAACGCGGCGGTGAGAACTACAACTTTGTTGTGAAGATCAATGGGAAACCGGCGTCTGCTTTAGGCATTCAGCTAGCCAGCGGTGCCAATGCACTGGATACAGCGAATGCCATTCGCGCGCGCATCAATCAACTGAAGCCCTATTTCCCTCAGGGGCTGAAAGTGGTGTATCCCTACGACACCACGCCGTTCATCAGCATCTCAATTAATGAGGTGGTGAAGACCCTGTTTGAAGCCATCGTGTTGGTGTTTCTGGTGATGTATCTGTTCCTGCAGAACCTGCGCGCCACGCTGATCCCGACCATTGCCGTACCGGTGGTATTACTGGGTACCTTCGGCATTCTTAGCGCGTTTGGTTACTCGATAAATACCCTCACCATGTTCGGCATGGTGTTGGCCATCGGGCTATTGGTCGATGATGCCATTGTGGTGGTTGAGAACGTCGAGCGCGTGATGGCAGAAGAGGGATTAAGACCTAAAGCGGCCACACGCAAATCCATGGGCCAGATTCAGGGAGCCTTAGTGGGGATTGCGCTGGTGCTCTCGGCGGTCTTTGTGCCGATGGCCTTCTTCGGCGGCAGTACTGGGGTGATCTATCGCCAGTTCTCCATCACGATTGTCTCTGCGATGGTGCTGTCGGTGCTGGTGGCGCTGATCCTGACACCAGCCCTCTGCGTGACTATCCTGAAGCCGATTAAGCCGGGCACCCACGGACAACAGCGCGGTTTTTTTGCCTGGTTTAACCGTAAGTTTGACCAGAGCAGCCACCACTACAGCAACGTTGTGGCACGGATGCTGCATCGCAGCGGTCGTTTTTTGCTGATCTATGCGCTACTGGTGGGTGGTATGGCGGTGCTATTTATGCGCCTTCCCACCTCATTTTTGCCATCTGAAGACCAGGGTGTTCTCGCGACTCAAGCCATACTACCGGCCGGAGCCACACAGGAACGCACTCAAGCGGTACTGGATCAGGTTAACGACTACTATCTGACTCATGAGAAAGACAACGTTGAGAACGTATTAACCGTTAACGGTTTCGGCTTTGCAGGGCGTGGCCAGAATGTGGGGATCGCCTTTATCGGCCTGAAAGATTGGTCGCTGCGCCCCGGTGACAGCAATAAGGTCGATGGCATCGTCAGCCGCGCTGCCCAAGCATTCAGCAAAATTTTAGATGGCAATGTGGTGGCGTTTAATCTGCCGCCAATCATTGCGCTGGGTAATGCCACCGGATTTGATTTTGAGTTGATTGATCAGGGTAGTCTCGGGCATGACAAGCTGTTGCAGGCACGCAATCAACTACTGGAACTGGCGCGTCAGCATCCTGAGACGCTGGCGGCTGTGCGCCCTAACGGCATGGAAGACAGCCCGCAGTTCAAACTCAATATCGACCAGGAGAAGGCCACAGCACTCGGCGTTGATCTTTCCGACATCAACACCACCCTGAGCAGCGCCTGGGGCGGCAGTTACGTGAACGACTTTGTCGATCATGGCCGTGTGAAAAAGGTCTACGTCATGAGTGATGCGCCCTGGCGCATGATGCCAAAAGACATTAATGACTGGTATGTCCGTGCCAGCAACGGAAAAATGGTGCCTTTTGCCAGTTTCGCCACCGCCGAATGGGTTTACGGATCACCACGACTGGAGCGTTACAATGGTTTGTCCTCACTGGAAATTCTCGGGCAGCCTGCGCCGGGCAAAAGTTCAGGTGAAGCCATGGCGCTGATGGAACAGTTAGCACAACAACTGCCCTCCGGCATCGGTTTCGACTGGACCGGTATGTCTTATCAAGAGCGCATGACGGGCGAGCAAGCCCCAGCGCTTTACGCACTGTCCCTCATCGTGGTGTTCTTGTGTCTGGCCGCGCTGTATGAAAGTTGGTCCATTCCGTTCTCCGTGATGCTGGTGGTGCCGCTGGGTGTCTTGGGTGCGTTACTGGCCACTCTGTTACGAGGACTGAGCAACGATGTCTACTTTGTGGTCGGCCTGCTGACCACCATTGGGCTGTCGGCAAAGAACGCCATTTTGATCGTCGAATTCGCCAAAGATCAGATTGAGATCGAAGGCAAAGGCGTGATCGAAGCCACGCTGGATGCGGCGCGTATGCGTTTACGTCCGATTTTGATGACCTCACTGGCCTTTATCCTTGGCGTTTTGCCACTGGCGCTCAGTTCGGGTGCCGGGTCGGGCGCGCAAACTGCGGTGGGCACCGGGGTGATCGGTGGCATGGTTGCCGCTACGCTGCTGGCGATTTTCTTAGTTCCAGTATTTTTCGTGGTGGTGCGCAACCGCTTTGCTGGGCGTAAAGCCGAAGAGGAGGATGAAGATGAATACGCTATGGATTGATGATTTAAATTCATAGGTTCAAGCTGATTTTCGTCACTAATCAACGCAGCCCGGCTTTGTTACAGTAAGCGGGGCTGTCACTTCATCCTGCACGCATCGTTATCACTCAATAAAAGACACCATGGACATTAAAACCGTTACCCATCCTCCCGATTTCAAAACCGGCATCGCGTTTATCGTGATTCTGAGTGCGTTGATGGCATTTACCTCGCTCTCAACCGATATTTATTTGCCCGCCATGCCGGCTATGTCCGCGGCACTGCACGGTGATTCAGAACTGACAGTGACGGGATTTCTGATTGGCTTTGCCATCGCACAGCTCATTTGGGGGCCCATTAGTGACCAGTTGGGCCGCAAAAAACCGCTCTACATCGGCATGGTCATTTTTGCCGTGGGATCAGCGGGCTGCGCCCTCTCGACTGACATGATTCAGATCGTCTTTTGGCGGGTCATTCAGGCTGCCGGTGCCTGTACCGGCCCGATGCTGGCGCGCGCGATGATCCGTGATCTTTTTACCCGGACACGCGCCGCACAAATGCTGTCCACGTTGATTATTGTTATGGCGATTGCACCCATCGCTGGCCCGCTGTTGGGTGGGCAGATTATTCGCTATTCGCAGTGGCCGGTGATCTTCTGGTTCCTGGCGCTGGTGGGCGTACTGATGTTCTGCTCTCTAATGTGGCTTCCGGAAACATTACCGCTGGAAAAACGCGTCAAAGCTTCCCTGGGGCACGCATTTTCGAATTACCTGACCTTGCTGGGTAATAAGAGTTACATGCGTTTCACCTTGTGTGTGACCTTTTATTACGTGGCGGCCTATGCGTTTATCGTGGGCTCACCTGCGGTCTACATCACCTATTTCGGCGTTGACCCGCAGCACTATGGTTGGTTATTCGCCGTCAATATTTTAGGTTTGGTGGCGATTAGCACTCTGAATAAACGTTTAGTGCAAAAGGTCAAACTTGAGACCCTGCTGAAAGGTGCCTCTTTTATCGCCGCCATGATGACGCTAATGATGTGCGTAATGCTGAAAACACACCCCACTGCCATCGCTGCGCTGGTGATCTGTATTTTTGTTTTCTTCTCCATGAACGGCATTATTGCCGCGTCTGCAACCGCTGCGGCGCTGGATGCAGTGCCTAATGCAGCGGGATCGGCTTCCGCGCTGATCGGTTCATTGCAATACGGCAGTGGGATTATTTCATCCTTGCTGTTGGCATGGCTGAATAACGGCACGCCCTGGATCATGGTTGGCATTATGACGGTCTTCACTCTGCTCAGTTTCTTGATCACGCTCGGCGGGCGTAGACCACAAGCAGAAATGGCAAAGGCTTAATGTTGAGGCGGCCTTCTGGCCGCCCAAGGCGCGTCCCTACGTCATTCACGCCCTGTTCTGACGCAAAATTCCTGCATCAATTGAAGCGACATCCGTTTTCCCGCAAAACGCCATCGACAAATCAAACTCGTTGCGGATGATGTTTAGCGCAGTCGTCACCCCCTCTTCACCCAACGCGCCTAATCCATACAGCATGCTGCGTCCGATATAGGTTCCTTTCGCACCTAACGCCACGGCTTTAAGAACATCCTGTCCTGAACGAATACCACCGTCGAAATGAACCTCAATCTGCTGCCCCACAGCAGCCACAATCTCTGGCAGCAGCGTAATGGAAGAGGACACACCATCCAGTTGCCGACCGCCATGATTAGAGACAATAAGCGCATCAGCACCCGCCGCTACAGCCAGCCGGGCATCTTCAACATCCATAATGCCTTTGACGATCAACTTGCCGCCCCAGCGACGCTTAATCCATTCAATATCACGCCACGATAGCTGAGGGTCAAACTGTTCTGCTGTCCACTCGACCATCGCATCAATATTATCCACCCCGCTGGCATGCCCGACGATATTGCCAAAGTTACGATTCGAGGTGGCCAGCATCCCGCGGCACCAACGCGGTTTGCTGGCGATGTTCAGCAGATTACGCAGCGTCATTTTGGGGGGTGTAGAAAGCCCATTTTTGATGTCTTTATGCCGCTGGCCAAACACCTGTAAATCCATGGTGACCACTAACGCGCTGCATCCCGCCGCTTTGGCGCGATCGATAAGATTCGCCACAAATTCTCGATCGCGCATGACGTACAGCTGAAACCAGAAAGGATGGTTATCCGTTGCCCGGGCGACGGCCTCAATCGAGCAGATGCTCATGGTTGAGAGCGTAAAAGGAATATCGAATGACTTTGCGGCCCGCGCGGCCAGAATCTCGCCATCAGGATGAATCATGCCGGTCAAACCCGTTGGCGCAATCGCCACTGGCATGGCTACCGCTTGCCCAATCATTTGGCTGGCGGTACTGCGCTCGGTGATATCCACTGCCACGCGCTGGCGGAACTCCATGCGGCGCAGGTCGCTTTCGTTAGCACGATAGCTGTATTCACTCCAGGAACCAGCATCAACATAGTCATAAAACATTTTGGGCACCCGCTTACGCGCCAGTTGCCTTAACTCTTCAATACAGGTAATGGTCACATCGGCTATTCCATAAAAAAGCGGCTAAACAACGATTATTTAGCCGCCTGCAGTTACGCGAAAAACACACACACAGAAGAGTTATGATTTAACGTAATCGGTATACGCATTCTGTAACACGATGTGGTCAGCAATATATTTAGCGTCGTGCCACACGCCATAAATAAAGGATGATGCACGGTTAACTAAATTAGGCAGACCGAGGAAATAAACACCGCGCTCAGCAGAAATACCACGCTTATGGAAAGGCAGGCCATTTTCATCAAAGGCATCCGCCTGTAGCCAGCTGAAATCAAATTTAAATCCAGTAGCCCAAATAATGGTAGTAATTCCCGCCGCTGCGACATCCAACTGTGATAAAGGGTTAATTAAACACTCGGCATCAGGCAAAAGTTCCCATGCCTGCGGCTCTAAGGGCAAATCAAGCCCATTACGCTCAATATAGGCATCGGCATCGCGCAGTACGTCGAAATAGGCTTTATCCCCTTCCGCAATGTTCTCTGCCAGACCTTCCGCAAAGCTCAGGACGCCGTTATTCCACTCTTTCGTGATACCTACCAACGTAATTCCCATGTGCGCCAGACGGCGGAAGTCCACGGTTTTACCGCCTTCATAACCACTCACGGCAAAGGCAACGTGCGCTTTTTTAGGCTTGATTTTCACTTCATCCCAGAGACCCAGCGCACCCAGCCACCAGCAATAATCACGGTCACGATAGGAACGCGGTGGGCGATAATGTTCACCCACGGACAAGTAGACCTCACGCCCGGCTTTACGCAGTTCCTCAGCGATTTGTGTCCCTGAGGCGCCAGCCCCTACCACCAATACGCCCCCCTCTGGCAACTGTTGTGGATTCTTATACGTTGAAGAGTGGATCTGCTGTAAAGCTGCACTTTCCGGTACGATTTGCGGGAAGGCCGGCTTCTGGAACGGCCCTGTGGCCGCCACGACGTTATCGGCCTCATACTCGCCGATGGACGTGCTGACCTTAAAGCCGCTACGGCCCGGCAAACGTTCCACTTTAAGTACCTCAACACCGGTGCGCACTGGGGCATTCAGCATTTTCACGTAGTCTTCGAAATATTGCGCCATGCGCTCTTTCGGCGGAAAAGCCTCCTGCGAAATGTTGTCGAACTTCAGCGAAGGAAAGCGATCGTGCCAGGCTGGGCCATTCGCCACCAGCGAATCCCAACGCTCAGAGCGCCAACGTTCAGCAATACGGCTGCGTTCAAATACAATATGCGGAACATTCATCAGTGAAAGATGTTCACTCATCGCAATACCTGCCTGGCCGGCACCCACAATAACGGTATTAATTTTTTCTACTGGCATAGTAAATCCCTAGATAGATTCGACCCCGATAGGTCATCGCTGATTTTTATCAAGTGTCGTAGTAATGGTGTTAATGACGCGCATTGAATAATTCAATGCGCGATAATTAATTATTAGTGGCCAGACTCAACGTTAAGGATTTTACCTAATCCCAGAAACTTATTAGCGATAATCAGCATTGCAGCCGTTACCGTAATATAAATAACCGAGAGCGCAGCCAAGGTTGGATCCGCAAATTCACGCACATAGTTGTACATCGCGACCGGCAAAGTTTGTGTCGCCTGAGTGGTGATAAACAATGAGGCAGTGAACTCATTAAACGACAGGATGGCGGCAAACAACCATCCCCCAAACAGGCCCGGCAAAATAAGGGGCACCGTAATGGTCCACACCACACGCAGTGGCGAAGCGCCCAAACTGGCTGCGGCCAACTCAATACGCTGTTCAAGGTTTTTCAGTGAGACATAAACACTGCGCAGGACAAACGGCAGCACCAACACGATATGGCAGAAAATCACCAGAGGATATCCGCGTCCCAGATTGAGTTGCGACACCAGCATCAGCAGCCCGAGGCCAATGGTGAAGTGCGGAATAAACAGCGGTGACAACAAGATCCCTTCCAATACTTGCTTGCACGGGAAGGAATAGCGTTCGATCGCAATAGCCAGTGTGGCACCAATGATTACGGCCAGAGAGGATGCCCACGCGGTGACGATCAACCCAGAATAGAAACCATGGCGAAAATCATCGTAGTTTACTGCGCGTTCAAACCAGCGTAGTGACCAGCCTTTCGGTGGAAAGAACAGAACCGCGGTGCTGCTGAACGAAGAGATGAACACCACGATCGTCGGTAGCATCACAAAGATCAGGATAGCGGCGACCAGTAAGCGACCGGCCAGTGTCACCAGTTTATCATTCATCGAACGAGTCATATTAATGTTCTCCCATCGCGTGCAGGAAGCGGGTCATGCGTTTCAATGCCATCAACAGCAGGATCGTCAGGATCAATCCCGCAATGCTCAATGCCGCTGCAAATGGGAAATTCATGGACGAGAAACCGAGTTGATAGACCATCGTTGCTACGGTGCTGACACGTCCACCGCCGATCAGTTGCGGCGTCGCGAAGGCGCTAAACGTCCAGGCGAAAGCCGTCGTCAGACTCGAAACGATGCCGGGAATGGAGAGTGGAATCGTCACCGTCAACAGGGTCCGCACCGGACCTGCACCCAGGCTGGTGGCGGCTTTCTCGTAATCAGGATTGATGTGCGACAAGGCGGTTGCCAGCATCAGTACCATGATGGGCATGGTGACGTGTACCAACGCCACTACCACACCGGTTTGGGTGAACATAAACTGAATCGGTTTCGAGATGATGCCCATGGCTAACAGCAGGCTATTCAGAAAACCACTGTTCCCCAGCACAATAATCCAGGAATAGGTACGGACCACTTCGCCAAGAAACAACGGTGTAATAGCGATGATCAGAATGGTGGATTTAATCCAGGTCGTACGCGTGCGCACCAGCGCATACGCCAACGGATAACTCATCAGTAAACCAAAAATGGCGGTTTTGGCGCTCAGCATGACGGTATTGATGAAAGCATCGGCATAGATACTTTTTAGCAACCCCTGAAAGTTCGCCAGGGTAAATCCGCCCACGTCGAGCGAACCGGGAATATAAGCGCGCACGCTAAACTGCATCACCGCGAACATGGCAATAACCAGTCCCAGCGCAGTGAGCGTGGCGGGGATAATGAACCAGGGTAAGAATGTCGGTTTTCTCGTCATAGACGTTGCTGCCTGAATAAATTATTTACGAGGTCTCACTGGGCGGCCCAAAGACCGCCCGATGAACCTGATCAATCAATGAGACATGATGTTTTCAGAGAACCACTGACGCCACTCGGCCGTTTTCTCGGCACGCAGTTGCGGATCGGTGTTGATAGTGGCGTTCCACTGCGCAGGTGTGGTGAGCATCCCTGGCAACTTGGCCAGTTCTGGGTCAATGTGCGCGTTGGTCACCGTTGGGCTACCACGATAGATTTTCGCTACCTGTTCCTGAATCTCTGGCTTGAGCGCGATATTCATGAACTTGTAGGCCAGATCGGCGTGTTTGGTGCCTTTATTGATACCAATAGTGTCGACGCCGAGAATCGCGCCCTCTTTTGGAATCGCCAGTTTGATGTTCACCCCTTCGGCAATCATGCTGTAGGCATTCATTGACAGCATCACCTGGACCGGTGTTTCGCCGGTGGAGATCAACTGCTGGCTGTTGGCGTCATCGGTATAGAACGATTTGATGTTCGGGATAAGCGCTTTCATCTTCGCCTGGCCCTGTTCCCAATGCGCAGCATCTGTACCGGAGAGTTTGGCGGAAACGGCGATGATATGGCTTGGGTCCCAGTCTGGCAGGGCCAGCGTGCCCTTCAGCTCAGGCTTCCACAGGTCATTCCAGCTCTCAAAGGTTTCCCCCTTTGGCACCAGGTCTGGACGGTAGCCGATGGTATACACGTATCCCCATACGCCAAGATGATAAGGACTGACCTTAGCCTGCTGCACCAGATTCACGGCGTTGGGAATCTTGCTCATATCCAGTTTTTCAAACAGGCCGCTATTGGCATACAAATAGCCAACGTGCGCGGTGGTGAAAGTCACATCAGTTTCGGGTGAACCACCCGCGAGTTTCGCTTTGTTGAGACGGTCTATAGTACCGCCGGTAACAAACTGCACTTCTACGCCGGTTTCTTTGGTGAACTCTTTAGCAATGGTTTCATCAATCAGATCTTTAAAACTTCCGCCCCAGGTGCTGACAATCAGCTTGTCGGCGGCCATCGCATTACCTGCGCTCAATACACTCGTCGTTAACAACGTTAAGGCACAAATCTTACGCAACATATTCTCGTCCCCAATCAATGAAGTGGCTGTGGTAGTTATCCGAAATCCGACGCCCTAAAACAGTGCAAACGGTATTCCCCGGTGTGAAACCGATAATGCCGCTGCGAGATGAATCGGTAAAACAGGCTTTTCCTCGCCCTTGCATCAGGATTTCTGACGCTAAAAAAGACGCTGCTTTGCAACGGATTTTCTTAAGCAGTGATGAGGCAGAAGCGAATGGGCGTGAACTGACAGGCAGGCGATTATGCTATTAACCGGCCTTTGGCATGATAAATGCAGGGTATCCGGCACTATTAGAATGACTGGCGCGACATGATCGCGCTGGCGATCTCAGGAGAACCTGCATGCTCAGTCGCATCACTCAGCGTCAGCTGGAATATTTCGTCGCTTCCGGTGAGGCCGGCAGTATTATTGGCGCTTCAGAACGCATCCACGTGTCATCGCCTTCAATCTCAGCCGCGATTACCCACATTGAATCTGAACTCGGTGTGCAGCTGTTTGTTCGCCATCATGCGCAAGGGGTTTCCCTGACCGCTATTGGTCATCAGGTACTGAAAGAGGCGAAACTGATACTGGACCAGATGTCCAATCTGTATACCATCGCGTCGGAATCGCTCAACAATGTGCGTGGTCCGCTGCGTGTGGGCTGCCTGGATACGTTGGCGCCGATGTTAACGCCAGAACTGGTGTTTGGCTTTGGTCGCGCTTTTCCTGGCGTTCGCATCACGCTTGAGGAAGGCAACCATGAGCAGTTGCTAAAGCAGTTACGTGCAGCTGATATTGATATCGCCCTCACCTATGATTTGGTGCCGGCACATGACATCACTTTTCAATCCCTTGCGCAGTTGCCGCCTTATGTGATGGTTGGTGAACATCATCCCCTCGCCACGCAATCCGCGGTGACAATTCAGGATTTGGCAGAGATGCCGATGGTGCTACTCGATATGCCGTGGAGCCGCGAATATTTCCTTAGCCTGTTTAGCGAAGCCGGCGTCGCGCCCAATGTGGTCATGCGTTCCAGCAATATGGAAGTGGTTCGCGCAATGGTCGCTAACGGTGTGGGATTCGGCATCGCTAACGTCCGACCCAAAGCGCATCTTTCCCAGGATGGTAAACGCCTGATCCGCGTAAGGCTTGCAGGCGTTAACAAACCGATGCAACTCGGCTACGCCACCATGGCTAACGTACAGCATTCAATGGTGGTGAACGCCTTCGCCGAGCGTTGCCGTATGTTTATCTCTGACCAATATATCCCTGGCATGGCAGCACCGAGTTATTTCGATCCGCAAGTGGTGCGGGTGGCGTAATACGGATAAGGGTTGATGTTAACGGGCGTGCCTGGGCGCGCCCGTTGCTAACCTGTAATGACGTTAATATCCGCGTTCAGGAAAGACCTGATTGGTAACGGACTCGCCACGTGCGGCGCGCTGGATATTTTCGGCAACCTGTTGCGCTGCGCTGGCAGGAATGGCGACAGAAGCCAGATGAGGTGTTATCAACACGTTTTCCATGCGCCACAGAGGGTCCTCTGGCGGTAATGGCTCACGATCAAACACATCCAACGTCGCTTCAGCGATGTGCCCTGAACGTAACATCTCGGTGAGCGCAGCCTGATCAACGATCGCCCCGCGTGACACATTAATAAAAGCAGCACCTGCCGGTAAGCAGGCAAGCCTTTCAGCGCTGAGGAGGCCGCTGGTACCTGGCGTAAGCGGTAACATCACCACCAGAATATCGCTGCGCTGTAGAAAATCGTCTAAAGCAGGTAATCCGCTACAGCATTGAACACCGTCAATCTCTTTTTGGGTACGAGACCAGCCGTGCACATCAAAGCCTTGGCGAGCCAGTTCCTGTGCCGCCCAGCCTCCCAGCTCTCCTAATCCCATCACCCCCACGCGCACGCTGGAGGGTACGCGCGGATGAAGATAGTGCCAACGCTGCTCGCGTTGCGCGCGTTCAAACGCCGGAATGTCACGGGCGTAACGCAGCACGGCGAACAAAACATACCCCGCCATCATGCGCGCCATATCAGGATCTGACAGACGGATAATCGGAATATCCGGCAAGTCATTCCTACCCACTAATGAATCAACGCCTGCACCCAGATTCACCAGTAATTTCAGATTTCGAAACGGCGCGAAAAAACCCTGTGGCGGTTTCCACGTCAAAGCAAAATGTACGGTATCGGCATCCTGCACATCCTCAGCACGACAGATCGTTATGCCTGGCAGGTGTGGCGCTAACAGTTGTGACCACTCTTCGAAACTGTCGAACTCACTGTAAAACACCAGGGTCGTCATGCAGCATTTGCCTCAATTAAAGCAGCCACGGCTTCAATGGCCAGCTCATAACCCAGCACGCCAAGTCCGGCAATCACCCCAGTGGCGGCCTTAGAGACCATTGAATGATGACGGAATGGCTCCCTCTTCCAGATATTACTCATATGCGCTTCAATGATCGGCCCCTCAAACATGAGCAGTGCATCAAGAATCGGCACTGAGCTATAGGTCAAACCGGCGGCGTTGATGATCAGGCCGGCAGCATTCTGGCGGGCTTCCTGGATCCAGTCCACCAACACGCCTTCATGATTACTCTGCCGAAACTGTAACGTTAAACCCAGAGATGCAGCTCGACGCTGACAACGCTCGCCAATGCTGACAAAGCTCTCACTGCCGTAAGTGCCATTTTTATCCAGACCGTACAGATTAGCGTTAGGTCCATTAAGGAAATAGATTTGCTGTGACATGAAAACTCCTGGTTAACTGTGCGGACGTGTTGCTGCCATCGCTGGATGCGCATCAAATACGGCAAACCATGCCGCCGTCAACGGGTAGCCGGCACGCCAGTTGAGCGAGGCAAAACGAAAATCGAGATAACCCAGCGCACAGCCAATGGCGATCAGCCCTATATCATCAGGCTGCTGGCTAAAACTACTCACCTGCTGCTCTATTTCTGCCAACGCCGCCGACACTTTCTTCAGTTGAGCATCGGCCCAGTTCGACCACTGTTTATCTTCAGGACGAGCGCTGAATTCGTAACGCGCCAGCAAAGCGGCATCAATCAAACCATCGCCCAACGCCTGACGCGTCAGGCTGATCCAACGTGCATTGCCTGATGTTGGGCATAACGTACCACCGAACTCAGCGTTGAGATATTCGCAAATCACCCGGCTATCGTAGAGACACAAACCCTGCTCGGTGCGCAAAGCAGGCACTTTTGCCAGCGGATTGAACGCAGCGATACGCTCATCGCGTTCAATCGGATGGGCAGCAGAATCCAGCCATTCAATCTGTGGAGTGATGTCCAGCACCTGCGCGCACACCATCACTTTGCGCACGAAAGCCGATGTGCTGGCATAAAAAAGCTGCATCATAGTGATACCTGTAACAACACTTTGCCGATGTTGGCATTGGCTTCAAGTACACAATGAGCCTCAGCCGCTGCAGCCAACGGCAAGGTTTGATGGATTGTGGGTGATATTTTTCCTGCAGCGATCAACGGCAATAGATGCCTGCTGACGCACTGCGCTAAACGCGCTTTTTCCGCCGCACTTTTCGGACGTAAAGTTGATGAGGTGAGGATCAGCCCCTTGCGCATCACCTGTTGCAGATCGAGTTCGATCTTCGCACCTTGCATAAAGGACAAGCTCACGTGGCGTCCGCCCTGCGCCATGACGCTTAAATTACGCGCCACATAATCGCCCCCCACGTTATCTAACACCACGTCCACGCCGCGCTCTTGCGTAAGCGCCTGCACAACTTCAACAAAATCTTCTGTGTGGCGGTCAATGGCTCGCCACACGCCGAGCTTTTGCAAGGCCGCAATTTTATCTGCACCGCCTGCCGTGGCGATCACGCGAGCCCCACATGCCTGCGCACACTGGATAGCAAAGGTCCCAACACCGCTGGCTGCACCATGAATCAGTACCGTGTTACCGGGTTCCAGACGACCCAGTTCGAATAAGTTGTGCCACACAGTAAAGGCCGCCTCGGGCACTGAAGCGGCCTGTGCCAGTGGCAAAGTATCGGGCACAGCAAGACAGAGTTCCGCCCTTGCCACGCAGTAGTCGGCATAGCCACCGCCGTTTAGCAGAGCCATCACCGGCGTACCAATGGCTGGTGATTTCACGCCTGCACCCAGCGCGACAACGATGCCAGAGGCCTCTAGCCCGAGGATATCCGTGGTATCAGGCGGCAATGGCATGCCGTTACGCTGCATAATGTCAGGGCGATTGACTCCAGCACTGCATACGCGGATCAGTACCTCTCCTGCTGCGGGCTGTGGCAGCGGACGGGATACACAGGCTAAAACATCAGGACCGCCAGGTTCGCGCGCCATCACCGCATTCATCATTTCAGGTATCATCGTTTAGCCCTGCTTCGCCGCGCTAAACGCGCACACGCCTTCGTCATCGACACTCACGCCCACCACGCTGCCCACAGGCCAGCGAGTCAGGGAATCTAATCCGGACTGACGAGCAAAAAGTGCAGCACTGCCCAATGCCGGCACATCAAGATGCACATCGACGTGGTCACCCTGGAAAACATGGGTAATCACCGTGGCACTGAATAACGCATGTGGCCCAAGCGGCGCCAGTTGCAAATTTTCCGGACGCACATACACATCCAGGCGGTCTCCTACCGTGGCATGCACGCGCTCTGCGGGCAGACGCAAGGTATTGCCGCCCATATCTAATAGCGCCGTGCTATCACGGCCAGCATAACGACCGGGAAGGATATTGACGTCGCCGACAAATCCGGCAACGAAGGGGTCCTGCGGACGGCGATAGATGTCATCCGGCGTACCGATTTGGCGCACATGACCTGCTGACATCACCACCACACGATCGCTCATGCTCAGTGCTTCACCCTGATCGTGGGTAACAAATACCGTGGTGACGCCGAGTTTGCGCTGAATTGCTTTGAGTTCCACCTGCATCGACAGGCGCAAGTTTTTATCCAGTGCTGAGAAAGGCTCATCCAGCAACAGCACTTTGGGTCTAATCACCAATGCACGCGCTAATGCCACGCGTTGTTGTTGGCCACCCGACAGTTCACGCGGTTTACGCTGGCCGTAGCCTGCCAGTTTCACCAACGCCAGCGCCTGTTCAACACGCTCCGCGATTTCCGCTTTAGGCACGCCACGCATCCGCAATCCGTAACCCACGTTTTTTTCCACCGTCATATGTGGAAACAGCGCGTAGTTCTGGAACACGATGCCGATTTCACGCTGATAAGGCGGAATTTCGGTGACCAGATCGCCATCAATAAAGATTTCGCCGCCGTCCGCTTCAGCGAAGCCAGCCATCAAGTTCAGCAGCGTAGTCTTGCCACAGCCTGAGGGACCCAGCAGGGTAATAAACTCACCTTCCTCAATGGTCAGCGAGATTTTATGTAGCGCGATGGCGTCGCCAAAGCGCTTAAGCACACCATCAAGCTGGACGGCAATCGGGGGCTTTGTTGCGGCGGCCGGCAGCGTGGTGGGCTGCGGGAACGGGGTTACTTCTGCACTTACCATGGAATCTCCAGAAATCGGGCTATCAATGCTTACAGCCAGCATACGTGTTGTGTGCGTGTTACGCGGTTAGTGCTTCCTGAAGCTGGCGTTTGGAAAAGATAAAGCAGTCTCGTTCTGCCCCTAACACATCCACTCCGCCAAACGGCGCAGCATGGCATCACAGGCATCAAGTTGTGCAATGCTGATGAACTCATCCGGTTTATGGCCCTGTGCCATACTTCCTGGGCCACATACCACACTCGTGATCCCCGCCTGATCAAATAAGCCCCCTTCGGTACCGAATGCCACAGTACTAAACGCGTCAGAACTGGTCAGATAGGTCAGCAACTGCGCCGCGAGACTGTCAGCCGCCGTGTAGAGGCCTGGATACCCGCTGATAGCCGTAAATCGAATAGCGGTGTCTTTGTTGATGGCCTGCATTTGTGGCACGAGTTCATGCTGGGCGTAATGCGCCAGTTCGTCTGCCACCTGCTGTGCATCGTCTTGCGGTAGAGTACGCACCTCATAATCAAAGGTGCATTCAGCAGGGACGATGTTTAGCGCACGACCACCGTGGATCACCCCGGTCTGAACGGTAGTAAACGGCGGATCAAAACGCGCATCCTGCCGTTCAGGAGCAGCCAGTCGCTCGCTCATCAAGGTTAAGCGGTGGATCAACTTAGCCGCATACTCAATCGCGTTAACCCCTTGAGGCGCATAGGCTGAGTGGCAAGCCGCGCCTTGCACCTCACAGCGCACACCCAGTTTGCCTTTGTGGCCCAGCACCGGTTGCAACTCTGTAGGTTCGCCTATCAGGCAGATATCGGGTTTATCCGGACGTTGTGCCAGCGCCTCGAGTAGTGATCGCACGCCAAGACAGCCCACTTCTTCGTCGTAAGAGATGGCCAAATGCAGCGGCTGAGTTAATGGCTGAGACAGAAAATACGGCACTGCGGCCAACATGCAGGCAATAAAGCCTTTCATGTCAGCGGTGCCACGCCCGAAAAGCTTTCCGTCGCGCTCCGTTAACGCAAAAGGCGGAACACTCCAGCGTTGGCCATCAACTGGCACCACATCGCTGTGGCCAGAAAGCATCACGCCTCCTTTACCGCTGGGGCCAAGGCGCGCATAGAGATTGGCTTTACTGCGTTCATCGTTGTGAATCAACTCACAACTCACCCCAAGATCGCCCAGATAACGCCAGACAAAATCGATTAATGCCAGGTTGGATTCACGGCTGGTGGTATCAAATGCCACCAACTTCTCCAGCAATGTACGGCTGGTTATCATTTGTCCTCCTTGTCTCATTCGTCGCCTGGCACGCCGTAGCTCGGGGCTTTGGTCGGATCAAGCGCACGCGTCACATAATCCTCCATCTGCGGTTGATAGGCCTGCCATAGCATCGCAAGTTCGTGGATAGGATCGCCTTCGCTCCAGTCCACGCGCAGATCGACAATTGGCCATACTGGTTCGTCAACAATAGAGAGTGCGGCGGAGTGAACCGGCCCGGCTTCTCCACCTGCCTGCATCCCCGCCTGCATGGCGGCGATCAATCGATCCGCAAGATGCCCCTGCTGCTGCTCAAAGGCGCTGACCATCGCGACGATCACCTCGATGTTGGCAAGCAAATTGCCCGCTGCCACGCAATTTTCGCCGCTTAGCGCATGGTTGACGCCCAGCGTCTTTTCACCACTGTAAAAGGCACTTTCTCCCTCAATAGAGAGCACAGTGACCTGGCGATAGGTAGGATAATCATCGGTAGCTAAACCCGCTTCTAAGGCGGATTGCGCAGACTCCCCCTGTTGCAACTTATCGAGGATGCGCGGTCCGAGTGCAGGCAAGGTGATGTTTTGCGTGGATACTGCACCCACCTGACTGCGCAGCCAGGGGCAGCGCGCACCGACCGCGATACTGGATGAACTAATGGCAATACCCATCTGACCGGTTTGCACGCAACGTCCGACAATAGATAACGTCATGATTAGGCCTCTGCTTGTGGTTGCCAGTCATCCGGGATCACCGCAATCACATCTATTTCCATCAGCCATTGCGGCTGGCCCAGCCCTGAAATCACCAATCCGGTTGAGATCGGGAATACCCCTTTCAACCACTTGCCAACCACTTGATAAACCGGCTCGCGATAGCGTGGATCGATGATGTAAGTCGTCGTTTTTACGATGTGCGTTAGATCGCTGCCTGCCTCTTCCAGCAGTTGTTTAACATTTTTCATCGCCTGCTCGGCCTGTGCCGCGGGGTCGCCCAAACCGACAAGGTTGCCAGCGAAATCAGTGCCGATCTGCCCGCGCACGTACACGGTGTTACCGGCACGAACCGCCTGACAGAGATCATTATCCAGTGACTGATTAGGGTAAGTTTCTTTGGTATTGAATTTGCGAATGCGGGTATGTGTGCTCATGTCTGCCTGCGAAGATGAGTGGATTCTTCGCAAGGTATACCGCGCGCGGCGCAACAGATAAAACAGCATTAACCGAGGTGCTGCTTTAGAAAATCCGAAGAACGTGAGCGCCCGTCACGCGCAAAATGTTTGATTTAATCACATTGCGTAACCATTTGGGTTTACCGCGTAAGCTTGATGCGGTATACAACGTTTCCGTCGTAACATGCAGATAAGGAAGCAGAAATGTTCGTTAAACATTATGACGTCGATGAGAAACATATTGATTTTCAGGGCGTGGTAGATGGCCTCTACTATCCGTTTTATATGGAATGGACACGCCACGCTTTTATGCGCGAGGCTCTCGGCATTGATATTGAGGAAGAGTTTAAACAGGGAAAGCTCTATATGGTGCTGGAGTATTCACTGCGCTTTCGCAAAAGCCTGGTCAAAGGTGACAACGTCGAAGTGACCTGCGCGCTGGAAAAAAATGAGAAGCGCAATCGCGTGAACTTCGTTCAGCAGATCAAAGTTGATGGCAACGTTTATGCGGATGCCACCTTTGTCGCGACTTGCCTGGTTAACGGACGTCCGTCTATGCCTGAAGCGGTATTGAACGCATTGGCAGAATAAAGATCAAAGGGCGAACGCTCGCCCTCTTTTTTTAATCCCGCTCGAAAGAGCGGTTGGTTTGACTCATGGCCATTTCGCTTGCCATCTCCATGCTTCTAAGTTCGCAAAGTGCGCATTTATGC
Organism: Pantoea sp. CFCC18177; assembly: GCF_059412425.1. Classification (NCBI taxonomy): domain Bacteria; kingdom Pseudomonadati; phylum Pseudomonadota; class Gammaproteobacteria; order Enterobacterales; family Erwiniaceae; genus Pantoea; species Pantoea sp. CFCC18177. The sequence goes on from NZ_JBNBPL010000005.1 coordinate 145,901, forward strand.
GCACCAAAGTAAGCCAACGCACTGGCATGAGTCTAAAGGCATCTACTCTGATTCTGCCACTCCTGCACTATTGTCCGGACCAGCTGCCCGGCTGGCATTTCTCGCGCCAGCCCCGCGCCCTGTCCTGCCCATTGTGCGCCAAAACCGGGTTCATTTTTGGCGGCAGCCGCTGCAGCCAAAGCCTTGCCCAGCGAATAGGTTAAGGGATAGTCGGGGATCTCCTCGGGGCTGACATCCTGACTAAAACGGCAAAAAGCGTTGCGTAAGCATCGCGCCTGACGACCCGAGATGGCCGCCGTCATCACTGTCGCCGTTTCATTGGCTTGTTTAAGTGCGGCGCGGTAGGCGTCATTCGCTGCCGATTCTGGACAGAGTACAAAAGCCGTGCCCATTTGCACGCCGGTCGCGCCCAACTGCATCATGGCGGCCATGCCAGCGCCATCCATGATTCCGCCCGCCGCAATAACCGGATGGGCAGTGTGTTGGCGAATGGCCTGCACGAGTGTCAACGTCGACATTTGAGGATCGAAAGTCCATGGATCAAATTGCCCACGATGACCACCCGCCTCCATGCCTTGAGCAACAATAAAATCAATTTTGTTTTCAGCTATCGCTAAAGCTTCCGTAACGCTGGTGGCGGTAGCGAACGTGACAATCCCCCGCTGTTTAAACTGCTCAATCACCTGAGCTTCTGGCAGGCCAAAATTAAAGCTGACTGCAGCGGGCTTTGCCTTTGCAATCACATCAAACATCGCATGATTGCCTAAGAAGGTTTGGTAAATCTCCTGCAGTTCATCTGGTAGCGCTGCGTCATAGCGGGCAAACAATTCGCGGAACCGTTCAATCCATGCCTGCTCGCGTGCAGCATGGCGTTGAACTGGGGCATGGCAAAACACGTTAACGTTGATCGCGCCACGCGTCAGTGCCTGTGTTTTGGCGATCATCGCTTCCGCCTGTTGAGGCGTTGCCGCCCCCACGCTGATCGAACCCAGCGCCCCTGCCTCAGTCACGGCGGCTGCCATTTCCGGTGTTGATACACCGGCCATCGGCGCCTGTACTAACGGGTATTGCAAACCTAATGCATCACAAAGCGAAAGTGCCACGGTGATATCCACGCAAAATTTAAGTGAAATAAAAGTAGCACCGATTCAAAGCCGCCTCCATATAACATGCATTTATAATGCAACTACATATTATCGGGCGATATCATTTACAGCGACGCCGCGGCAAACGCGCCCGGCGTAATGCCAAAATGTACGCGGAATTTTTTAATAAAATGGCTCTGATCAAAAAATCCAACATCGTTAGCGGTTTGCGCCGCATCCAGTCCCAGCGACAGCAGGCGCTTGGCGCGCACCAGGCGGATTTGGGTGAGATATTGATGCACCGACAGACCCGTGAGCTTTTGGAAAGTGCGCATAAAATGAAATTCGCTCAAACCGGCCACGGCGGCGATCTCACTGACTGCGAGCGGCTGATGATAGTGGCTGTGCAGGAAATCAATCGCCTGACGGATATCGGCACGCAAGGCGTTTTTTTGCCCGCCTTTTAGGGTGCGTTCGCCATGTTGACGAATCAACGTATTAAGAATCTGATAAAGCGCACACTCCTTTTCAACCGCATCTGGGCTTTGCTGCATCACGGCGGAAGCCTGCAACATCTGCTGGGCCAGCGCAGGATCATAACGCATCCCCTCGGCGCCAAAATTGAGTTCACCTGAACCGCCAATGATTGACTCAGCCACCTCATTGACCAGCGAAGCTGAAGGATAAAAGGCACAGTAATCCCAGCCTTCGTCACGTTGAACCGCTTCCCCGGTGTGCACTTCTCCCGGCTGGATAACCATCACGGTGCCGGCAGCGGCAATACCCTGCTGGCGACAAATACGCGTGCGCTGTGCGCCACGTGCAAACGCGGCAATCACATATTCGTCGTGGAAATGTGGCGGGTAACTGTGTTCATAACAGCGCGCGCGCAGGATTTCCATTCCACCGAGCATTCCTCGATCGCGCCACAGTTTGATGTCGTCACGTTTTTCCTGCATCACAAATCCTTCGCTGATTTTCTCCGGGAGCAGGATTTTACTATAGCCTTGTGAATCCATGCTTATTATTGCTGCATCTGTTGAGAAGGTTTTGGAACTGAATTATGTCGTTGAATAGTCAAACCCTGCCAAAGCACAGCGAAAGAGAGAGCTTTCGAGCGGGATTTATCGCCTGTTTACCCACGGTGCCGGGCTATCTGAGCATCGGTTTTGCGGCGGGCGCCATTGGCACACTGGCGGGATTTTCGGTGCTGCAAACCGCGCTGTTAGCAACCCTGCTCTACACCGGTTCGGCGCAATTTTTATTTTATTCACTCTGGGCCTCTGGAGCGGAAATGACCTCGGTGGTGTTAAGCGTGATGCTGGTGAATCTCCGTTATTTGTTGATGAGTTCCGCCATTAGCGTCTTTTTCCGCGGGCAAACCGGCTGGCAGAAGGTGGTCAGCGGCCTGTTACTCACCGATGAAACCTTTGGTGTGGCCGTGCAGCATGGCACCCAGCACGGCAAGATCGGCTTTAACTGGATGTTTGGCCTTAACCTGCCCGCCTGGCTCAACTGGATTCTTGCCTGTGTGATCGGTGCTTACGCAGCGTCAGCAGTGCCCGAATCTCTGATGGCAGGTCTAAGCTTCAGCCTGGTGTCGATGTTTATCGGCTTGATATTAATGACGTGGTTTGCCAGCCGTCGTAAATGGCTTGAGACGCTGGCGATTGTCGTGGCGGTGCTGGTGACCTTTTTCTCTGCCGGGCATCTCGATCTGAGTGTGGTAGTGATTGTAGCGGCCTCTATTGCCGCCAGTTTGGCGACGCTGATTTTACGCATGAAGTACAAGGAGGGTGTGTAATATGGAACGTAATGTCCTGCTGACCATTGTGATTGCGGCGCTGATCACGGCGGTCATGCGTGTTGGCCCGATCCTGCTGCTCTCACGTTTTCGCCTGGCCCCACTGGCGCAACAGTGGCTGAGTTTCATTCCTGCAGCGATTATGGCGGCGATTGTCACCGCCGAATTAGTGGAGAAACCGGCCCTCACCGCTTCAGGGCTGAGTTTGTCACTGCTGGCCGCGCTGATTGCCGCCATTACGGGCGTGATCACCCGTGGTTTATTTGCCACCGTATTGGCAGGCATGGTGGCCTATACAGCACTGCGCTATATATTCGGCATGTAGGTTAATGACCTTTGTTTTAATGCCGGCTCTGCCGCCCAGCAGCACCCTTTTTGACAACTCGCACTGAAGCTGATGAGCAGGCTGGGGCCGTACAGGGGCAGGCATCCGCAGCGCTGAACGGCGTGAGTCTGCCAGGAGAGCCCGCAGGACGCGGGCGAAAGGTGGCGCTGGAACATGGATGTTCCATCGGCACCGGTCCGTAAGGCAGACGAGTGAAGTGAAGGCACCGCGTCAGCGGCGCGAGGACCGCCAGCCCCTGTACGACGCCAGACTGCGTTCTCGTCAGTCGCTTAACTTGCCATTCAGGCGGCCAAGACCAAAAACTAACTGACCTCCGGGGCTGGTGTGCGCTTGCCCTTCAACAGATTCCTCAGTGCAGGCTCCGCATATTTACTGATAAACCACGCGATATAATAGAGGACGGTCGCTACTGCTATCGGCATCAGTAACATGACGAACTCATTTTTAATGTGCACATTGATTTTTATCAGTGTGGCAATCATCAAATTTTCATGGATCAAATAGAACGCATAACTGGCAAAACCAATGGCAGTCAGGAAGCGCAACGATAAAATGCGTTCTAACATTCTTGAATAAAAACTGGCAATAAAGAACAGCATCACCATCAGTAAAGGTATAACAGTAATGACGCCAGCATTTTTAATGAAATAGCTGAAGTTAATCAGTAACGCAAACGCCACAATCGCATAATGGAATGCCTTATCCCTGCCATGCATCCGTTCATATACCAGACATCCCACCATAAACCAGGCGTAATGGATAAAGCCAAATTTAGACACCACATCAACTAACAAAGGATGTCCCAACGACTTTATAACGGACGCACCTGATAACAGCAACATTGGCACCAGTAAGCCTGGCAAACAATATTTTCGTCCCAAAGTAAAATAGATTAAACCGATAATCAGGTAAAATACCGCTTCAACATAAAGCGACCAGAAAGATCCCGCCATGGATTTAAATTCAATGCCGGTGATTTGTGTCAGCGTCTCAGGGTTGGTGAAGATAAGACCGGGCAGCAAGTTCTTGACATGTGGCGTCATGGCTGACCATTCAGGATATAAGCCGCCCGCAAAGAACAGCAACAAACTGGCAATCAGCATTGCCGGAAACAGGCGTAACCAGCGTTTCTTCAGGAAACCAATATAGCTCTCAGATTTGTCCAGCGTCATAAATATGACGAAGCCGGAGATCATAAAGAATAACTCTACGCCGAGCCAGCCAAAGGAAAAAATGGGAATATGTTGGGTGATATTGACATAAGGCAATAGCTCAGGCCAACGTGCATAGGCGTGATAGCCAATCACCAATAAAATGGCTAAGCCGCGCATTCCATCAAGATGCTTGATACGTGCGTGCATAATTCCCTCAGGAAAGATGACCGTGTGAGTAAAGTCAAATTAACATCGAAACAATTTCACTCACAATAAGACTTAATCTGATTAAATAAATTACAAACAAAATTTTAATTAACGACACACACTCACGCCGCACAAGTTTATATTGGCCTTGCTATCAGCATTAAATGATGAGCTCTACAGGTCATTTATCTACATGCTCGCAGTAATTCCAGGCCAGTCATTAACAACATCATGACCAGCCTGTTATTAAAATCGGACAGGAATGCTAATCAATACTTATTTTGGCGGTAATGCCTGCAAAATACGCTGCGCTTCACCCGCGCTGAGTGGGTAATCGTAAAACTGTCGATAAAACGCCTGCGTGGCGGTCACCATATCAAACAGGGGAAACAGTGTCGGATGAAGCTGTTTTGCCGCCCATTTTACAGAGTATCAACAATAAATAGAGTCAACATGCCCGCACCTACCAGCCAGTAAAAGATCATTGCCCAGTGGCGAAAGAGAGGTTGCTGGCAGTAGCGCTCATGAAGGATAAAAAGCAGCAGCAGTACCGCAGCAGTACGATTGACGAGGAAACTCATTTCCCCTCGAATGAAATAAATCATGATGGCGAAAACCACACTTCCGAGACTGAGTAAGGTAAAGATGCCTTTGGCCCAAAATAAAGATCTCAACATAATCTACGCTTCCTGTAAGCAGCATAAGGATGAACCGTATTCATCCTGATTAGACGATGCTGACAGGTTACGTCTCATTGGTGCTATTCTACAAAATCATAGTTTTCAACCATGCGTGAGATGAATTCATCCATGAAAATACCGCGCCTACCTCCACTTGGTGCTATTCGCGCCTTTGATGCTGTTGCACGCCATGCCAGTTTTAAAATGGCCGCGGATGAAATTGGCGTCACACCCACGGCGATAAGCCATCAGATACGGGTATTGGAAGAAGCACTGAATCAACGCTTATTTACCCGATCTGCACGTGCCGTGACGCTCACACCCGCTGGTGAAACACTTTTCCAGGCATCGACACATATTTTCGCCACCCTACGCGATGCCGTTGATACTCTCAAGGCTGCCGAATCCCCGGCCACATTGACCCTGAGTACCACCTCTAACTTCCTCACCAACTGGCTGGTGCCGCGTCTGTCCAGCCTGCATCAGGAACATCCGCATATGGCGCTGCGCCTCCATAGCGGCACTGAATTGGTGGATGTACGTGGTTCCGTAGCGGATTGTGCCATTCGATATGGCATGAACATTGATGAGGATCTGGACGCTACATTGCTTTACAACGACAGGTTTGTTCTGGTCTCCAGCCCACAGCTGGACTTACAGGACGTTACCGACCTGCGCAATGTCACCTTATTTCATGTTGAGAACCGCCGCGTTCCGACACCGGAGCCCAACTGGCAACAGTGGAAGGAGAGCTATGGCCCCGATGATTTAAAGGTGGAGAGCGGCATCCATTTCGACGACGAAACGCACGCAATTCAAGCGGCCATTGCCGGTCAGGGCGTGTTGCTGGCCAGTGAATTATTGATTCAGCGCGCCTTGAATCAAGGCTTATTGCAGATTGCCTTGCCAGGTACGTTACCGGGCGCACGTTACACATTCGTCACCAGTATGGAAAAGACACAGCGCCAGGATGTACAACAGTTCAAACAGTGGTTATTGCGGGCTTTTCATGAACCGTGAGACTACGGTACAGGTCCAATCGACTCTCTGCGCACCAGTTCGCCGGAGAAAGTTCTGCGATTGCGCATTTCGCCACCATCCAGCATCGATATCAGCCGTTCCAGGGTTTCCTGAATCATGTCTGTAACCGGCATTTTGACGCTGGAGAGTGACGGGATGGTAAACGGAGCCAGTGGAATATCATCGAACCCCAACACTGAAACCTGAGCGGGTACCGCGATGTGATGCGCCGCCAGCGCTTTCAGCGCGCCGACCGCCATCTCATCGTTACTGGCAACCAGTGCGCTAAAGGGTTTCCCTTGCGCCAGCAGTGTCTCAACGGCCGTCACCCCATTTTGCGCCTGCCATTTTCCCTCAATAATCAACGCGTCCTGCAGCGCAATCTGATGCTTTGCCAGTGCCGATTTGTATCCCGCCAGTCGTTCACGGCCGGTGGGTGAATCCAGTGATCCGGTAACAAATGCAATGTCACGGTGCCCCAGTGCGATCAGTTGTTCTACCGCATCCGCACAGGTCTGCTGCTGGTCTGAATAAATACAGTAGCTGTCATGCTGACGTAAACGGCGGTTAATCACCAGAATGGGATGCTTGTGCTGATCAATGATCTCATCCATCTCTTCGATGGTGAGAAAACGTGGATAGATGATCACACCATCACAACGCAGGTCGAGCAGAAACTGAATCGCCGCCCGCTCCTCTTCTGCACTGTGCTTGCCATCCACCAGTAACAGTTGCCGCCCCTGTTGCTCCATCAACCGTGCCGAATGTTGCATCAATTCAGTGAAATAGCTGCCGCTGTAAAGGGTATTGGTGATAACCAGACCAATCGTCTGCGTTGATTTGGTCGCCAGATTACGCGCCAGTAAATTGGGGCGAAAACCGGTTTCAGCTATAGCCTGAAACACCTTTTCACGCTTCTCTTCGCTGACATAGCCGTTGCCTGAAAGAACACGTGAGACCGTGGCTTTGGACACACCCGCAACTTTTGCCACCTCAATGATGGTTGCCATTTTTCACTCTTTTTGATGCCTGCATTGCCGCAGTGTACCTAAGCGGCGAATAGTGCGGGAGTTTTTCTCCAAAAAACCTTTCCAGCACGCGCGTTAAGAAAACGATCGACTTCACACTTATCAACATCAACTTATAAATATCTTGCCTGGATTGAAGTGGCTGTTCATGATTTTGTGAAACCGGTTTCTCACGAAGTCACACATAGACGTTTGTACTCCTACTAAAAAACAGAGATCCAACATCCATGGCTAAAAATTATGCTGAAGTATCGCGCGCCATCGTGGCTGCACTCGGCGGGTTTTCCAATATTGAAGCCGTCACCCATTGCATGACGCGCCTGCGCTTCGTGTTAAAAGACAGCGCGGTAATCGATAACGCCGCCCTTAAGGCCATTCCTGGCGTGATGGGCGTGGTGCACACCGATACACAATGCCAGGTGATCATCGGCAACAACGTTAATCTCGTCTATCAGGAGGTGCTGAAGCTGGGCACGCCTGATGGCAGCCTCGGTACAGCGGTAAAACGTAAAATCACGCTGCGATCGATTGGCGCAGGTATTCTGGATGCGTTGGTCGGCACCATGTCACCGCTGATCCCTGCCATCATTGGTGGGTCGATGGTGAAACTGTTGGCGATGGTGCTGGAAATGAGCGGCGTACTGCCGAAAGGATCGTCCACGTTGGTGATACTGAATGTCATCGGCGACGGTGCTTTCTTCTTCCTGCCGATCATGGTTGCGGCGTCAGCGGCGTTGAAATTCAAAACCAACATGTCGTTAGCCATTGCCATTGCGGGCGTGCTGGTGCACCCCAATTTTGTTGATCTCATGGCAAAAGCAGCGCAAGGCCAGGCGGTAGAGTTCGCTTATATTCCCGTCACGGCGGTGAAATACACCTACACCGTTATTCCCGCCCTGGTCATGACGTGGATTTTGTCTCACATCGAATATTGGGTTGATCGTTTTACCCCGGCGGTCACGAAAAACTTCCTGAAACCGATGCTGATCGTGTTGATTGCTGCGCCTATCGCCATTGTGCTCATTGGGCCGATTGGTATCTGGATCGGCAGCGGCATTTCTGCGTTGGTCTACACCATCCACGGCTATCTCGGCTGGTTGTCCGTGGCGATTATGGGTGCGCTGTGGCCACTGCTGGTGATGACCGGGATGCACCGCGTCTTTACGCCGACCATTATTCAAACCATCGCTGAAACCGGCAAAGAAGGCATGGTGATGCCGTCTGAAATTGGTGCCAATTTGTCCTTAGGTGGATCGTCGTTGGCGGTGGCGTTCAAAACCAAAAACCCTGAACTACGCCAAACCGCCTTCGCCGCCGCAGCCTCCGCCATTGTCGCCGGCATTTCCGAACCCGCCCTGTATGGCGTGGCGGTGCGTTTGAAACGCCCGCTGATCGCCTGTTTAATCAGCGGCTTTATTTGCGGTGCCGTCGCCGGTATTGGCGGACTCGCCAGCCATTCCATGGCCTCACCGGGTCTGTTCACCAGCGTGCAGTTTTTTGATCCGACCAACCCCATGAGCATTGTTTGGGTGGGTGGTGTGATGGTGCTGTCGGTGGTGCTCTCCTTTGTGTTGACCCTGATTCTTGGATTTGAAGATATCCCGGTCAGTGAAACGGCCCCGGTCAAACCGGTTGCAGAAGCAACCAAAGCCGTAAACGCTAATTGAAAAATTGAGGTTTTTTATGTCTGAAGTGACATTTCCTGCGGGATTTTTGTGGGGCGGTGCGTTAGCCGCCAATCAGTCAGAGGGGAGCTATCTGGCGGGCGGTAAGGGTTTGACGACGGTGGACATGATCCCGCACGGAGCAAACCGCATGCCGGTCAAACTGGGGCTGGAACCGCGTTTTGCATTACGTGAAGACGAGTATTATCCCAGCCATGATGCTATCGATTTTTATCGTCGCTACAAAGATGACATCGCACTGATGGCGGAAATGGGCTTCACCGTGTTCCGCACCTCTATCGCCTGGAGCCGTATTTACCCGAATGGCGATGAACTGACGCCCAATGAGGAAGGCATTGCCTTCTATCGCAGCCTGTTTAAAGAGTGCCAGAAGTATGGCATCACGCCACTGGTGACGTTATGTCATTTCGATGTGCCGATGCATCTGGTCACCGAGTATGGTTCCTGGCGCAACCGCAAGATGATTGAGTTCTTCGCGCGTTACGCCAAAACCTGCTTTGAGGCATTCAATGGACTAGTGAAATACTGGCTGACCTTCAATGAGATCAATATTCTGCTGCACAGTCCTTTCTCTGGTGCGGGGTTGGTATTCGGTCCAGAAGATAATCCAGAGCAGGTGAAATACCAGGCAGCTCATCATGAGTTGGTGGCTAGCGCACTGGTCACCAAAATCGCGCATGAGATCAATCCAGGAAACCAGGTGGGTTGCATGCTGGCGGGCGGTAACTTCTATCCCTGGTCCTGCAAACCGGAAGATGTCTGGGCGGCTCTGGAAAAGGATCGCGAAAACCTGTTCTTTATCGATGTGCAAGCACGCGGCGCCTATCCCTCTTATGCTGCGCGCGTGTTCCGTGAAAAAGGTATTGAAATTGAATGGCAGGATGGCGATGCCGAGATCCTGCGGCATACTGTTGATTTTGTCTCATTCAGCTATTACGCGTCGCGCTGTGCCTCAGCGGATATGAATGAGAAAAACAGCAGCGCGGCAAATGTCGTGAAGTCCTTGACCAATCCCCATATCGAACGCAGCGCGTGGGGCTGGGGCATCGATCCTTTGGGTTTACGCATCACCATGAACATGATGTATGACCGCTACCAAAAACCGCTGTTTTTGGTGGAAAACGGGCTGGGAGCACGTGACGAGCCAGATGAAAACGGTGAAATTCACGACGATTACCGCATCAGCTATTTGCGCCAGCATATTCACGCCATGGGCGAAGCGATTGCGGATGGTATTCCGGTGATCGGTTATACCACGTGGGGATGCATCGACTTGGTAGCCGCCTCAACCGGTGAAATGAGCAAGCGTTACGGTTTTGTCTATGTCGATCGTGATGACCTGGGTAACGGCACGCTGGCGCGTTCGCGTAAAAAGTCTTTCTGGTGGTATAAGAAAGTCATCGCCAGTAACGGCCGTGATTTGAGTGAGTAGTACAATTTTGGGCGCAGCTTGCTGCGCCTTGCATATCATTCAATAAGCCATGATCTCTATTAATGAATGGCGCTAATTATCCAGCTGAATTAAAAGATAAGATTCTTCTGACAGTGAACATCTGTACTCTTTCGTAATAGCCGATGGTACTATTTCCGCGATTATTCCAGCGGAATTGCGGCATGTTACGTTCTGATCCACGCCTTCACTTACGTGAAGTTTTATTTCTGCTTTTTGCTCAGCTTAAAGTGGCGCTTGCCCTGATGGCTGCCCTGGCGTTTCTGTTGTTTTCGCTCTCTTCCCCTGCGCTTGCTGCGGGAAAAGATGATAAGGCCAATCGAATTGTCAGCGGTATCATCAGTTTTACCCGCTGGCCATCGCTGCACGGCGCACCGCAACTTTGTGTGTTCTCCTCTGCACGGCACCTCAACTTTCCCGCCAGCCCAACGGCAAACTCGCTGCCGTTTAGTGTCATTTACCTGAATAGTGACAATGAGTTAGCCAGTAATCGTTGCGATGCCATTTATTTTGGCGACCAGACCCCGCAACAACAGACGGAATTACTGGCCATGGAGCCCGGTAAAGCAGTGCTGTCACTCGCTGAAAACAACCCAGATTGCGCCGTCGGTGCCGCTTTCTGTTTAATCTTCAATGCCGATCATCCCATGTTTTCCGTCAACCTTGACTCGCTGAGCCGCAGCGGCGTGCGAGTCAGCCCGGATGTGTTGTTGCTGTCGCGCAAAGGAAGCCAATAAGATGAAATTTGAAAAAAATAAAAATGAGAAATCATCTATCCGCATTAAGCTGCGCAAAATCAGCATCATTAACTCGGCTGTTATTTTATTGCTGTGCTGGCTTCTGCTCTCTTCCACGTCGTTGCTGTTCATTAAACGCTATGAAAAAAGAAATCTGGAGCTGATTGCCGCTACGCTAAGTAACAGTTTGACCGCCGCTACCGTATTTGAAGACAGCTATGATGCGCATAAAAAAATTGCCACGCTGGGCAATGAAGGTATGTTCGCTTCGGCAAAACTGGTCACCGATGATCAAACGGTTTTGGTGAACTGGCAAGATCAGCAGCAGCAAAGCGGCTGGTATCAGAACTTCCTGCGTGAATGGATCTATGCCCGCCCGATCAGTGTGAATATCAATCATTCTGAGAATGTGGTGGGCACTCTGACGCTGGTTGGCACGGTGACCGGTGCCGCCGACTTTATTCGCTATTCGGTGATGATTTTAACCAGCGGTATGATCTGCGTGCTGGTCGTCGCCTCACTGCTGAGCGCCTTTTTGCATCGCGGTATTCTGATGTCACTGCGCAATATCACCAGTTCAATTCATTACGTTATCCGCTCCGGTGATTTTTCGTTACGCATTCCAGAAAGCCGGACGAAAGAATTCCAGCTGTTCTCTGAAGACCTGAATTCACTGCTGGCCGAGATGCAGTCATTACAAACCTCACTGCTGCGCGATAACCGCTCGCTGGCAGCCAAAGCTTTAGAAGACCCTCTTACCGGTTTGGCCAACCGCGCGGCTTTTGTTGCTCAACTCACCTCGCTATTGGATAAACAGCTGGCGCAAGAGCAGTTTGTTTTGCTGTTCCTCGACGGTGACCGCTTTAAAAGCATTAACGATAACTGGGGACATGCCGCTGGAGATGAAGTGCTGCGCGCCATTGGTTCGCGCCTGGCGGCACTGGCGTATAAACAGGATCTGGTCGCCCGATTGGGGGGGGATGAGTTCGCCATGCTGATCACCAGTCGTGCCACCGAATCACAGTTGCAACTGCTCACCGAAGAGATTCGCAGCTCGATTGCGCAGAAGATCATGATTGCGGAAGGCACGCCGATTACCACCTCTGTCACCATTGGCTACGCCTGGTCACAACATGGCGATACCGTGGAATCGATTCTGGAACGTGCAGACATGAATATGTACAAAAACAAAGGGATCAATAAGGTACGGATATGAAGATAAAACTCTTTCTGCTGGTTTGTATTATGTCCATCGTCGGCTGTCAGTCACCTGGACGTTTTACGGCGGCACAAATCTCGGCAATGCAAAGTGAAGGTTTTACTGAAAACAGTGAAGGCTGGGGCCTGGGTTTATCAGAGAAGATTTTATTTGGCATCAACGAGTCTCAGTTGACGCCTGGCAGCCAAACCACCATTGCGGCCATGGCGAAAAAACTGTCTGATACAGGTATTCAGCATGTACGTATTGATGGGCATACCGATAACTACGGCAAAGCTGATTACAACCAGCAACTGTCACTCAAGCGCGCCAACGCCGTCGCGGCGCAATGGGCGCAAGGTGCCGCCGTGCCACGCAACAACATCACCACACGCGGCCTGGGCATGACCGCCCCGATTGCCAGCAACAACACGGCGCAAGGCCGTGCTCAAAACCGCCGCGTGGCGATTATTATTACTTCTCCGTAATTAACTGGCGGTCGAGTGCATATTGATAGAGTCGCTCGACCGCCAGGTTCTTCATTTTCACCTCACACATAATGTCGAAATCCTGGAATGACAGCGCCCAGTCATTCAGCGTTTGATTGAAATAATAATCCGCGTGAGCGCGTAATTTAGATTTTCTGACGGCTAAATCATGCTGGTCAGGAAAACCCTCATCTGGGATAAGCCCTTCCTCAGCAACCGAATAATGCAGCACCGGCCGCACGTCGCGCCAGGATTCGATGATCAACGGAATCCGCGCATCGTCCGCCTGGATATAGTGATTCTCTTTCACCCAATGGTGATGAATATCCAGCACCACCGGGCACATATCGCGGGCTTGAAGCACATCGTCTATCGAACAGGATATCTCGTCATTCTCGACCGTCAGCATATTGCGTGCCTCGGGAGAGAGCCGCAGAAAGGCGGCGCGAAATCCCTCAATGCCTTTCTTCCCATTCATATGAATGTTGATCTTGAAATCCTGAAACTGGCGGCCATAACCCATCGCCACGGCACAGCTGGCATGATACTCCACATCCTCAATCGCTCGGTCCACGACCCCTTCATTGTCTGAAGCAAGCACCGAATATTGGCCGGGATGGAAAGAGAGACGGATATTGTTCGCGCGGGCAAAATCGCCGCAGCGCGCCAGCAGCGGGAGCAAGTCAGGCATTAATTCTGCATAAATCGCCGTGGCTTCGGGCACGGTATACAGCGGCAGCAGGTCGCTACCAATACGCATCATGCGCAATGCGTCAGGCAACGATGCCAACTGTTCCAGCATCCGAAATTGGTTTTCAAGATTTAGAGTGGCCAGTTGAGAGAGTAAACTGGCCTGCGCCGCACGATCCAGGCTGAGAAAACGCGTGCGCGTGGTGGTTTTAAACGGAAATGGCTGCTTAGCCTGTGCATCTAAGAACTTGCACGCAAACCCTAATTTCATCTTACATCCCCTTCAGAACAGCCTGAAAGTGTAGCTGGCAATCTGAAGGTTGCAGAAATTATCAGGAACAGGCGCTAATGCTGTTTATCGTTGCCATCAACAAAAGCACGTGCCCTTTTTAACGACACGCACTCAGGTTGATAAGCCGCCTGCCCCTGTGCAGCCCCAGACGGCGCCCGCGTACAATCCAGCGCCAGCAGTCGACAACGTGCAAGCCAGCGCCAGAACGGTGCCAAAGAAGTGATTCACTACACGCTCGGGAACGTGATACTACTCCCCGGTGCTTCTCGATGCAGATGGATAAAGTTAAGGTGACGTTCATACTGATCGAGGATATCGATAATCACCTGTTCCTTATTGTAATCCATCAAATCGTTACCCTGGCTCCCCTCCAGCAGGAAGGTCTCCAGCCGGTAATAGGTCGATTTACCGCTACGGGCGCGATAGGTGAAGCCTGGTACCGAATACTGCTGTGGCCAAATCTGATACACGAAATCCTGCTCTTCGCCTAATAGCACGCGCAGATCCAAATGCCCCAGCGGTTGCCCCTCTTCTGGCTCAACGCGCTCCAGAGACACCCGTCCTCCACGCAACTCCAGCTCTTTCGCCACATCCTGCATCGCCGGGAACAGCACTGTCTCCATCATCTGCTGGGTGTAGCGCGTACCGGGATAATTCATTAACCGTGACAGACGCTTCTTCCAGCTCAAACGATCATTACTCGCCGGAATATAAGGCGCGGTCTCACGGCTGGCACTGGCGCGACGGTGATCTTCGACTTTCAGCGATTTGTACAATCCCGCCATTACGAAGAAAATCACAAAACTGAACGGCAGGCCCATAATCACCGTGGCATTCTGCAAGGCAGAAATACCGTTGGTCATCAGCATCCCCATCGTCAGCACCCCAATCGCCACCGACCAGAAAATACGCAACCAGTTTGGCGCATCACTGTTAATGTCTTTCAGCTTTGAGGTGAAATTGCCCAATACCAACGAACCCGAATCCGCTGAAGTCACGTAAAACAGCATGCCGGTGATAGTGGCAACCGAAGCACTAAACTTAAAGGCTGGATACTGCGCCAGAAGACTGTAGAAACCGCGTTCAGCATGCGCCATCACTTCCTGGGCGAAACCGGCGTCGCCATGAATGATTTCATACAAGGCCGCGTTACCGAACACCGACAGCCACAACAGGGTAAAGGTGAATGGAATAATCAGCGTACCAAGTACAAACTCACGAATAGTGCGCCCACGTGAAATACGCGCCAGGAACAAACCGACAAACGGCGACCAGGCTACCCACCATGCCCAGAAGAACAGCGTCCAGCTGTTCATCCACTCTTTGGGCTGATCAAAGGCGAAGGTATTTAGCGTCATGCCCATAAAGCGGTTAATGTAATCGCCCACGTTCAACACCAAGGCATTCAGCAAGAAATCGGTTTTGCCCATAAACAGCACGAACAGAATCAAGCCCAGCGCCAGCGCGACATTCAGCTCAGACAAAATACGAATGCCTTTATCCACGCCCGAGGTCACGGAAATGGTGGCGATAATCACCGACAGCACAATCAGCGCCGCCTGGGCGGTAAAGCCTTCAGGGATATCAAACAGCACATTGAGGCCGTAATTGAGCTGAACCACACCAATACCTAACGTGGTCGCGATACCGAAGATGGTACCGACCACTGCAGCGATATCCACGGTATGACCAATAGGCCCATTGATGCGTTTGCCAAAGATGGGATAGAGCGCAGAACGAATGGTGAGCGGCAGGTTATAGCGGTAACTAAAATAGCCGAGCGCAATGCCCATCAGCGCGTACATTGACCAGCCGGTTACGCCATAGTGGAACAGCGTCCACACCATCGCCTGGCGTGCCGCCTCCATGGTTTGCCCGGCCCCTTCCGGTGGCTGCATATATTGCGTGACGGGTTCCGCCACTGAGAAGAACATCAGGTCAATGCCTATCCCTGCAGCGAACAGCATCGCTGACCAGCTTAATAAACTGAATTCCGGTTTGGACTGCTCTGGCCCGAGTTTAATCGCGCCATAACGCGAGCACGCCATGTACACCACAAACACAATGTAGAGCGTCGCGGCGAGCATGTAGTACCAGCCAAAAGTCGACGTCACCCAATTCACGGTGGTCTGGATCCAGCTGGCTGCTAACTCGCTGTAAAAAATCGTGACAAGTGAAAATGTCAGAATCAGTCCGGCCGAGGTATAGAACACCACAGGATTGATTCTGTCTTTTTCACTGGCAGGTGGATTAATCATCGGTTACCTCTGGTTAATTTCCTGTTATAAAACAATTAATTATTTTGACCAGTTCATCTGGCCTTGTTGTTTTTAACTCTCCCGTCTTCCCTCCATCGTTTTCGATGCCCCGCATAGCCCGGTTCACCGCTGCGTTTTTGTAACAATCGAAGCACAGCATCCTAACAAAATTCTTTTTTATATTGAACGTGCAATCAAAAAAAGTTTTAATGGTGCCCTTACATTGTGGTGGAGCTGGAGTCATGCCAAAGGTGGGAATGCAGCCGATTCGTCGTCGGCAACTGATTGATGCAACCCTCGATACCATTAACGAAGTGGGGATCAACGATGCCACTATCGCGCAGATTGCGCGTCGTGCTGGCGTCTCGACGGGCATCATCAGTCACTACTTCAAAGACAAGAACGGTTTGCTGGAAGCCACCATGCGTGACGTAACGCGTCAACTGCGTGATGCGGTCGCGGCCAGATTAAAACCGTTGGCACAGGCCAGTACCGAAGCGCGGCTGCTGGCGATTGTGGAAGGCAACTTTGATGACACCCAGGTTCACAGTGCAGCGATGAAAGCTTGGCTGGATTTCTGGGCCAGCAGCATGCACCAACCGCAGTTGGGTCGTCTGGAACGCGTCAGCAGCAGCCGCTTATTCTCGACGCTGGCGGCTGAATTTCGTCGTGAACTACCGCGTGAGCAAGCGCGTTTGGCGGCCCATGGGCTGGCATCGTTAATCGACGGACTCTGGCTACGCGCAGCACTGAGCGGCAAACCTTTTGATTTGGGTATTGCCCGCACGCTCACCACCCAATTCATCAGCCAGCAGTTAGCTGGCACACAGAATCACTGAGGAAGGAGAAATCATGTCCCGATTCAACGAGCAACACCTGTACATTGATGGCGCACTGGTCCCTGCTGCTGCAGGCAATACATTCCAGACCATCAACCCAGCCAATGGCGAAGTGCTGGCCGATGTGCACGAAGCAGAACACGCTGATATCGATCGTGCCGTCGCGGCGGCACAAAAAGGCCAGAAAATTTGGGCAGCGATGACCTCGATGGAACGCTCGCGCATTCTGCGTCGTGCAGTGGATATCCTGCGTGAGCGCAATGACGAACTCGCCGCCCTCGAAACCCTCGATACCGGTAAGCCATTGAGCGAAACCCAATATGTCGACATCGTCACCGGTGCCGACGTATTGGAGTATTACGCCGGTTTAATTCCGACGCTGGAAGGCCAGCAGATCCCGCTGCGCGACACCGCTTTCGTCTATACCCGCCGTGAACCGCTGGGTGTGGTGGCCGGTATCGGTGCATGGAACTACCCGATTCAGATCGCCCTGTGGAAATCCGCCCCTGCTCTGGCAGCCGGAAACGCGATGATTTTCAAACCCAGCGAAGTGACCCCGCTGACCGCGTTGAAACTGGCAGAAATTTACACCGAAGCCGGTGTGCCAGCCGGTGTCTTCAACGTATTGAATGGCCGTGGTGCCGTCACCGGACAGCTGCTGACTGACCATCCCGGCATCGACAAGGTCTCCTTTACTGGCGGCGTCGCCAGCGGCAAAAAAGTTATGGCGAATGCAGCCGGTTCGACCTTGAAAGAAGTCACCATGGAACTGGGCGGTAAATCCCCACTGATAATCTTTGATGACGCCGATCTCGATCTGGCTGCGGATATCGCCATGATGGCCAACTTTTACAGTTCCGGTCAGGTCTGCACCAACGGGACGCGTGTGTTTATCCCAGCCAAATTCCAGGCCGCGTTTGAAGCGAAAATCGTCGAGCGCGTGGCGCGCATCAAAGCAGGCGACCTTAACGATCCTGCCACCAATTTTGGCCCGCTGGTCAGCTTCCCACATCGCGATAATGTGATGCGCTTTATCGAAAGCGGTATCAGCGAAGGTGCGCGTTTGCTGTGTGGTGGGAAACGCCTGAGCGGGGCTGATTTCGACAACGGCGCCTGGGTTGAACCTACCGTGTTTACCGACTGCCGCGACGACATGACCATTGTGCGCGAAGAGATCTTTGGGCCGGTAATGTCGATTCTGACTTACGAAAGCGAAGAAGAAGTGGTGCGTCGAGCCAATGCCACCGACTTCGGCCTGGCGGCGGGAGTGGTAACACAAGACCTTAACCGCGCGCACCGCGTGATCCATCAGATTGAAGCGGGCATCTGCTGGATCAATACCTGGGGCGAATCTGCCGCCGAAATGCCGGTGGGTGGCTACAAGCACTCGGGTATTGGCCGTGAGAACGGTCTGATGACACTGCAAAATTACACCCAAGTGAAATCTGTGCAGGTCGAGTTATCCCGTTTTCAGTCCGTATTTTAATTTAGCTTTAACCTGAGGAGCGACTAATGGAATTTGATTACATCATTATCGGAGCCGGATCCGCAGGGAACGTTTTGGCAACAAGACTGACCGAAGACAGCAGCGTTAACGTGCTGCTATTAGAAGCCGGTGGCCCTGACTACCGCTTCGATTTCCGTACGCAGATGCCTGCAGCTTTGGCATACCCGCTACAGGGTAAACGCTACAACTGGGCGTATGAAACCGAGCCTGAGCCACATATGAACAACCGCCGCATGGAGTGTGGACGCGGTAAAGGCTTGGGTGGATCATCACTGATCAACGGTATGTGCTACATCCGCGGTAACGCCATGGATCTCGATAACTGGGCGCAGCAGCCTGGACTGGAGAGCTGGAGCTACCTTGACTGCCTGCCCTACTACCGTAAATCGGAAACCCGTGATATCGGTGCCAATGATTACCACGGGGGTGAAGGCCCGGTGAGTATCACCACCTGTAAACCGGATAATAACCCGCTGTTCGCCGCCATGATTGAGGCGGGCGTGGAGGCAGGTTATCCGCGCACGGAAGACCTGAACGGTTATCAGCAAGAAGGCTTTGGCCCGATGGATCGTTTTGTCACGCCAAAAGGTCGCCGTTCCAGCACCGCACGCGGCTATCTCGACACCGCGAAAGTGCGACCGAATCTGAAGATTGTGACGCACGCCACCACCGATCGCATCCTGTTTGAAGGCAAGCGCGCAGTCGGTGTGCAATATTTACAGGGTTCAAGTAATACCTCGCATCAGGTTCATGCGCGTCGTGAAGTGTTGCTGTGCGCGGGCGCGATCGCTTCACCGCAAATTCTGCAGCGCTCGGGTGTCGGTTCAGCCGCGCTGCTAGAGAAGTTTGATATCCCAGTGGTACATGATTTGCCGGGCGTGGGTGAAAACTTGCAGGATCACCTTGAGATGTACCTGCAATATGAGTGCAAAGAGCCGGTTTCGCTCTACCCTGCACTGAAATGGTACAACCAACCGAAAATCGGTGCCGAGTGGTTGTTTAACGGTACGGGTATCGGTGCCAGTAACCAATTCGAAGGCGGCGGTTTTATCCGCAGCCGTGAAGAGTTTACCTGGCCGAATATTCAGTATCACTTCTTGCCAGTGGCGATCAACTACAACGGTTCCAACGCCGTCGAAGCGCATGGCTTCCAGTGTCACGTAGGTTCTATGCGTTCACCGAGCCGCGGTCATGTGCGCATTAAATCGCGCGATCCGCGCCGCGATCCGGCCATTTTGTTTAACTACATGGCGCATGAGCAAGACTGGCATGAGTTCCGTGACGCGATTCGCATCACCCGACAGATCATCAATCAGCCCGCGCTGGATAAATATCGTGGCAAGGAGATCAGCCCAGGGCTTGATTGCCAGACCGATGAGCAACTGGATGAGTTTGTGCGTAACCATGCGGAGACCGCCTATCACCCGTGCGGCACCTGCAAAATGGGCAGCGACGAGATGGCAGTCGTCGATGGTGAGGGCCGCGTTCACGGGCTGCAAGCACTGCGCGTGGTGGATGCCTCGATCATGCCGTTGATCATTACCGGCAACCTGAATGCCACCACCATTATGATTGGCGAAAAGATCGCAGATAACATTCGCGGTCGCCAGCCATTGCCGCGCAGTGAAGCGGATTACTTCGTCGCGGGCGATCGCCCGGTGCGCGGTGAACCAAAGCGCGCTTAAAGCTTTATCCCGGGGCGGCCTATAAGTCGCCCCTACGACCCGCTCAGATACGCCAGAATCAATCGCTGCAGCTCCTGTTTGATCTCCACGGAATGCAGCTCATCACGTCTCGATGCATCATGCACCACCCCTTCCACAGCGGATGCCAACACTTTGGCAGCCACTAACGCGCGAGCTGACCCCTCACCTAAGATCTGCGTAACGAAGCGCTGATAAAATTCGGCATAGCGTTGTTCAAAATCTTCGTGTGCTTTGCGCTCAGACAGTGGCACTTCATCAAGTAACACCCGGTGCAAACTCGGGTTGATTAAATGTGCATGGATAACGCCCTCGACTAAGCGTTCAATTCGCCTGTCGAGGGAATCCTCGTTGATCGCCGCATTGGCCAACACCAGCAAAATCGCATCCAGATGTTGCTGACGAATCGCCTCAGCCAGAGCCAGTTTATTGGGAAAGTATTGATACAGTGAACCAATACTGACACCGGCAATTCGCGCAACTTCATTGGTGTTGAACTTTGACCAGCCATTCTTCGCCAGGACGCGAGCTGCCGCCTGCAAAATCACATCTACCATGACCTGCGACCGCCGCTGGCGCGGGGCTTTGCGCATCGATCGCGATGCATCAATGACACGAGTATTCATTAGAGGGTCCTCAAACGATAATACGAGTATTCACTCACATACCGAGGAAAACCGTGATGTTACTCGAAAAATTATCTAGCAGGGAAATTCGTTTGCGCCAACGGAGCAGTGGCATGCCCACACGCAACAACTTTGATCTGGTTGAGAACCTTGTACCGCCTCCTGAACGGCATCAGGTGTTGATCAAAAACCGTTGGTTCCGCGTCTCCATCTCTACACGCTTGATGATGAGCGTGGAGGCTGAAGCGGTAAAAGGGATCCCCTTCCCGCCTTTGCAAATCGGTGATGCTTTAGCGGATGCCGCCATTGGTGAAGTGATCAGTGCATCGGCGGACAGTGGATTATTGCCAGGAGATTTTGTGATTCATCCCAGTGGCTGGCGCGAGTTGGCGCTGGTAGACAGGCAGCAGTGCGTGCGCTTAGGCAGAGAGATCCATCACCCTGCTGCCTATCTCGGCCATGGCTGGACGGCTTACGCGGCGTTAACGCAAGGCATTCAGGTGCATCAGGGTGATACGGTTTTTGTTTCCAGCGGGGCTGGGGCTATCGGGTCCATGGCGGGACAGATTGCGCGTAAGCTCGGAGCGTCACGGGTGATCGGCAGCACAGGTTCAGCGGATAAAGCGCTCTGGATGCAACAGCAGTTGGGTTATGACGCGACCATACAGCGAGGCAAAGGGGCGATTGCGCAACAGCTGCAGGAATGCGCCCCTGAAGGCATTGATGTATTTGTCGATATTGTGGGTGGCGAGCAGTTAGCTGCGGCGGTTGCACAGGCGCGAGAGCATGCGCGCCTGGTGCTGCTCGGCGCCCTTTCCGCTGAGCTGGCTGCCAGCCAATCCACTAAGATCGCTCCGGTCGAAATTGATTCGTTCGCCTTGATCGTAAAAGGTGTGACCCTCAAAGGCTACAGCGCTGACGAACATCCCAAGGTGTTTGATAGCTGGATAAGCCAACTATCGCACCCTGACTGGCAGGATATTCATTTTGCTTCCACTGTTTATCAGGGCTTGGATGCCGCACCTCAGGCGTTAGCCGATGCCTGCAGCGGCAAGGCACGCGGCGTGGTGCTGGTGGCGCTTTAATCGGTAAAGTCCGGGCTACCCGGCAAATTGATTACCCTTTAAGCGGGTGTCGGTCGCCATAAATGGCGACCCTACAAGATTCGATACTGTATTTTCGTAGGGTGCGCATTTATGCGCACCCGCTAACCTATTCATTTCTTTGCTTAAAATATTGCCCAATTAACCTGAATAGCCAAGGACACACTGCGGCCTAATCCGGTAGGAGTCGTAACAAATAAAGTATGTTGTAACTAGTAACGGTAACCCGTAATGAAATCACCTATTAGCATTCGCCTCCCCCTCAGACTGCCGTGCAATGGCCTGCNCAAGGACACACTGCGGCCTAATCCGGTAGGAGTCGTAACAAATAAAGTATGTTGTAACTAGTAACGGTAACCCGTAATGAAATCACCTATTAGCATTCGCCTCCCCCTCAGACTGCCGTGCAATGGCCTGCAGAAACCGCTCAAGAATCACATTCTGGCTGCGCGTCTTACGCGTGACCAGCGCAATCTGGCTGATGTAATGCAGCCGCTGTGGAGCAATCGCGCGCATAACCCTTTTCTCTACCCACTGCGCGGCATAGTGATCGGGCAGGAAACCGAGAAAACGCCCCGAGAGAATGAGAAAGGCAATGCCTTCACGGTCGGTGGCGGTCGCATTGCAGTTCAGCATCTGATGCATAGCAATGGCTTCCGTGGTCATGCGGAAAGCGGGCGCGATGGCATCATAGCGTAGCAATTCTTCATCACTGGGTGGCTGACGCTGCGCGAACAAAGGATGGGTATCACTGCAATACAGCTCTAA
This sequence comes from Pantoea sp. CFCC18177, assembly GCF_059412425.1. Classification (NCBI taxonomy): domain Bacteria; kingdom Pseudomonadati; phylum Pseudomonadota; class Gammaproteobacteria; order Enterobacterales; family Erwiniaceae; genus Pantoea; species Pantoea sp. CFCC18177. The sequence goes on from NZ_JBNBPL010000005.1 coordinate 168,569, forward strand.
TTTCTCATCGTAAAGCTGCATATAGTCCAGTCCAGAGATCGGTGACGTCAGTGGCAACGCGCCTACATGCAAGCGCCCATCCATCAGACCGCGCTCAATGTCTGCAGCGGTCATCATGCTGATATTGAGACGAATATCGGGACCGATGTCGCGCAAGGCTTCCAACGCATGGGTGATTTTCATCCGTGGTTGCGTCACCAGATTGTTGATGATGCCAATATTAAAATCACCGCGCAGCTGCTGGTGCATTTGATTAACCTGCAGGCGAAAATGCTCTACTGCCGCCATCATGCTATCGCTATGGCGTAATATCTCGCGCCCCTCATCGGTTAAGGCAAATCCTGCCCTTCCACGCTGGCACAACCGCATGCCGAGCCGTTTTTCCAGATCGCCCATATGCAAACTGATTGCTGAGCGCGTCATGCCCAGCAGACTTTCAGCGGCAGAAAAACTGCCGCACTCATTCACGGTTTTGAATAAGCGCAATAATTTGAGGTCAAAATCTGTGATTTGAGCCAGCGACTTACTTTTCATTTAGGTGAGTAATTCAATATCTAAAGATGAATTAATAAGGATTTAACTTACCTATCGCTTAATTGCAAACTCTTCCTACACCTGCCTGGAGGAATGGAACATGACCGACGTTGTTAATACTGCATCGCTTAATCTGCAATCACACTGGATGCCCTTCAGTGCCAATCGTAATTTTCAACGTGATCCGCGGTTCATCGTCGCGGCGCAGGGCCGCTGGCTCACAGATGATAAAGGACGGCAGATCTTTGACAGCCTCTCTGGGCTGTGGACCTGTGGCGCGGGCCATACGCGTAGTGAAATTCAGCAAGCCGTGGCACAGCAACTCGGCACCCTTGATTACTCACCCGGTTTTCAACATGGCCACCCGCTCTCATTCCAGTTAGCAGACAAAATCGCTCAGCACATGCCGGGGGATCTCAACCATGTGTTCTTTACCGGCTCGGGTTCAGAGTCTGCGGATACCGCAGTAAAAATGGCGCGCGCTTACTGGCGCATCAAAGGCCAACCGGCAAAAACCAAATTCATCGGGCGTGCACGCGGCTATCATGGCGTGAACATTGCGGGTACCAGCCTTGGAGGTATTGGTGGTAACCGTAAGATGTTTGGTCAGTTTATGGATGTCGATCATATCCCGCATACGCTGCAAACGGATCTGCCCTTCACGCCGGGTCAGGCAGAAACCGGCGGCGTAGCGTTGGCGAACGAAATGCTCAAATTGATTGAGTTGCATGATGCCTCCAACATCGCGGCACTGATTGTTGAACCCCTTTCCGGTTCAGCAGGGGCGATCATCCCACCGAAAGGCTATCTGCAACGCTTGCGTGAGATCTGTACACAGCACAACATTTTGCTGATTTTTGATGAAGTGATCACCGGTTTTGGCCGGATGGGCCGCTGGAGCGGCGCGGAATATTTCGGCGTAACGCCGGATATCCTCAACTTTGCCAAGCAGATCACTAACGGCGCCATCCCCCTCGGCGGCGTTGTCGCCAGCAGCGAAATTTATCACACCTTTATGGCACAGCAACTTCCTGAACACGCAGTGGAGTTTGCCCACGGCTACACCTATTCCGCCCATCCGGTAGCGTGTGCGGCCGGGCTGGCCACCTTGAATTTGCTGGAAAATGAATCGCTGATTGCACAATCTGCCGAGCTGGCGCCCTATTTTGAACACAGCTTACATGCGCTGCGCGATTGCCCGAACGTGGTGGATATTCGCAACTGTGGTCTGGTAGGGGCTATCCAACTCGCACCCCGTGACGGCGATGCGACCATTCGCCCGTTTGACGCGGGCATGGCGTTGTGGAAAGCCGGTTTCTATGTGCGTTTTGGCGGCGATACGCTGCAGTTTGGTCCGATGTTTAACACGCAACCCGCCGAACTGGATCGCCTGTTTGACGCGGTGGGTGAAACCCTTCACCACATAAGTTAACGGAAGGTGTGAGCAGCAAAGTCCCAAAATGCTTCCAGTGCTGGAGAAGCGTCTCCCCCTGCTGCTCGCACCAGACCGAAACGCCGCACGGTAAGGGGTTCTATCGGTATGGCAAACACGCCTGGCAACGTAGCCGGGAGAGTGGAGTCCGGCACTAATGCCACGCCCATCCCCTCTTTGACCAGCGCGCAAGCGCTGGCCCAGTCTCGAACCCTAATGCGTACATCGGTGAGTTGCAATCCGGCAGCATGCATCAGGCTTTCGCCATTCACTTTGCATCCGCCCGTGGCGAGGATAAAGGGTTGCTGATGGAGTTCATGCGCCGTAATCGCAACCCGGTGGCTGCGCGCCAGGCGATGGTGCGCGGGTATCAATGCCATCCAGCGATCCTGCCCGAGTTCAATGGCTGCGCTTGCCGGTTGCGGGTTCAACACCACGCCCAAATCCACTTCTGCGCGGCTCAGCCAGCCCTCGACCTCCTCATCACTGCCCTCCACCACGCTGATGCTCACGCCAGGAAAATCATGGGCAAACTGCTTTAACATATCGGGTAGCAGCACCGACACCACGGAAGGGAAACATCCCAGCCGGATACTGCCCTGATTCAGACCACGTGCGTGGTGAGTCAGCAAGCGTATTGTTTCAAGGTTATCCAGCATCTGCTGCGCCTGTTGCACCACCTGACGTCCAATATCAGTCAGGGAAATGGCGCTGCGACTGCGATGCATCAAGGTCACGCCTAATGACTTCTCCAACTGCGTGATGGCCTGACTGGCCGCAGATTGCGTAATCCCAACTTGCGCAGCAGCCCGCGTCAGATTCTCATGCGCCGCCACCGCCAGTAGCAATCGCCAGTGGCTGAGATTCATCATGTCAGTAGCTCAGCTTATAACGTGAATTTTAAGCATTAATTTTACCGACAATAGCTGACCGCGCAAGATAGGAAAAAACACAACCAATAAGGATTGGTCATGAAGCTCTATTACGCCCCGCAAACCTGCTCACTGGCACCGCATATTGTTTTACGCGAGCTGGCACTCCCATTCGAACTTGTGCGCGTCGATAACCACACCAAACTGACCGCAGAGGGATGCGATTTCCGCAGCATCAATCCCAAGGGCTACGTTGCCGCGCTGGAATTGGCTGATAAGACGGTGATCACCGAAGGCCCGGCAATTATGTTGTACCTCACCAGCTTGCAGCCTGATGCGGCGCTCTCTATCGCTCCCGGATCAATGGCCTATATCCGGCTGCTGGAGTGGCTTAATTTTCTGGCTACCGAGTTACATAGCGGTATGGCCCCGCTGTTCAACCGTGCTTTACCGCAGCAGGTACGCGACACGTTCGAGCAACGTCTTTTCCGCCGCTTCGACTATCTGGAGCAGAGGCTGCACGACAACCTGTTCTTGCAGGGAGATCGGATTGGGTTGGCCGATATCTATCTGTATGTGCTGGCGGGTTGGTGTGATTTTTTTGCCATTGAGTTAGCACGCTGGCCTGCACTTCAGGCACATCATCAACGTATTCAAGCACGTCCGTCGGTTCAGGCTGCTGAGTTAGCCGAGCACTAATTGATGCGTTTACACATATCTTTCAACATCTTCTCCATCATCTCTGCCGATTATTCTGCTTCAATACCCTACTTTGACTCAGTCTGGATCGGCTATGAATCGTCGCCACTTTATCACTTGCCTGACGCTCGCCCCGTTTGTCGCGCAGAGCAACCTCAGCCTGGCTGCAACAGCTAAACCTGAAGTCATCCCCCTATGGCCCGGTCAGCCGCCGGGCGGTGGCGGCCCGCTGGGGGCAATGCAGTTCTCTGCCAAAGGCGCGCAGCGCAATATCGCGATGCCGACGCTCACCGTGGTTAAACCGGACAATCCCAACGGACGCGCGGTATTGATCGCCGCGGGTGGCGGCTATACGCGTATTGAAATGGGCAAAGAAGCCTGGCCGGCCGCCGCCTGGCTGGCGTCGCAGGGTTACACCGCATACGTCCTGAGTTATCGCTTGCCACAGGAGGGTTGGAAAGATGGTGCCATGGTGTCTTTACAGGACGCACAACGCGCGCTGCGTTTAGTTCGGCACCGCGAGGATCATGTCAGTGTGCTGGGCTTTTCGGCGGGGGGCCATTTGCTTGGCATGGCGGTCAATCGTCCTGATTTTCATGCTTATCAGGCTACAGACACGCTGGATAATCTTCCCGCCACCGCTGAACGCGCGGCGCTGATTTACCCAATTATTACGTTGGAACCGCCCTATTCGCATACGTCCACGCATAAGGTGTTGGTGGGTAAAGGCGCCACGCTGGCTGCCGATACCACCTGGTCAGTGCAATCCTACGTTAACCCACAGTCACCGCCTTTCTTCCTGGTACAGGCAGAGGACGACCCTATTTCCGATCCGCACAACACGCTGATCATGGCTAGCGCTTGCCAGCAGCAGCATATTCCGGTTGAGATGCATCGCTATCCCACTGGCAGGCACGGTTTTGGCATGGGTAAACCCGGCACACTCACCACCGAGTGGCCGGGGCACTATCTACACTGGTTAAGCCGTTAACGTTGCGGGGGCATCCGCTAACGCCACCAGTAAACCCTCTGAACTGGCGACCGCACCGAAAATGCCGCCCTGCATATGAATCATGCTCAGCGCCGCTTCATGGTGTTTACGTTCAGTGGCGGCGCAGCAGTCTGACAACACCAGGCACTCGAACCCGCGATCGTTGGCTTCACGTAGCGTGGTGTGCACGCAAACGTCCGTGGTGATGCCAGCGATAATCAGGTTGCGAATGCCCTGGCTGCGCAGAATCAGCTCCAGATCGGTGGCATAAAATGAGCCTTTACCCGGTTTATCAATGATGGTTTCACCCGGTAGCGGTGCCAGCTCGGGGATAATTTCCCAGCCGGGTTCGCCACGCACTAAAATGCGGCCGCAAGGTCCAGGCGCGCCAATTTCGGCCTGCATACGTTTGGAACGCCAGCGCTTGTTAGCGGGCAAATCGCTTAAGTCCGGGCGATGACCTTCCCGGGTATGGATGATCGGGAAAGACAATTCCCGCATGCGGGCCAGCACACGCTGCAAGGGTTCAATCGGTGCGCGCGTTAGCGCGATGTCATACCCCATGCTGTCAACGTAACCCCCTTTGCCACAGAAATCGGTTTGCATGTCGATAATGATCAGTGCGGTATCAGCGGGCGAGCCCTTTCCATCGAACGGCCACGGATACGGCGTAGAATCCACGGAAAATTCAGGCATTGTTCTGCTCCATCAGGTTGGCGGTGCTTTCGCGTTTGAATTTCACAATCAGGGTGTAACTCACCGCTGCAGTGACTAAACCAATTACCGCTTCACCAAACTGCGGGAATTCGATATGGGCAATGACGGCACACAGGCTGCCGATGGCCCACGCGGCGAAAGCGCTGCCGCGTAAACGGCGGGTTTTACGCTGTTCGCTAATTTTGGCCATAAAGATCAAATCGACGATCATCACCGCGCCAAACGGCGGCACCACAATACCGAGCAGACTCAGCCACTCGAGGAAATAGGACCACACCCCCGCCAGCGCCAGTGCACCGCCAATCACGCCAAGAATCACGGTCCAGAGACGCATTTTGCTGCTGAACAGATGGCTGAAGCCGACAGCACCGTTATACAAGCAATGGGTACAAACGGAACCAAGGTTGATGAAAACAAACAGGAAAGCGATAACCGACAGCAACATGCCATGGCCCATCAACATCGGCAGGAAGTTGCCGCCATTATTACCTGGGTCGACCGCTGCCCCGACCGCCACAATCACCACGCCGAATAGATAGGAGATCACATTCGCCATCGGAAAGGCAGAGAACGCAGCAATCACTGCTGATTTGCCATCTTTGGACCAGCGTGTGAAATCTGCCGTCATGGTGCCGGAATCGGCAAAGCCCGCCACCACCATGGTCACTGCGGTGCCCATGCTCATGGCACCTACCGCCGTTGCACTACCGTGGAATTGGGTCATGGTGCTGAAATCATGGTCCTGACCAATCAACCACAGCGCCACCAACCCGAGCACCACAAACAGAGGAGCGGCAATCATGCCGAGAATCGACAGTGCGCGCACGCCAAGGAAAGTGACGCCGGTGTAGAGCACCATCGCCAGCGCCGTTACCGCCAGCGCATTCCAGCCAAAGGTTTGATTGATGACAGTACCGGTGAGGCCCGTCTGGAAGGCATACCAGCCAATCACCACCGTGGAAAGAAAACCGGAGACCAGAATGTAGCCTTTGGTACCAAAAGTACGTTTAGCTTGCAGCGCGAAGTTCATCCCGGTATTGCCCGCAAACCAACTCAGCGCCCCGACATAGGCAAACAGCACCAGGTTACCCAACAGAATGGCAATGATCGCGGGCCAGAAGCCCAGGTGCCAGGTAATGATGCCGCCGAACAGCGCATTGGTCAGGATCATCGGGAAACCAAACCACACCGCCGATACGGAACGCGTAGAGTGACGGTGGCTCAACGGAACGGGTTCGTGTTCAAACTCCTGCTCCAACGCAGGTGATGATTTATCTTTCATGGGCAACTCCGATTGAAGCGGGATAAAGGTGATTCCAGGGTTGGATGTGCTCAAAAGCGGCACTGGCCGCCAGCACCAGGCCGTCATCCAGATGACGACCGACAATTTGCAAACCAATTGGCAAGCCGCTGGCTGTAAAGCCAGCTGGCACTGAAGCCGCCGGTTGGCCGGTAAAATTGAACGGATAACAGAACGACAGCCAGTGATCGCTGCGCACCATGCGGCCATCAATGATTTCCGGTCCCTGCATGTTGAGTGGGAACGGCGGCACGGCCAGCGTGGGGGTTAACAGCAGATCGTAGCGCTGCATAAAGCGCCACAGCTGGTTGCAGATTTTCTTGCGTGCAGTATTGGCATCGGTAAAGGTTTCCGCTCGCCAGTCACGTTGCAGCATGGCGCTGAGATGCGGTGACATACGCGAACCCAGTTCGGATTGCATCTGGCGCATGCCGGTCAAATCGCTTTCAAAAGCCACCAGCGCTGAAAAGGTCGCGCCTTCGTCGGCGATGCCAGGATCGACTTCCTCTAATTCTGCGCCCAGTTCATGTGCAAATTTTCGTGCGGCACTAGTGACAACGTCACGAACCTCTTTATCGACCGCCACATATCCAAAGTCGGCACTGAAGGCAATGCGCAGGCCGTTTAACGGCTTCTCTAAAACGCCAAGCCAGTCAACGTCACTGCAAGGGATTGAGTGGCGATCGCGCATATCCGGTCCGGCCATGACAGACATCATCAAGGCGCTGTCGCGAACGGTGCGCGTCATCGGCCCTATATGCTCGAGGGATTCCCAACTGGATACTCCCGGATAACGTTCATCACGGCATCCCGGCCACAGTGGCACGCGGCCCATTGAAGCTTTGAAACCATAAACGCCGCAGTGTGCCGCTGGAATACGTACTGAACCGCCGCCATCGCTGCCCAGCGCAATCGGGCAAAGTCGCGCCGCCAGTGCCGCACCCGAACCCGCGCTTGAGCCGCCTGGCGTTTTACTCAGATCCCACGGATTACGCGGAGAAGGAAACAACGGGTTATGACCGACACCGCTGTAACCAAACTCGGGCGCCGTGGTTTTGCCGAGCAAAATGGCATCGGCTGCCAGCAAGCGCTCCACCGTAATATCATCCTCTTCCGGGATAAAATCGGCATAGGCTGCGGAGCCAGAGGTGGTTTTGACGCCTGCGGTGCAAATCAGATCTTTCACCGCCAGCGGCACACCGGCGAATGCGCCCAGCGTTTCTCCTCTTGCGCGTTTCGCATCCACCGCCGCCGCTTGCTGTAACGCCCGGTCAGGTGTTGCGGTGCAAAATGCCTGAATTTGCGGCTCGCGCTGTGCCATACGCTCCAGCGCCGCTTGCGTCATTTCGCTGGCGGAAACTTCACCCTTGCGGATCAACCCGGCCAACGTGGTGGCATCGCCATCCAGTAATGCATCAAACATACAGAAACTCCCGATTTGGTCACTTAACGGGATTAATGCAGTTTGCGTGCCAGAAAATGCCAAAAAAGGAGTACAGCGGAGCAAAGCCAGATGGGATACGGACTTGGATACAAGATCGAATACTTATGTTTACTGAGGTGGCAGACTCAAGGCCTGAATGCACAAAAATAGCGCAGTGATGCGCCATGGATGTGTAAGAGTTGAGCTTTTAAGCAGAAATTTTAGTGGGCGATTAACTGCCCCACGGTGCGGGCGAAAACCTCAGCTTGCTGCACATCAAAATCTGACACGGTAATGCGCAAGCCATGCACCTTTTGGTCAAGAGCGAAGACTTCGCCACTGCGCACCAGCCAGCCATAGGTCGCCAGTTGCGTCACCAGTCCAGCGCTGTCCTGCTTTAACGGCAACCAGATATTGACGCCATCATGCTTAAGTGACGTTGTCACTCCATGATTAAGCAGCGCGTTGCTTAATGCGGCACGCCTCTTTTGATACTGCTCGCGCGCATCACTGACCGCGCTTTTTAATGTCGGTGACTGGAGTGCCGCCAGCGTGATGTCCTGCAATAAGTGGCTCACCCAATTACTGCCCGCGTTCAGCCGAATCGTCAGGCGCTTTGCTGTCTCTTCATCGCTGGCGACAAAGGCTAAGCGCATATCCGGTCCGAGGAATTTAGAGACCGATCGCACCAGCGCCCAACGCAAGGTTTCAGGGGGGATCACAGAATGATATTCGTGAGTGGAAAGCAGTGAAAAGTGGTCATCAACGATCACCACCACCTGAGGATAGTTCGCCAATAAAGCACGAATTTGTGCGGCACGGGTGGCGCTAAATCCCCAGCCTGTTGGGTTGTGCGCACGCGGGGTAATAATTACTGCCTGAACACCTGACGCCAATACCGCTTCCAACGCGTCCGCATTCAATCCCTCTTCGTCAATGCTAATGCCGACCGCATTTAACCGGCTGTTTTTCAACGTATTGATGCTGCTAAGGAAACAGGGATCCTCCACCACAACGCGGTCGCCGCTTATCAGATAACAGTTAAGTAAACGCTCAACGGCATCCACAGCACCATTAGTGAGCGTCAGTGAGAAGTCACCTTGAATATCGTTGCCTAGCCATTCTCGCCCATAATGCTCCAGTTCAGCATTGATAAGCGGTTCACCATAAAGACGATGACGAAACTGGAGCTGGCTAATCACGCTGCTTATGTCAGGCAACAACGAGGCGGATGGATTGCCACTGGCTAAATCGGTCAGAGTGACATCAGGCGGCGAACCTTCCTGAGCAACGCTTTCCGCCACACCGAGGATCACCGTTCCATTACGTCCACGTGACTCTGCGATACCGGCATCAATCAATCGCTTATAAGCGGATGCCACCGTATTGCGGTTTACCTCGAGTGCAATCGCTAATTCGCGCACTGGCGGCAGGGTATCACCAGGCAGATATCCGCCCGACTGTACACCTGAGCGAATCTGTTCAAAGATTTCACCTGCGGTTTTACCTGAAATCATCATTGATCCGTGACAGCTTATTTTTGGCTTACGGCATATTACTCACCGCTAGCCGTGATGTCTAACGCGGATCTTTATCCAAAAAACCTTCTTACTTTCACTGTTCCGCAATATCTGATTACAGAAATATCCACTCAATAAGCGCAACTCTTAATGAAAGATTAATCTGTATCCTTTTTTTTAATTTATGACGTTAAACCGTTCATCAACGTCGACTTAAATAGGAATAAACGCATCACGTTCTGACACATAACTATGTCAGGGTGCTGAGGATCTTTTCATTCTTTTAAGGGGAATCAGGTGAACTATTTCGACGTATCCATTTTGGCCGTGATACAAGGGCTGGCAGAACTGCTGCCGGTATCCAGTTCCGCCCATGTCATCATGACAGAAAAATTGCTTGGCCTTGATCCCAGCTCACCGGAGATGACCTTACTGCTGGTGATGCTGCACACCGGCACCATGTTTGCGGTGATTGTTTATTTCTGGCAGAACTGGCGTGACACCTATTTCAGCTCAACCCATGCTTTTAAGAAGAATGTGGTATTAATTATTCTGGCCACCTGTGTCACAGGTGCAGTCGGATTAACCCTAATGAAATTGATTCAATATTTCTTTGCGGCCAATGCAGACACCTTTGAAATAGAATCTTTATTTAGCAACAGTAAAATTATTGCCAGTGGATTAGCCGCCGCTGGTCTATTAATTATCGCTTCCTCGCGTTTGAAAGAAAAAGAACGTGGTGAGCTTTCCCCCATGAGCGCCGCAGGAATTGGTTTTGTTCAGGGGTTGTGCTTGCCGTTTCGCGGCTTCTCGCGCTCCGGTGCCACCATCTCGACCGGGCTTTCACTGGGGGTGGCACGTAAACGCGCCGAGGAGTTCAGCTTCGCCCTGGCTGTGGTACTGACGCCTGCGGTGATTGTGAAAGAAGGCTTGCGTGCCTTTTCGGCTGGATCACCGAATCACGTCGCTGTCAGCAGCGGTGTTCTGCTCCCCAGCTTAGTCGGCATGGTACTGAGTTTCGTCGCAGGCTTACTGGCATTGCGCTGGCTGTCTCGCTGGCTGGAACATGACCGCTGGCATCTGTTCGGCGGCTATTGTCTGTGCGCTGCCGTGCTGATTGGCTGGCTGGGTTAAAAGTGGCCGACAATCTCAAAGCGCGGTTCAATGAGCTAATGCTGGCCACTGAAGCGTTTTATGGTCACAATTAATGGTGACACTACAGAATGGATGTGGTCTTTGTAGGGTGCGCATTTATGCGCACCAAAACATAATGGACTGTTAGCTTATCTAACTCTGCGCACTCACCAGACGCACCGCAAAACCGAAGAACAGCATACCGGTCAGCATGTTGGCCAGTTTGACCAGCCGCGTGCGGTTTTTCAGGAAGCGCACCATCACGCTGCCCGCCATTAGCAGAATGAGGTAATAGCTCAGACTCATCAGTTGAATCATTGAACCCAGCACAGCAAAAGCAGGCGCAGTATGCGTTACCGCCGGATCGACAAACTGAATGAAAAACGAAACATAAAACAGTATCGCTTTGGGATTGGTGACGCCAAGCAACAGGGCGCGCAGGAAATAGTTTTCCACTTTCACCGTTTCGGTTGATGACGCGTTATCACGCTTGCGTAAAGCGCCAATAATAATCTTCACACCGAGGTAAAGCAGGAACATGGCGCCCAGATATTTCACTACCATAAAAATATGCGGGCTGGTCCGGATAAGGGTCGCAACCCCTGCCCAGGCAAGAAAAATCAAAATTAGATCGCCCAACATCACGCCGGCTATCGCTTTCGACGCGGCCTTCGCTCCGCGACTCATTCCGGTACGCAGCACATACAGACTGTTTGGCCCTGGCAGCAGAATAATCACCAGCGCGCCGGCCAGAAAAGTCCATAGATTGATAATACCTACATCGTGCAACATAACGGCAATGACTCCACAGCCATGCTGGCAAAATAGCCAGATGACAATTGTTATTGATTAAACAGGTGAGCAGCAATAGCGGATCGCACTGCTGGCAGAACGATATATTAGCAGATGGCACTGAGGGCTGTCGCAAACAACCTGCACCTGATGGAAACAAACCTATCCTGATGGTACCCAGCGCTATATAATCCGCTGTATTACGCTTCAGGAACCCCTTATGAACACCACTCATCGCCTTATACTTGCAGGTTTACTGACCTTTACCTCCATACACAGTTTCGCCAGCCGCGTCGTGACCGATCAGATTGGACGCGAGGTGACCATTCCAGACCAGGTCGATCGTGTCGTGGTGCTTCAGCACCAAACGTTGAATTTATTGGTGCAGTTAAATGCGACCGATAAAGTCGTCGGCATTCTCGCTAACTGGAAACAGCAGTTGGGAGACGGCTACGCGCAGCTGGTGCCAGAACTGACACAAAAAGCGATGCTCGGTGACCTGACGCATGTGGATTTGGAGAAGCTGGTTGCGCTGCACCCTCAGGTGGTGTTTGTCACCAACTATGCGCCAAAAGAGATGATCGATCAGATCTCGGCACTCGGTATTCCGGTGTTGGCCATCTCTTTGCGCCATGACGATGCCGGTCAGCAAGGCAAGATCAACCCGACGATGCAGAATGAGGGTCGCGCCTACGACCTTGGCATCAAAGAAGGCATCACTTTGATTGGTGAAGTGGTGAACAAGCAGCAACAGGCAAAAGAGTTGATCGCAGCAGCTTTCGCCGGGCGCAAACTGGTCAGCGATCGGTTGAAGAATCTGCCGGATCAGCAACGTGTTCGTGCTTATATGGCCAACCCGGACCTCACCACGTACGGTTCAGGTAAATACACCGGTTTGATGATGGCACATGCAGGCGCGTTGAACGTGGCTGCCGCCACCGTGCAGGGCTTTAAGCAGGTCAGCATGGAACAGGTGGTGGCGTGGGATCCACAGGTGATTTTTGTGCAGGACCGCTATCCGCAGGTGGTGCAGGAGATCAATCAAGACCCGCGCTGGCGCACCATTAGTGCAGTAAAAAACCATCAGGTCTGGCTGATGCCTGAATATGCCAAAGCCTGGGGCTATCCGATGCCGGAAGCCATTGGTTTAGGTGAATTGTGGATGGCGAAAAAGCTCTATCCTGAAAAATTCCGCGATATCGATATGCAGCAGCAGGCGAATCGCTGGTATCAACGCTTCTACCGAACCCCTTATCATGACAACACTGCAGATACTGGCAGCCGGTAGCCTGCGCGGCGCGTGGCCTGAACTGATGGCGGCGTTTTCGGCACAATCAGGCATAACAGCGGAGACGCAATTTGGCCCGGCCGGGCTGCTACGCCATCGCATCGAGCAAGGTGAAGTTTGCGATTTTTTCGCCTCCGCCAACTTGCTGCATCCCGCCACATTGCGACAAAAAGGTCTCGCAAATGAGACTGGCCGCTTTACCGCCAACGCCTTGTGCCTGACTGTTAAACGTGACACTGTCACTGAAAACGATAACTGGCTTTCACTCCTGCTACGCGATGATTTGCGACTGGCGACCTCAACGCCACTGTGTGACCCATCAGGCGACTATACCTGGCAGCTGTATGACAACATCGAACAGCGTCATCAGGGTTGGGGCGAACAGTTGAAGCGTAAAGCCCGCCCTTTGGTGGGCGGCCCCAACAGTTTGCCGGTTCCTGCGGGTGAACTGGCAGCGCGCTGGTTAATCGATGAGGGGCACGCTGAATTGTTTATCGGTTATGCCAGTTATCAACCTCGCTTGATGCTTCATCCTCAGTTGCAGGTTTTCACCATTCCTGAACCCTACAACGTACCGGCCGAATATGGTTGGGCGATGCTGTCTTCGGCGGCTCAGCACCTTGCGGCTTTCCTGAACTCACCTATTGCACAGCAGATTTTGCAGCAGCATGGCTTTGTTTCGTCATTCAAGCCTTAGCTCGTCGAACATCTCGACGAACGGCAGAATCACCGAAGCCTCCGTGCTGGCGTGGTGGTAAAGCAGCCAGGTTCTGCTTTTCAACGCTTCGCCCGCTACCCTGATGGGCTGTCGGCATATGCCTTCGGGCAACGGCTGATAGCTCGATACGATGGCATAGCCCAATCCACGCTCCACCATTGCCAGACAGACTTCCAGTTTATCTACCTGCATCGCCACGCGTGGCGCCAGTGAATAGTTTGCATTCCACCAGCGCTCAATCAGGTGAGTAATATGCCCGCCATGATTAATGCGTATCTGCGGTAATTGCGGGAGAAAGCGCAGGTCGAGCGGTTGCTGGCTCACCAACCAATAATCATCTTCATCCACCAGCCGCTTGCCGTGACGCCAGTGATAGTCATCTTTCACCAGGGCGACATGCACCTCTTCGCGTTGCAGTTTTTGGTACATCTCTTCACTCAAACCGCTGACCAGATTAACGCGAATACCACTGTGTGTTTCTGAGAAACGCGCCAAAATGGCTGGGAGTCGATAGGCTGCATAGTTGCTGGTGACGCCAATTCTTAACTCCCCCTGGCGTGGCTGAGACAAATTTTGCAGCGTCTGACGCAGTTGCTGTGAGTCATTCAGCATTTTGGCGGCGTGTTGCGCCAGATAGCGCCCCTGGGCACTGAATGTCAGTTGACGGCCACCCTCTTCAAATAGCGCGACGCCCAGTTTACGTTCGATCTGCTTGAGGCGATAACTGAGCGCAGGCTGAGAGGTATAAAGCTGTTGGGCTGCTCGCGTAATGTTTTGGTACTGCCAAACGGTATGAATAATCAGCCAGTCTTTTTCGTTCATCGCCCCTCCTTCACTGCTTCCATAAAATAATTTTTGCGTAATCAGTGCAAGCAATAAAAAAGCTCAATTGGGAATCCAGGTAAAAGCCCTGTATATCTTAATAACACATTGAACTTAAATACTTTATTGCACTATCACAGTGAAGTTCCGCACGGGGATGCACCATGAGTGAGCAAAAGAATAAAATTCTTTTTGCGGTTGAGCAGATAAGCCAACAAATGACCGATTTGGCACGTGCTATCCATGCACGGCCGGAATTAAGTTTTGCCGAGCACTATGCCAGTGCTGCATTGCAAGCCCCTTTGCTGGCTGCAGGGTTCATAGTCAGCAACCCTGTAGCAGGACTGGAAACAGCATTCCGTGCGCGATTAGACACGGGCAAACCGGGCCCACATGTGGCACTGCTGGCGGAATATGATGCACTGCCGGGTCTTGGGCATGCCTGCGGCCATAACCTGATCGGCACCGCGTCAGTGGCGGCCGCCGTTGCACTGGCTAACAGCGGCACCCTGCAATCTGGCGTACTGGAAGTGATTGGCACGCCTGCCGAGGAGGAAGGCGGCGGGAAAATTATTATGGCGGACGATGGCGTATTTGCAGGCATTGACGCGGTAATGATGTTCCATCCGCGTGAAAAGAACATGATGACGCGGGGTGCATTAGCCTGCGTCGATGCCACCTTCAAATTTTATGGCAAAGCAGCACATGCCGCCTCTGCACCGCATCTCGGTATCAGCGCGCTGGATGCGGTCATCCAGACGTTTGTCGGCATTAATGCTTTGCGTCAGTTCTTCACCGATGACGTCAGAGTCCATGGCATCATCACCGACGGCGGCAGTGCCACCAACATTGTCCCTGCCTATGCCGAAGCCAAATTCCTGATGCGCGCCGCAACGGTGGCCGGCTTACAAACCGTGCGCAGTAAAGTGTTCGCCGCCGCGCAAGGGGCCGCAGACATGAGTGGTGCACGTATAGAGATCGAAGAAGGTCTCACCTACGCCGAACGCAATAATAACCACGCGCTGGCCGGTTTGTTCCAGTCCAACATTGAAAAAATGGGTTTAGTGGCACATGCCGCACCGGAACGTGGCGGCGTGGGCTCTTCAGATATCGGCAACGTCAGCCAGGTGACGGCTGCCATCCATCCCTATTTACGTATTGGAGATGTGGTCCCCCATACTCCGGAGTTTGCGGCTGCCGCAGCTTCTGACAGCGGGATTGAAGCGATGCTGAATGCGGCGCGCGCCCTCGCCATGACCACCTTTGACCTACAAGACAACGATCATTTAACAACCGTTCGCGATGAGTTTATCGCCTGGCAATCAACCGTTCCGCAGGAGAATTAAAATGAAAAAGACGCTTTCCATGGTGGCCGCTTTGACCCTGGCATGCAGCAGCCCACTCTTCGCCGCAGACAACGTGTTACGCGTAGCCGCTGACCTCAGCTACCCTCCGTTCCAGTACCGAGACGCTTCCGGCACACCCACCGGTTTTGAAATTGATATCACCAATGCGGTGTGTAAAGCAGTGAATATCACCTGCGAGTACGTGGTCAGCAGTTTTGATGCGGAAATCCCCTCTCTGATGGCCAAAAAGGTGGATTTCATTTCCCCGCTCGGCGCCACCGAGAAGCGTCGTAAATCCATCGACTTTAGCGACTTCATTTATCACATCCCGACAAAATTAGTGGCGCGTAAAGGCAGCAACCTCCAACCCGATGCGGCTTCACTGCAGGGCAAACATATTGCCGTGCAACAGGGTTCCATCCAGGAGATGTACGTAAATAAATTCTGGGCACCCAAAGGCGTGGATATTGTGATGTATGCCGATCAGGATGCGATCTACCTGGATCTCGCGGCAGGTCGTCTTGATGGCGCATTAAGTCCAGGCGTTGCCGTGACCTATGGTTTTTTGAACAAGCCAGAAGGCAAGGATTTCGCGCTGACCGGACCTGAAGTGCGCGACGATAAATTGTTCAGCATTGGTTCGGCCTATGGCGTGCGCAAAGGCGATGAAAAGACGCAAAAATTGCTGAATGAAGGCTTAGCCAAAATTGTAGCGGACGGCACATGGGAAAAAGTGAAGCAGCACTATTTTGGCGATCTGGAGATGAAAGTCACACGTGTGGAACCCGATCATGCCAGCCAGTGATATGCAGGCGCTGATGCGTGCGACGCTGGAGCAGTTCCAGCATCTGCATCGTTTATCGGGTAGCGTTGATGCGGAACGAAGTGCGGACTGGTTGTGTGAGCAGCTGAGCCAGCATCAGATTCCGCATCGACGTGAATATTGCGATCTGTGGCTGAGCGATCCACTGGACGCCACGCTGACTGTGGCGGGTCAAGAATTCCGGGCGAAAACCCGATCCTTTTCGGCCCACTGCCCTGAGGGCGTGGAGGCTGAATTATTTTACGATGCCCAATCTCTGGCTTTCATCCCTGAGAACGCGGCAGCCAGCTGGGCAGACAAGGTACACGGTAAACTGGTGCTCGCCGACCAGGGCTTCGAGGATTACGTGCAGCGTCTGATGCAAGCAGGTGCGCTGGGATTAATTCATATCTGGGGTTCAGCGGAATCCGCGCTGCATGAAGAGACGGTGGGCCCGATCTGGGGCACACCGGTACCCGATGATGTGCAACGCTATCCCACCATTCCGGTGATCAGCATTAATCATCAGGCTGGTGCGCAACTGCGATCACAATTATCAACGCAAAAGCTCACGGCAAAGATCACCACCCTTTTAAATGAGCATGTTGCCACCTGCTCGCTACCCGTGGTGGAATTGCCTGGCAGCAGTGATGAGTTTGTCTTGCTCTCATCCCATTACGACTCATGGCATGAGGGCGTAACGGATAATGCCACCGGCAACGCCCTCTGCCTCGCGCTGGCTGTACTGTTCAACGGCCAGCGCTTATTACGCGGTTTACGTATCGCTTTCTGGCCCGGTCACTCCAATGCGCGCTATGGCGGTTCAACCTGGTATGCCGATCATCACCGTGCAGCGTTACTGCGCGATTGCGTCGCGCATATTAATGTCGACTCACCCGGCTGTCAGGGCGGTTCGCAGTTGGTGGTTAACGCCAGCGGCGCGGAATCGACTGACTGGCTTCATCAGGCTATCAAAGCCACAACCGGTAAACCGGCCGATCGCGTGACGCCGATGGGGAAAGGGGGTGACCAGTCTTTCTGGGGATTGGGCATCCCGCTGCATTTTGCCTTACGGGAAGTACCTGAGCAGCGGCAATCCCTCTCGCCTGGCAGCGGCGGCGGTTGGTGGTGGCACACGGAAGAAGATACCTTAGACAAAGTCGATGAAGGCTACCTGTGGCGAGATTTTCAGATACACCATCGCTGGCTGGACTCGCTGCTGTGCCATGAGCCGCTGCCAATCGATGCTAAACATTATCTGCAGCAGATCGATGCCGCTCTATTACAGCTGCAAGGTGAGATTGATAGGGCGTTCTCCTTAAAGCCACTACGCGAACGTGTGGCCGCACTCATCACACTTATTGAAAAGAAAAGTTTTAGCGCTGCGCAACTCGTGCAAGCCATTGGCTTATTGCACCGAGCGCGCTACCGGGCGAGTGATGATTTCCATCCCGATCTCAGTTTCCACGGCGGCGCGTTTCCTGGGTTACAGCTGTTAAGGGGTTTCCGTCGAGAGCAATGCAGCCAGCGCTACTGGTTGATGCTAACCACTCAATTTATTCGCCAGCGCGATCGTATTGGCGAATTGTTCGCTGACAGCGAGCGTCTGTTGTCAAATTAAAGGAAATCCCCTTTCGTCTGACGCAACAGGCTGCGCACCGCCCAACGCGCTTCCAGCTTTATCCGACTGGCGGCTTTTTGGTAGCGGCTGTTGCGCTCTGACGCCTCCAGTACACGACGCAATAAGACGCAATAGTCCATCACTAAACCGGGAGTCCAGGTCATGCCTTCAGCACGACTGCGAACCAGACTAAGCAACCAAAAATCAGGATTAAGCAGCACCCAAAACCCTTTTAAGCCGCGCTCACCCAACAAGCCCTCTGTTGCCACATCGATTGCCTGCATGACGCTGGTTGAACAGTTGCGTGACGTCAGGTTATAGCGCGTATGAGAAGCATTGCTAAGCCAATAGTTACGCAGCGCGGCTTGGTTGTAATGCGGCAATACCAGGCGTTTATCCGGGCGACACCACGCCTTAATCTCTCTTTCAAGTGACGGTCGCATAAAACCTTCAACGTCATACTCCTCACGAGCACGCAAGGTATTCAGGAAACCACGGAAATTCCGCGATACATCGTCAACGGGGTACAAGCTGATATACAGCTCATCGCCCATTTCCAGTGAAGTATGGCCTGTGGAGACTTCGCCACGATGATCAATCGCCGCCACCCAGCGATCGAACCATGGGCGTCTTCCCGATACCTCGCCTGAACCGAGTGGCGTCCAGATATAGATATTGAGCGGCGCGCTAACCGGCGTGGCGCTCAGAGGCGGATGGCAATAATCGAGTCCATGAGGCGCACGCAGACCCTTGCGGGTAAACAGCGGCAGCGCGGCAACGCTGGTATTATCCGGCAAAGCATGGATTTGTGCTGCCATTGTCAGCAAGCTCAGACTCCAGCCCGCCAGCAGCAATGCAAAACACAGCGGCACAATCACGTGGGGTGACCACGGCCAGTGTGTGGCAATCAGCACGCTGAACAACATCTCCGCGCATCCCAGTGTCAGCTTGCGCGTCCAGCGGCGGCATCGCATCAAACTACACGAGATGACGCGAAAACCACCATCCAGCAGGAAGATCGCAGAAAATGCCAGTGAGATGCAAAGGCCATTATCATGTGGGGCAAGAAAGACCACGATGCCAAATATCATCAGCACTGCGGCTTTAGCCAGTGGCGGCCAGGCGATACCCGCAGGCTGGTAAATCGCGCCAAGCGTTTCTGCTATGCCCTCTAATGCCAGAAACAAACCCAGTACGTGCAACGGGAGGGATAAACTTCCATGTTGCAGCAGATCGATCAGGATCCCGCCACTGGCGCCCGCACTCAGCAGACCAAGTGCCGCCAGATATGGCCAACCGGCTCGCAGTGCCGGTCCACCCATCAATAGAAATAATAATCTCAGCAAGGAAGCTCTCCAGCGGATAATGCACCGTTCAGTTCGATCTGTAGACGCAACGAAACAACAGGAGTTCTGTTGCCGATCAGCGATTCTGACTTCGTTTACTGATGGTTGTGACTGTGAGGGCACTCTAGCGGGCGAAGATTAAAATTGGCTTAATGGTTAAGTAAAGATTGGTTTAAATTTTAATCAGTTAAAAGGAGGTTCAGTGGCGATTTCAGGCTGAAACTGCGCGCATTCATACAACGCACCAATATTTAACCATTTGAATTTATAGCTTAAATCCCACCAGTCGCAGAATAATGTGCGGCTGGCGTAGGGCTATTTTACAGGATGACGTTGAATCAGCAGTTTTAAAAAACTGTCGAGACATGGATTGCGGTTGTCACTGCTCCATGCCACAGCGAGATTCACCTGCGGCGCATCGGCCAGCAGTTTGAATACGATGCCATCCATTTTCAACTGCTGAACCGAAGACGGCACCAGCGCCACATAGTTGGCATCATTAACCAGACTCAGCATGGTGTGTTGTAAACGCACCTGTAAACTCACCATCGGCTCAAAACCGTGGGCGCGACAATAATCCATAATCACTGCGGTTAAACGGCTACCGGCACTGGCAGCGGTCATGACAAAAGGATCGTCACGCAGATGTTCGATGCGTAATTTTCGACTTTTGGCCAAGGGGTGAGTGCGCGACATCGCCACGCACAGAGGTTCGGTTAACACGGTTAGCGTTTGCATGCCGACACGTGACGTGCCTTCCACCAGCACCGCGAGATCCACCTCGCCCGCCAGCACTTTATCTGGCAAATCTTCGGTAACGGCCTCTTCCAGCTCCAGCGCGATATTTGGGTAATGGTGGCGAATCATTCTCACATATTCAGGAATGACGCTGTGTGCCGAATACATGGTAAAGCCGACGCGCAAGGAACCCGATTTGCCTGAAGCGGTGTCACGCGCCAGGCTTTGCGCCTGTAGCAATGCTTCAAGGATCTTGCGCGCATCCTGATAAAAGCTCTCGCCTGCGGGCGTGAGCATTAGCTGGCGCGTGTTGCGCTCCACCAGCAAGGTTCCCACGGCTTTCTCTAAGGCAGCAATATGACGACTCAGCGACGGCTGCGACATATGCAGGCGCTCCGCTGCGCGGTGAAAGTTCTTCACTTCAGCCAGCGCGATGAAGTAACGCAGCGGCTTAATATCCAGCATGATTCATTTTTCGTATCAATCCCGGTCAGATTTGCTATTGGAACTGTATCAGGAAACACTTTACAGTCCTCCAGCTTAACGGGAGGACAAGATGTTAGCTACGTTTCTGATTCTTTTGCCGGTGTTCGGCTTAATTGTGGCGGGATACGCCTGCCGCATGTTGGGGGTACTGGGGCCCACTGCTGCCACTGAACTGAATAAGTTCGTTGTCTGGCTGGCACTGCCTGCGTTGTTGTTTGACATCATGGCGCATACGCCATGGCACACCATTTATCAGCCGGGATTTTTCTGGGCGTTTGCCCTCTCCTGTGCTGCGGCTTTTGTGATCGTCTTTGCCTTTCAAAAGGCCAAAGGCAAATCCACTGCCGATGCCAGTGTCGATGGCGTTGCTGCCGCTTATCCCAATACCGGCTATCTTGGTTTCCCGTTATTACTGCTGATCTTTGGCAAGAGCAGCCTGATCCCAACCACCACTGCCACCATTGTGGTCGCCTGTATCTTGTTTGCGATAGCCATCGCGATGATTGAGATTGGCTTACAGAGTGAGCGCGAATTTCATCGACTGGCCATTAAAGTCCTGCGCGCCATTCTTAAAAACCCATTGATTATTTCACCGTTGCTGGGCGCAGCCTGTTCCAGCGCGGGATTAACGTTACCCGACAGCATTGAGACATTCCTGAAGATGCTAGGTGGCGCAGCCAGTCCCTGTGCATTGGTCTGTTTAGGGGTGTTCCTGGCCAGCAGGCAGAAAGCCAAACCCAGCGAACTGCCAAGTGGCGCGAAAATGAGCGCTTCCACCGTCGGGTTAGTTGTGGTGGCTAAATTGATCATGCAGCCATTGCTGACGTGGGTGCTGGCCGTGTGGTTGTTTCATCTGCCCGATGACCTGACCAAAATGGCGATTCTGCTGGCGGCGTTACCCACCGGCACCGGGCCGTTTATGCTGGCGGAGTACTATCGCCGCGATGCACAGATCACGTCAGGCGCGATCCTGATTTCAACCGTGTTATCGATTGTCACTTTAGTGGCCATTATGCACTTTATGCAGGTCACGCCGGTCGCATAACGGATGGGCTACTTCCCGTTTAGCCGCTGCTGCACCGCATCCAGAAAGAGCCGCAGCGCCGCCGGTTGGCGTTCTCGCGACATATATAAGCCGTAGATGCCCAGCGTTTTGGGCGCAAAGTCGGGCAGCACGCATTGTAGCTGCCCGCTTTCAATGCCGGCTCGCGCTTCCATCTCCGGCACCATCGCCAGTCCGCATCCTGCTATCGCGGCGTCACATAGCACGGACGAAATGCCCGCACTAAAATTGCCACTTACCGCAGCCGTCACCCCTTCGCCCTGTGCGTCTTTGAACTGCCAGCTCTGCCCGGCAAAGCGACTGTAGTGCAGGCAATTGTGCTGAGCCAGGGCTTGTGGCGTATCCGGTATGCCGTGCTCACGCAAATAGCCCGGTGAGGCGCAGACCACCGAAATACATTCGCCAAGCCGCCGCGCAATCGCCCCTGGTTCCGGATCGTCGGTGATACGCACAGCGACATCAATACGTTCTCCCACCAGGCTTACCGGTTGGTTATTGATTTCAAGTTCAATCCGCACCGCCGGATAGCGTGCCAGAAACGCCGGAATCATCGGACCAAGGATATGGGTTGCGGTGGAATGGGCGCAAGCCACGCGCAACGTGCCCTGCGGCTCTCCCGGCGCGCCCTGCCCGGTGATCTCATCTGCCAGCCGAGCCAACATGCGGGTTTTTTCGAGGATTTTCTCCCCGGCAGGCGTGATGGTGAGGCGTCGGGACGAACGATGCAGCAAGCGAACGCCCGCCCATTTTTCCATCTCATCCAGATAACGGCTGACCATCGGACGTGAGATATCCAGTGCCCGCGCCGCGGCACTCAGGCTGCCCAGTTCGCAAATGCGGTTAAACACCGATGCGGCTGTCACTCTGTCCATGCGTCTCCATCTGATCGTTTTATGAAACTGACCATCTCTAATTGCGGGAATTCTATCAAACGGCAATTTACATACAATGGCCCTGTTACCTGCCGAAGACCGAATTAAGGATATAAAGATGAAGTTGAAGACCCTGGCGTTGATGATGACACTCGCCGCAAGCCCCGCCTTTGCCGCCCCACTGTATTTAGAAGTCTACAATCCTCAGGAGCAAGGCGTATTCCCGGTATCCTCTACGCTGGTTTCTGGTCCCCATGAGGCGATTCTGTTCGATGCGCAATTCAGCCCGAAAGATGGCGAGAAACTGGTGCAGATGATCAAAGCCAGCGGGAAGAAACTGACGCAGATTGTCATCACTTCTGGCGATCCTGATTTCTACTTCGGTCTGGAACCGATTTTAAAAGCCTATCCGCAGGTGAAAATCGTTGCATCGCCGCTGGTGGTTGAACATATCAAAGCCACCAAAGACGCTAAATTGCAGTACTGGGGTCCGAAAATGCCCGGCGGCGCCCCCGCTAAGCTTTATGTCCCGCAGATGACTCATCAAACGGCCTTTAGCGTGGACGGTGAACGCATTGAGTTACGCCATGCTGATGACAAATCCGCCTACGTGTGGATCCCTGCCAACAAAGCCGTGTTAGGTGGCACCGCAGTGGCGGCCGATATTCACGTCTGGACCGCAGATACACAGACACCGGCCAGCCGCGCGCAGTGGCGCAGCGTACTGTCTGAAATTCAGCAGTTGAAACCAAAAGAGGTGATCCCAGGCCACTACATCGGTACCCGTCCAGCGGGAGATCAGGCGGTGACCTTCACGCTCAACTATCTGCAAACCTTTGAGAACGCTCTGCAGAAAAATAAGGGTTCTGCTCAGGTGATTCAGGCGATGAAAGCCGCGTATCCCGGCCTGCCAGACGAGAGTTCACTGGAATTAAGTGCCAAAGTGAATACCGGTGAGATGAAGTGGTGAGGGAAATCTAAGTTCTGAGCGAAAGAGGCCAGACGCATGATGCGTCTGGCCTGTGTGGTTATTGCAAATGGGTCTTGAGTTCCTCCGCCGCCTGGCGGATGGCGGTGCGAACCGCCGGTACATCACTCAAGCCGTTAAGCAGACCATAATCATGAATCAAGCCGTTATAGCGTGTAACGGTAACATCCACACCCGCAGCGTCCAGTTTGCGTCCAAAGGCTTCGCCTTCATCACGCAATACATCCAACTCTGCCGTCTGGATTAAGGTTGGCGGTAATCCCTGCAGTTGTTCACGCGTGGCGCGCAGTGGTGAGGCCAGGATGTTGTTGCGATCGCTCTCTTTGGTGGTGTAAGCATCCCAGAACCACTTCATCATATTGCGTGACAGGAAATAGCCGTTCTGGAACTGGTCATAGGACGCTGTATTGAAATGGGCATCGGTCACC
Organism: Pantoea sp. CFCC18177; assembly: GCF_059412425.1. NCBI lineage: Bacteria > Pseudomonadati > Pseudomonadota > Gammaproteobacteria > Enterobacterales > Erwiniaceae > Pantoea > Pantoea sp. CFCC18177. The sequence goes on from NZ_JBNBPL010000005.1 coordinate 192,501, forward strand.
GGCCACAGCATTACATCATAGCGAATCGCCGGGGTGTGCTGTTGCTTTGCTTGTAAAGCAACGGCTGCCACCATATTGCCTCCCACACTGTTACCGACCAGCGCCAGACGCGTGCCATCTACCCCGATTTCGCTACCGTGTTCAGCTACCCAGCGTGTGGCGGCATAGGCTTGATTAATCGCCACCGGGAAGTGGGCCTCGGGTGACGGCGTGTAGTTAACAAATACCGCTGCGGCACCGGATTCCACCACCAGGTCACGCACCAGACGTTCATGAGTCTGGAAATCGCCCAGAATCCAACCGCCGCCGTGGAAAAACATAAAGACCGGCAGTGTCCCTTCAGCATGCGGCGGCTTCACGATGGTCAGTGTGATTTTCTCGCCCTGCACATCAATGGTTTTCTCACTGACTTGAGCGGCGGGCAGTTTCACCCCCTTTTGCGCATCAATCAGCACCTGACGTGCAGCTTCAGGAGACAACTGCTCAATAGGTTTACCTCCTCCGCTATTGAGCGCATTCAAAAATTGCTGCACGTGACGCTCTGGCTGAGGTGACGCCGCAAAGCTATTGGTTGCAGCAGCGGCCATGGCAACGGCGATTAATGTGTGTTTGATTTTCATCTGTCATGTTCCTTTTTGTTTTGAGCGATTATATCGCACGCTATTTAAATGTTTAAAAACGCGGGTTGGTGTTCGTGTTGGATCAGAATTTATATAGCGCACTACCTAATAGCAAGATATTTATTTGCCGGATTGATTATAAATTTCACAATGCATTGTTTTTTATGAAATTAATTTTATCTTCGGTATCAGAATGCGTCTGCTTTAAGATGAAGGGTATGGTGAATGTGGGGAATCTTGAGCCAGGCCAAGGGGGGCCTGGCTTCTTCACAACCTATGCCTTACTGTTGCTAACCGGTGTAAATGTCGGTTCACTTTTGCGATGAAAAAGTGGATAGGCAATACTGGTTACGATCAAGCTAATGATCCACGAGATATCGACCCCAGGAATGAGATTTGCGTAGGGTCCGGCGAAGAAGGCATTTTCCACAAACGGAATCTGCACCACAATACCCGCGAAATAGACCAACAGTGATTGAGTATTTAACAAACCGTAACGGCCCCCATCAGCGCGAAATATATCATCAACATTGTAGTGTTGTTTCCTCACATAATAGAAGTCCAGCAGGTTGATGACTATCCAAGGTATCAATACAGCAATTAACGCGAGAATTAAATTTATAAAGAAGGAAACAAAATTCTGTGATGCTGCCAAGGCAATTAAAACACTCCCTAATAACACCAGCGCTGACACCACTAAACGTACAGTGACGCCTGGCATCCAATGAGGCCGAAAGGTTTGCGCTGCTGTAATCAGGGAAAGTACTGCACCGTAAAGATTCATCGAGTTATGGCAGATAATATTAATTAAAAACAACACCATTAATATCGGGCCTAGCCAACCGGTCGCATGACGCACTGACATCATTGCATCACTGGTCGGAGCTATATTGACCGCCATCATGCCGAAAATAAAGGCCAGAATCGTGCCGCCACAGGCTCCCAGATATGTTGCAATAAACGGCCGTGCAATACCGACATTAGCGGGCAGGTAGCGCGAGTAGTCAGAGGTATAGGGCGAGAAACTGATTTGCCATACCGCTCCAATACAGAAGGTGCCAAACCAGCCTGCAGCACTCATACTCCCACGCGACCAAAAGTCTGCCGGTAAGGGTTGTAACACCATCAATACCAAGCCCATAACCAGCGCCGCCCCCATCACCCATGCCCCGACTTTATTAATGCGATGGATAAAATGATAACCGACGATCCCAATCGCTGTGGCAAGAATAGCGCCAATAACAGTCGCACTGCTTACCGGTATCGACGGGAAGACGTTGTTGATGACTTTACCGGATAACGAAATATTCGAGATGAAGAACCCAAGATAAATCACCGTCGTAAAGCTAATCACCAGTAGCGAGCCGTAACGACCAAACTGCGCGCGACTCTGTACCATTTGTGGTATGCCAACTTTTGGCCCTTGCGCAGAGGGTAGCGCAAGGAAAATCCCACCAAACAGATGACCCGCAATAATCGCGGTTAGGGCGGAAATAACATTCAGATGAAACGTTTCGGTGGCAATCGCACCGCTGACAATCGCAAGCGGTGCAATATTGGTACAGAACCACAAGGTAAATAAACTGTGCGATTTACCGTGGCGATCCGATTCTGGAACATAATCCACCGACTTATTTTCTATAATTTGACTCTGACGTGGTTGTGTATTCACCATACCCTCCAATTCTCAAAGTGGGATTGTTTTCTAATGTGGGTAAAACCTTCCTCGCGAAAAAAAGCCACAGCCATCCCGACGAATGTATTTTCGTCTTCTTATTAAAGAATTGGCGGTAAGACTCCCGGTGCTAATTAATGCTAAACAACTGTATATGAGACGGTCGTCATAAATAACGCCCTACAATTTCAAAACATTTTTTCCCACAGGGCGAGCATTTATGCGCACCTTAAACAATCAGCGCATAACAAAGGGGTCGCTAATCGGCTCATCGCTGGTACGCAGCCACACTGTTTTGGTGGTGGTGTATTCCAACGCGGCGTCTACGCCACCTTCACGACCGAAACCGGACTTACCGTAGCCCCCAAACGGCGCCAGCGGTGAAACCACGCGATAGGTGTTAAGCCACACCACGCCGCTACGCAACTTGCGCGTGACACGATGGGCGCGCGTCAGGTTCTGGGTGAATACACCGGCCGCCAAACCATACTCTGTGCCATTGGCTAAACGAATTGCCTCGGCCTCATCCTTAAAAGTCAGCACCGACAACACCGGACCAAATAGCTCCTGCACCACGCTTTCTGCATTTGGTACCGCACTGCAATCCAGAATGGTTGGTGGGAAATAAAATCCCGGTCTGTCAATCGGCTGATTGCCGATCACCAGACGAGCGCCTTGCTCAATACTGCGACTTACTATCTGCTCGATATTGCTTTTCTGCCGCTCGGTACAAAGTGGGCCGAACTGCGTCTCCTGCTGCTGCGGGCAACCTATAACGATACCGCGTACTTTACTGGTGAGCTTTTCAATAAAGGCATCTTTGATCTGTTCATCCACCAGCAGACGCGAGCCAGCAACACAGCTTTGCCCCGAGGCAGAGAAAATGGCGGCCACCTGCGCATTGGCTGCACTTTCCAAATCGGCATCGGCGAACACGATAAACGGCGACTTGCCGCCTAATTCCAGTGAGGTGCTGGCCAGGTTTTCCGCGCTGTTGCGAATGATGTGGCGTGCGGTATCCGCTCCGCCGGTAAAGGCGATATGGTCGACCTGCGCATGCTGGGTCAGCACTGTGCCACAGCCTTCAGCGAAGCCTGTGATCACGTTTATTACGCCTGCAGGGAAGCCGGCTTCATGAACAAGTTCAGCAAATCCCAGCAGTGGCGTCGGTGCCACTTCAGCCGCCTTCACCACGACCGTACAGCCGGCCGCAATGGCCGGGCCAATTTTCACCGCGGAGAGAAAAAGCTGGCTGTTCCAGGGAATAATCGCGGCAACCACACCTACCGGTTCACGCTTAATCCAGGTTTCCATGTCGGCTTTGTCGATGCTGAGCATGGCGCCGTCCATTTTGTCGGCCAGCCCAGCATAAAAGCGATAGTATTCCGCCACGTAAGCGATCTGCGTCTGGGTTTCACGGATGATTTTGCCAGTATCTAGCGTTTCAAGACGTGCCAGTTTTGCGGCATCGCGTTCAATCAAATCCGCCAGTTTCAGCAGCAATTTACCGCGCGCACCGGCGGTTAAGCCGCGCCACGCATCGGATTCAAAAGCCCGGGCCGCAGCTTGCACTGCACGGTCGGTTTGCTCGCTGCGTGCTTCGGCAATCGTGGCCCACGGCTCAGCAGTTGCCGGATTCAGCGAGGTGAAGGTCGCGGCTCCAGCATCAAATTGGCCGTCGATGTAGAGTTTGAAAGATTCCATGACGTCTCCGCTCAGTGAAATGCAGGTGCAACGTGTTTAATGAAACGTTCCAGCGAGGCTTTCTTACGCTCGAAGGTCATGCCGCTATCCAGCCACAATGCGTACTCATCGTAGCCCATCGCCTCATAGTTTTTCAGGCGGGCGATCACCTGGTCAGGATTACCGATCGCCAGATTTTTCCGCATCCCTTCCACGCTGTAATAGGTATTCGCCGCCATCTCTTCTTCCGTCAGTGGCTTGATAAGCCCCTGCTGTACCGGGCGCTCATTTTTGAACCAGGCACCGAAGTAGTTATAGAAGCGGTAAAGTTCTACCGCCGCTTGCTGCGCATCGGCCTCGTCTTCAGCCACAAAACCGTGCTGTAGCAGCATGATTTTCAGCGGCTGTTCAGGGGAATATTCCTGACAGGCTGCTTTGAAGGTGGTGATCAGACGGGTGATCTCCTCCTCACCCTGATGCAATGGCGTGCACTGCACGTTACAACCGTTTTTCACCGCAAATTCATGACTGTTCGGGTCACGTGCAGCCACCCAGATAGGCGGGTGTGGCTGCTGTTTTGGCTGCGGCGAGGAAGTGGTGGACGGGAAATTCCAGAACTCACCTTTATGCTCGTAGTCGCCTTCCCAGAGTGCTTTAACTGCAGGCACCAGCTCACGCATCCGCTGGCCCGCTTCCCAGGCATCCATCCCCGGCATCAGGCGCTCATATTCATAGGAGTAAGCTCCGCGTGCAATCCCCAAATCCAGACGCCCTTTGGTGATCAGGTCGGTCATGGCCGCTTCACCCGCCAGACGGATCGGGTGGGTAAAGGGCGCAATAATGGTACCGGTGCCCAGACGAACGTTTTGGGTGCGGCTGGCGATATCCACCAGGTTAATAAACGGATTCGGCGCGATGGTGAAATTCATGCCGTGGTGCTCGCCGGTCCAGATAGCGTGCAAGCCGCCTTTATCCGCGATTTCACACAGTTCCATCATCTCATCGTACAGCTTGTCCTGCGCGTCATCGGCTGACACGCGCTCCATGTGCAGGAACAGGGAAAGTTTCATACCACCTCCTGATGAGACGGGGCGAAGAAGTGACGAACCGATCCTTCCGCTTCATCACCGTAATAGAGGCCGTAATTGCCCACCGCATTTTCGCGAATGAAGCGATCAACCAGCGATTTCAGCGCGCTGTCCGGCACCGGCAACTGCGCAAGCGCGTGAACATCGACCCATTCGCCTTGCTGTACTGCCGGCAACGTGCTGCCCGTCGGCTGTGCGCACAGGAACACAATATGCTGCTGTTTCTTTTGGCGGTCTTCCCAGATGGAGTAGACAAAGCCCGGACTGGCTTCGATGTTGAGCCCATTGAACACCTGCTCCAAGGTTTCGCTGACGCTGCGGTTGTTCACCGTTTGCGACGGCAAGCCATAACCGTTCTCTTTCTTCACCACTAACGCCTGACCCGCCGATTCAATCAACGCACTGACCACCACGTTAGGCCCGGCAATCAGGGATTCGGCATTCTGGTAAGGCGTAAAGTAGGCGCCGCGATAGTAGCCAAGGCCTGGCGTACCGCAGGAATCAAACTGTTCAACTTTACCGATCAGAATCGCGTGGTCACCGGCATCAACCACCTGATGCATCGCGCATTCGAACCACGCTGAACTCTCATCCAGCAGCGGCGAGTTGAACTCACCTTTACGCCATTTCACCAGCGAGAATCGATCGGGCACTTTCTGCGCGAAGATATTCGATGTCTCTTTCTGCTGTTCCGCCAGAATGTTGATGGCGAAGTGAGGGCACTGAGTGAAGTTATCGAAATTAGCGGAGCGCTTATCGATGCTCACCAGCAGCAGCGCGGGATCCAGTGACACCGACGAGAACGAGTTTGCGGTGAAGCCAATCGGCAGGCCTTGTGCATCGTTAGTGGTGACCACGGTGACGCCGGTCATGAAGGCGCCAAAAGCGTCGCGTAACTGTCTGCGTTTATCTGCGTCCATAAGTTACTCCTTTACTGGCTCTATTTGCGTGACTTCGGCAGCAACCGGATTGAGGAACGATAAGATTTCCTCGTTCACACGGTCGGCATCCGTCAGGTTCAACATGTGTTTTGCGTTAGCGACCACCACCGCCTGACCAAAGCGTGCTGCCTGAGCCATCTGGCGCGTCATTTCTGGATTCGAATTAGCATCCAGTTCACCGGTCATCACTAACACCGGACATTGCATTTCATTCCAGCGGTCTGAATAGAAGCGGTCTCCTGCGGCAAAGGCTTGATAGGCGCGGGCATAGCCGGTGAGGTCCACCTGCTGTAACCACGTTCCCACTTTTTGCCGCAGTTTTTTTTCGTGATGTTCGCTACTGAACCAGCGATCCAGAGGCGCATCGAGTCGCACATTACCGCTAGCCAGTTCTTGTGCCCGCTGCAGCACCGCATTGCGTGCAATATCGCTACGTTTAAACACGCCACTCATCACAATGGCTTGATTCACCAGTTGCGGATAATCGATAGCAATACCTGCAGTGATCAGCGCTCCCATTGAGTGCCCGACTACGGCAAAGCGGGTTTCAGGTTGCATCTTCAGGAACAGAGCCAGCCACTGCACATAATCTTTGAGTGTGGCGGGATGGCGAAAACCGCTGCTTTCACCGTGACCCGGCATATCCACTGCGATCACACGGAAATAGCGACTCAGTACGTCCATTTGCGGGAACCAGGCATCGGCATTCATACCGACACCGTGGATCAACACCAGCGGCGCGCCCTGTCCTGCCTCCAGGTAACTGACCTGGAGCCCTAACTCAGATAGCTGCTGGGTTTTTCTGGTCATGGCCTAACTCTTTCAGGTCAAGGTAACGGTTGCCGATACGATGATGTGGGCGGCCGCCCAGTGCTGCGCCCAATGCAATCACGATCTCATCACTGAAAGGCGCATCGTTGATGTTGAACTGCATAGTGAGGTAGTGCTCACGGGTACCTTCATCATCCGTACCCATCATGGGTACCAGAATCGGTGTGTTAGCCGGACCGCGGGTATTATTAAATGCCAGATAGGTTTTACCCTTTACCGCAGAACGGTAGTGGTTACCGAAATGCAGGGTGTGGATTAATGCTGAGGCATGTTCCAGTTCACCGTTCAGGCCCACAACGGCGCTTTTGCCATATGCCACCACGTTGTCACCGCCGCCCGCTTCTTTCACAATCAAGCTGGTAAGCAGTTCGCCCAATACCGGGGCCATTTCACGAATTTTAGGCGAAAGGTCTTCGACAAAGCCTTCGCCTGCCCACGGATTTTTTACCACGGCAGCCGCCGCAATCATCACCAGCGGCTTGGTAGCCGCTTTGCCGCCGTCAGAGTAAATGGTTTCTGTGGTAACGAACGTCTTGCGTATATCTGGATGCATGGTCAGAACCTCATTCAAGTTAATGGTTTGTTAATCAGGTGTCTCGGGAAGGGATATAACATTGGATTTTATGGCATGTCAAAAGTTGGTATACCATCATACAAGATGATAATTAGACCGATTTGGCTGTGCAAATTGCTTCGCTAAACCTTGTCCAGCAAGGGGTTTTCTGGCGTGGAAAGTTAAAAAAAAGAAGGTTTTGAAACGAGAAACTCGCGTGACTGACGTCAAAATTTTGGTGCATGGAAGTGGTGCCAGTAAAAAGTATCCAAATGATTTATAAAGTAAAATATGGATGTATTTGGGCTCTCATCACTTTTTCATTACTCAAGTATCGAAACTGTGAGCACGCGCTGGTTTCGCCTGGGTGGCTAAGTTTAATGACTCAGTTGGTTGAACAACGTTATAGGGCATTTGGATCCGTTCAGGCAGGGTCAACCCCATTCAGTAACATTGCTTTCTCACGGTAAACGGTGTTAATAGTAAAAAGCTTGCTGATGAGTTTATTTCCCTAAAGAGAATACAATGGTTGCGAGTCACTCATTAAAAATTGAAAACACGCCAGTGACTTTACGCGAACTGGCTCTGGAGAAAATTCGCCAGGCAATTATCTCCGGCTATTTTAAAGCGGGCGACCGTTTGGTTGAACGCAGTCTGTGCGATGAGTTAGGTGTAAGCCGAACAGTGGTGCGTGAGGTTATTCGCTATCTTGAAGCTGAAGGTCTAATTGAAAATCTGCCGAAAAAAGGACCGATCGTCGCGATATTAACCTGGGAGGTCGCTGAACAGATTTATGATATTCGCCTTTTACTGGAGTCAGAGGCGGCAAAAGATTGTGCGAATATCGCTAATGCTGATGATAAAAAAATCCTCCATCAAAAATTAATGCGTATCGCCAAAGCGTCGCAAGACCGTGATGACATTGAACGCGTCGAAGCATCTCAAGCGTTCTACGAATGCCTTTTTTCCATTGCAAAACATCACATTGCCTGGGAAATAGTGCAGCGTCTCAATAGCCGCATCAGCCGTTTGCGCGCGTTGACCTTGCGCAATCCTGAACGCCAGGTCGCTGGCTTTGAACGTATGTCGCGTATTTATGAAGCGATTGAAGATAACCAGCCCGAGCAGGCCCAAGAGGCAGTGAAGCAGCACCTCACCGAAGCCGCCAGTCTGGCAAAATCGATTCTTACCGCCGAGGAGTAACAATGCCCGCTTACTGGATTGCCCACGTGACTATTGAAGACGCGGAACAGTACAAAAAATATATTGAATTAGCGCCAAAGGCATTCAACAAATATCAGGCGAAATTTATTGCTCGTGGAGAGAAAGCCACTTCACTGGAAGGAGAAGCATTTATTAAGCATGTTGTGATTGAATTTCCTGATTATCAAACTGCACTGGATTGTTATCATTCAACTGAATATCAACAGGCAAAAACAGAGCGGGAACATATTGCAAAGGCGATGATAACCATTGTCGATGGATTGGTTTAGGCACGCCGTCAGTAAACTGACGGCGGCGATTCATCCTACACTTCCAGCCCCGCACGATACTGCCCCCACCTCAGCACCGAGTTCACGCCAATCGACAAGAAAGGCTCGGTCGGGGTTTGATTGGGGCCGGGTGATTGGGTGAGAAAATCGATCAGATCGTTGCGTTCACCGGCGATCATATCTGCAATCAACTTGCCCGTTGCGGTACCGCGCGTAATGCCCAGACCGTTACAACACAGCGCACCATAAACGTTTGGTGCCAGTTTGCCGAAGAAGCCTTCATGGTTTTCAGACAGGCAGATCGCACCGCTCCAGGTGTATTCGAAATTAACGTCCGGCAGCATTGGAAAGCGGCGTTCAAACGATTTGCGATGGTTATCCAAATATTGCGTCAGATATCTGGCACGTGGGCGCCCATCGGGATGGAAGCTAAAGCTATTGCGCACCAAAATGCGATTATCCAGCGTGCGACGGATGGTACTGCCAAACGGATGTGCCGGAATCACGCCCCACACGGGTTGACCGCCCAAACGTGCTTGCTCCTCTTCAGTCAGTTGACGCGACAGGCTGCCATACAGAAAAGTGGGCAGTAAGCGACGTTGTAAGAAGCCAAAATGGGCGGCAAAACCGTTATTGGCCAAAATCAGTGTATCTGCGGTGATGCTACCTTTTTCGTGCACCAGCGTAATTTTGCTGCCGTAATCAATCGAGGTAACGGGCGTGTATTCATAGAGAGTCACATTAGACGGAAGATTATCTGCCAGACCTTTCACCAGAGCTGAGGGTTGCAGCAGAATGGTGCCGGGAATGAACAGTGCCTGTTTGTAATAAGACGTACCTATATGATCCGGCAGATCTTGGCCGGAGATCATTTGCGAATCCCGGCCTATTTTCGCCAGTCCATTACGGTAGGCTTCCAGAATCTTCGTGCCCTCCTCACCCACCGCAGCCTGATATTTCCCGGATTCCGTCATCTGGCAATCGATATGATGCTCCTGCACGATTTGACGCAGCGTGTTCTGCCCCAGCGTATTGAGCGTGAGGATTTTATTCGCGATGGTGACATCACCAATATAATCTTTCGCGCCAATATCATGCGGTACATCAATGGCGAAACCGGCGTTACGCCCTGCCGATCCGAAACCGACCTCTTGTGCTTCGATTAGCACCACTTCGTCATTGGGGAAGTTCAACGCTAACTGACGTGCCGCTGCCAGACCGGTTAAACCTGCCCCCACAATCGCGAAACGCGCTTTCTTTTGACCAATATGCGCCGGGCGCGGCGTGCGTGCCGCACTGGTATGAAACCAACCAGGCATTGAATCATCTGCAGGTAGTGAGGTGATCTTTTGCAATTCCGTTACTCCAATACACTTTTTTGAATCGGTGGCTGCTTAAAACAGACACCCTGTAGGGTTTAGTTGTGGTGTAAAGCGTAAAGCTGAGATGAATCTTTAATGTATATTTCATGTATACATGATGTATCGAAATTTAATAAAGATGATGAAATGTTGTCAACGCGATCCGTGCAAGGATGCGTAGTTGATCTCAAAATGAATGAGAGTGATGGCGGGATACGGTGTTATCGCAGGTGATGGCGTGCAGGCGGGACCGGAAGGAAAGCTTAATGGCGCATTAAGGCCCATCACCACCCTTTATCCTGCCTGGCAGAAAAGGTTCTGGCGTGAGCCTTACTGGCGTTATTTCTTCTTCTTGTTCAGCATTGACTGCAAATCAGCAAAGGGATTGTAGGTCGCCGCCCCAACATCTTTCTGCGCGTCCTCTCCCGCCACCACAGTGGTGCCATACTGGTCTGCTTCGGTGTATTTCGAATGCTCATGGTCATGGCAATACAGGCACAACAACTCCCAGTTGCTGCCATCTTCGGGGTTATTGGTGTGATCGTGATCGATATGGTGAACGGTTAATTCGCGCAAGTTGGAATAGACAAATTCGCGCGCACAGCGTCCACATACCCACGGATAGATTTTCAGTGCTTTCTCGCGGTAGCCGCTTTCCAGCCGCGCGTAGTTTTTCGGGATCAAAGCCATTGCTGAGAGTACCTGTTACAAAGAAATTTTTAGGATAACGGTTCAAATATATCCCATGTGCGCCCCTGGAGAGAAATGATCGGCGGAAAAACAGTAAACTGATGACATCATCTATAATCCAGCACCATGAATGCTGATAAAAGGACTTCCCGTGTTAGCAAACATCCTTATCTTTATCGTTGCCGCAATACACATCTACATTTTGGTGCTGGAAATGTTTTTATGGGAAACCAATACAGGTCGTAAAGCGTTTAAACTCAGCGCAGATTTTGCCCGCTCAACACGCGTTCTCGCCGCTAACCAAGGGTTGTATAACGGCTTCCTGGCAGCAGGTTTACTTTGGGGGTTATGGCTGGGCGAAAGCGGTTTGCCTGTCACTTACTTCTTCCTCATTTGTGTAGTGATCGCCGGAATTTTTGGTGCTGCCACCGCCAGCCGCAAAATCCTCTATGTGCAGGCGCTCCCGGCTTTGCTGGCGTTAGTGGCGTTATTGATGCGTTAATCCCCTGCTTGAAGTGATCACGCCCCGCATTACGGGTATAATCCGGCGATGGTTTTCACGGGTTTAGAGACGAAGATGACAAAACTCACCTTGCAAGAACAGATGCTTAAAGCAGGACTGGTCTCCAGCAAAAAAATGGAGAAGGTCCAGAGAACGGCAAAGAAATCACGCGTGCAGGCGCGCGAAGCCAGAGCGGCGGTAGAAGAGAACAAAAAAGCGCAAGTTGAGCGTGATAAACAGTTAAGCGAACAGCAAAAACAGGCAGTGTTAACCAAAGAGTATAAAGCTCAGGTGAAGCAACTGATTGAGATGAACCGCATCACCGTCGCCAAAGGCAGCATTGATTTCAACTTCACCGACAATAATCTCATCAAAAAAATCGCGGTCGATAAGCTGACACAAACCCAGCTGATTAATGGTCGTCTGGCCATTGCGCGCCTGATAACGGACAGCAGCGGTAAAAGCGAGTACGCGATTATTCCAGCGGTTGTTGCCGATAAAATTGCCCAACGCGATGCCGAAAGTATTGTCTTGAACAGTGTCGTAAGTCAGGACGTGCAGGATGAAGATGACCCCTACGCCGATTTCAAAGTGCCTGATGATTTAATGTGGTAATCAAGTTGCCAGGTTCAGAACGGACTGGCATTACGTGCCTCGATTAACGTTCCGCTGATGGGATGTACAAAATGCAGTTCACTGGCGTGCAACATCAAACGCGGTGTCCCTTCAGTCCCTGGTGATTTGAGCCCGCCGTAAAGGTCACAACCTAAAATCGGGTGCCCCAATTGTTGGCAGTGAATACGCAACTGGTGGGTGCGCCCGGTCTCCGGAAAGAGTTGCACCCGTGTCAAAGGTATTAGGGTCCCGTCCTCTGCCTCACGCGTGCAACGTTCCACTACCTGATAGCGTGAGCGTGCTGGCTTGCCGTTGACTGGGCAAATCGACATCAAGGGAAACAGTGCGGGATCTTTGGCGATCGGCGCGTCTATCACCCCTTCGTTTTCATCAAGATGTCCGTGAAGTAAGGCACTGTAGATTTTGGTCACGGTTCGCGCGCTAAACTGCTGGCAAAGCGCAGCATTGATGGCCTTGTTGAGCGCGATCACCATTAAACCTGACGTACCAAAATCAAGACGATGAACCAGCGTACAACCGGGGAAGGTCTTCACTAACCGATAATGCACCGAATCGAGATTCTGCGGATTTTTCCCTGACAGACTCAGCAGTCCGCTGGGTTTATTGATGAGCAACAGATGCTCATCCTGATAAAGCGTTTCAATCTGCTCATCACAAGGCGGGGCAATGAAAGTATCGAGGATGGGTGACATTTGACTGCCCGGCTGGAAAGTGGCTGCGGATGATACCCCATTTTGCGCCGAACCACGAATTTACCCCTTCACTCGCACTCCACAAAATTCTCGTCCAGACTTAGCGCAAAGGCATAGTCTGCGCGCGCATTGTGCATTACACTGCGCGCTGCAAAAAATTGAGCAAATAAACGATTAAGTAGGCGGTAATGGCGATGAACGGAACAATCACAACCTGGTTTCAAGAAAAGGGTTTTGGATTTATCAAAGATGAAAACGGTGATAACCGTTATTTTCATGTGATTAAGGTCGCCAACCCTGATCTGATCAAGAAAGATGCGACGGTGACATTCGAACCCACCACCAACAACAAAGGTTTATCCGCCTTTGCGGTGAAAGTTATCCCCGATAGCAAATACATCTTTATTGCTGGCGAACGCCTCAAGCTCACGTCGATCAAATCCTTCGTGGTATACAGCGAAGAAGAGCCGGTTGATACCCGTATTGATAAAGAAAACACCGTGCTGTCTGTGGGCATTCTGATGAACAATATCAAGCCAAAATCGGATGTGAAACCTGATGAGATGCGCTCCGTGAAAAAACTGGCGGTGACCACCTTCCAGGGCACAACCTTGATCTTTACGGAAGATGAGATCGACATCGATGCCGCCGTTAAGATGCTTAAAGTCTAAATTGGGAAGCGAAGAATGAGACCTCAAATAGCAATGAAATATTATGACATCGCCGAAGAGTACGCATCGGAATCAGAATATGATGTCAGTGAAGCAGAATTTGAAGCACTGGCGCACTATTTCCAGCTGTTACTCACGCGTCTGTCGAATAACGAAGAGATCAGCGAAGAGTCACAGCAGGAGATGGCCGTTGATGCGGGTATTGAAGCGCGGCGAATCGATGAGATTGCTAACTTTTTAAACCAGTGGGGCAACGAATAGTCATTACTGGATTGTTGTCACGGTGCGCATCAATGCGCACCTGTTTAAATCATGTCAACGCTTAGCGTTTATTCCCTTCCGAAGACTGCACCAAATCATCCGCCGTTAGCCCCTGCGGCGCGATAAAGATTTCCATGTTCTCGCGTGACAACTCCCAATGCTCGAACACTAAATCGACCACCTTCTGTTCGTCGCGCGCTTCGATGGCCTGAATAAATGCATCGTGATGTTCTGCTGCCAGCAGCAAACGGCGTTCCATATCTTCATTCTGCGGACGGAAGAACGTGTGGCCAATACGGCAATGGTCAATCAGTAAGCGACCCAGGCTGGGCTGCAAATAAGGATTGCCCGCCATTTCGCCCATAATTTCGTGGAATCGGTTGTTCTCCAGTGCCAACGCTTCTGCGTCGCGACTTTGCACGGCTTTACGGAAGCGTTTTTGCGTTTCCTTAAGAGACTTTAACTGGGAAGGTTTCACGTTCTGCACCGCCAGGCGGCCGGTTGCGGCATAAATCATCGGCGCGACCAGGAAAAAATTGCGCAGTGTGGAGTGGCTCATTGGGATGACGCGGACACCACGTTTCTCAACAATCTCCAGATAGCCTTCACCGGCTAAACGCTGGCACACTTCACGCACGGGTGTGCGGGACAAACCGTACTGCCCGGTCAGGCTGGCTTCATCTAACAGTTCGTCAGGGTCCAGTTCCATGGTCAAAATAAGGCGTTTTAAATCTTCATATAACGCGGCTTTTCCCGATCTCAATGTGACCTCCTGTGATGAATAAACACACTCAACTCCTGCTTAACCTACAGAAAAAGTGTGTATACAGCAAAAATAATCACAGCATATTGATCGCATTCTTCAGCGCATCCCACATCCTGGTCATGAAGCATAACAATGCGTTACCGAGCAGAATGCCTGCCATCTCTGGCAGGCGGATAAGAAATTATTCGGCAGGAACATCGATCCAGATGGTTTTTAACTCGGTGTACTGGTCGAGCGCAAATACAGATTTATCACGCCCGCCAAAACCAGACTGCTTATACCCGCCGAACGGCGTGGTGGCATCCCCTTCACCAAAGCAGTTAACCGTTACCGTACCCGCGCGCACCGCACGAGACACGCGAATCGCGCGACTTAACTTACCGGTATAGACCGAGGCAGCGAGGCCGTAATCTGTATCGTTGGCTAATGCGATAGCTTCCGCTTCCGTTTTGAAGGTGGTGACACACAGCACGGGACCAAAAATCTCTTCGCGGAACAGTGCACTTTTCGGCGTAACTCCATCAACAATGGTCGGCTGCACGTAAATACCGCGATCGGTAAATCCGCCCTGGATGACACGCAATCCTTCTTTCCGGGCGGTTTTCAGGTAATCACTGACCTTGCAGAAATGCTCGGTGGTGATCATCGTGCCAAGGCGATTTTCAGGATCGAGTGGATTGCCCATACGCCATGCAACCAGCTGATCGGCCATCAATGCCAGCAGCTTGTCTTTGACATCTTCGTGCACCAGCAGGCGCGATGTCGCAGAACAGTTCTCACCCATATTCCAGAATGCGCCGCTTAACACGTTGGCCGCTACACTCGCCAGATCCTCAGCATCTTCAAACACCAGCGCCGGGTTTTTACCCCCACACTCCAGCACAATCTTTTTCAGATTGGACTCCGCCGAATAGTGCAGGAACCGGCGTCCGGTGGCGGTTGAACCGGTGAAACTCACCATATCAATATCAGGATGTAAGCCCATTGGCTCACCCACGTCTTTGCCCGTGCCGGTCACGATATTCAGCACGCCGGCAGGAATGCCCGCCTCGTAAGCCAGCTCTGCCACGCGCAGCGCAGTCAGTGAGGTCTGTTCTGCTGGCTTCACCACCACGGAACACCCTGCGGCCAGGGCCGGACCGATTTTCCAAGCCAGCATCAGCAGCGGAAAGTTCCACGGCAACACGCAACCGACCACACCAATAGGTTCACGCACAATCATCGCCATTGCCGTACTACCCACCGGGGCCGTTTGGTCGTAAAGCTTGTCGATGGCTTCCGCATGCCAGCGGATAACATGGATGGTCTCCGGCACATCTACGGCCAGGCATTCGCTGACCGGTTTACCGCTATCCAGACTCTCCATCACCGCCAGCTGCGTGACTTCCTTTTCCAGTAAATCCGCTAACTTCAGTAAGACCGCTTTTCGCTCGCCGGGATGCAGTTGGCTCCAGCTTCCTGCTTCAAATGCGCGCCGCGCGCCCTGCACCGCCACATTGACGTCATCACGGTTACAGGCGGCAATGTCTGCGAGCACCTCACCGGTTGCTGGGTTAGTGGTTTCCAGCGTGCGGCCGGATTGAGACGCAGTGAAACGTCCGTTAATAAAGGCCTGATGGGGAAAGCGCAACTCGCGGGCGATGCTGACAACATCGCTGAGCGTTTGGACTTGTTTCATGCGCACTCCTTACAGCACGGCAACCGCGGCGACATTACGTTTGACATCAGCGATAACAGTCTGCAACTGTGCTTGCTCTTCTTCACTCAATGCCTGCAGAGGAGCACGCACCGGACCCGCTTTCAGCCCCGCCAGCTCTACACCGTGCTTGATAGACTGCACAAATTTGCCACCGTCCAGAAAGTTCATCAGCGGCATCATGGCGGCCATGATCTTGCGACCTTTATCGAAATCCTTCTCCACCACGCAGGCGTTGTAGAGCGCAACATGTTCACGAGGGATGAAGTTAGAACCTGCGCACACCCAGCTGCGTGCGCCCCAGGCAAAGAACTCCAGCGCCTGGTCATCCCAGCCGCACGACAGCGCAATGTTAGTGAACTGACAGGCCAGCAAGTGCAGATTATTGAAATCACCTGAGCTCTCTTTAATCGCCACCACGTTTTTCGAGCGGCTGACTTCGCGGAAGTAGGTTTCACCCATGGTGATACCCATACGCCCCGGATAGTTGTAGAGCATGATCGGCAACTGCGCGGCCTTATCCACGCTCAGCGCATGGTGCGCGTTTTCCATTTCGGTTGGCAACGCATACGGTGGAGAGGTCACCAGAATGGCATCGGCCTGATGGTCACGGGCATGAGTGGCAAACACGATAGCATCTTCGGTTCGAATGGCACCGGTGCCCACAATCAGTGGCAGGCGGTTACCGATCACTTTGCGTGCGTGCTCAACCAGTGAAAGACGCTCTTCTGCGCTTTGTGCATAATACTCACCGGTAGAACCACCAATGATAATGCCGTGCACCCGCGCTTCAATCAGTGACTCCAGTACGTTGGCAAACGCAGTGAAATCAATGCTGCCGTCTGCAGCGTAAGGGGTAATCGCGGGGGTGTAGATACCTTCAAATGTCATCATCGGACTCTCCAGGGTGAAATCAGGACCATATGCAACGCGGTGAGGTTGCGTTTGTTAAAAATTTGCACATAGCGCGCAGTGAGGTCAATTGGTGAGACTTTTTTGTATACTTTAAAAATACAAAGGAAATACGATTTGATGGAAGATTTCTACAGAAGGAGATTTTTTATATGATTACTTTCATGTGCTTATGTGTTTTTTATTGACGTAATAATTTTCTAAACGATTTAAGAGAGCGATCACATTCCCTGACTATTGCCCTTTTTAACGTCTTTACACTGTGCATCAGGCGGCATAGTTTGATGCTGGTTTTAACCTGAATTTAACAGGTCTGCGTTCACCACCCTTAGGGTGGACAGTAAATCCAAACGAGGTAGTGGGTTATGCCCCAGAAAAAAGCGACGCTCATCGGTTTGATTGCCATCCTGTTATGGAGTGCAATTGTTGGCCTGATTAAAAGTGTCAGTGAAGGTTTTGGCCCAGTTGCAGGCGCAGCATTGATTTACAGTTGCAGTGCCCTCTTACTGCTGTTTACCGTGGGCTTCCCGGATCTCCGTAAGTTTCCACGCAGCTATTTAATTATCGGTAGCGCGTTATTTGTTTGTTATGAACTGTGCCTCTCGCTCTCACTGGGTTTTACCCATAACGGTCGTCAGGCGATTGAAGTCGGCATGGTGAATTATTTATGGCCGAGTATGACGATTGTGCTGGCGGTAATCGTTAACAGGCAAAAAGTCAGCCCCTTAATTATCCCCGGCGTTATTTTGGCCGTGGCGGGTATCTGTCGTGTTTTAGGGGGGAACCAGGGATTCTCATTCGCCGAAATGACTCATAACATAATGGATAATCCTTTAAGCTACGGCTTGGCGTTCAGTGGTGCGATAATTTGGGCAATTTATTGTGTGGTGACGAAAAAAATTGCCAACGGTAATAACGGCATTACGTTGTTCTTTATTTTAACGGCCTTAACGCTGTGGATTAAGTTCCTGTTGTCACCGCAACCGCCATTTGTTTTATCACTTCAAGTTTGGGTCTGCCTGGCACTGGCCGCCATGGCGATGGGATTTGGCTATGCCGCGTGGAACGTGGGAATACTGCACGGCAACGTGACTCTGCTGGCGGCGGCGTCTTACTTTATCCCCATTATTTCTTCCGTTTTAGCGGCTTTCATTCTCAGTTCACACCTGACGATGTCATTTTGGCAAGGTACCGCGATGGTGAGCCTCGGCTCGCTGGTCTGCTGGTGGTCCACCCGCCTGGTTGAGAGCAAACATTTAAGCCGTAACGTTTCCGAATAAATAAAAGGGAGGAACATCACCTCCCATAATAAAAACAACGAATAGCAGCCAATTTATCTATCCGACTACCCTACACCGGAGGAAACTGCTTATGACGCATTTCACTTAGCGCCTTAAAGCGTAATACATCACGATCTTATTATCTGTTCTGGATAACGTTTTAACGATCGCCATAGGTTTATATTCATTTTAGCGCGCTGATAAAACCAGGCACGCGTTGCTTTCGTGCCTGATTCAGGCGCGCCGGCAAATTGATTCGTCAGCGCCGAAAAAGACAGGAGTAATAAATGTCCAATAACATTTCTGTTGAAGATGTTCCCCTGAGCCGTTTCCATCGTTTATTAACGGTGCGTTCTGGCGGCGGCTCTTTTGTGGATGGTTATGTGCTGAGCATCATTGGCATTGCCATGACAAAAGTTTCTCCGGCTTTGGGTCTTAACTCTTTTTGGGAAGGTTTAATTGCCGCATCCGCTTTGATTGGTATTTTCTTTGGCGGCTTTATTGGCGGTGCACTGACCGATCGTCTGGGCCGCAAGATGCTCTACTTCGTTGGCCCTACGCTGTTTATTGTTTGCTCGCTGGCGCAGTTCTGGGTGGAAAGCGGAGAAGTGTTGTTTGCACTGCGTTTCCTGAATGGCGTGGCTGTCGGGATTGAGTATCCGGTGGCGACTGCCTTTTTGGTTGAGTTTATGCCGAGGAAATCACGTGGACCTTGTCTCGCCACACTGACTATTCTGTGGTTTGCCGGTGCGGCAACCGCATACCTGGTGGGTGAAGCCATCCTCAATTTCGGCGGTGCAGACGCCTGGCGCTATACGTTGGCGAGCACCGCGGTGATTGGCACACTGTTGTTTTTGGTGCGTCTGGGGACACCTGAATCACCACGCTGGTTGATCAGCAAGGGACGTGAACAAGAAGCGGAAGCGATTATCCGCCGCGTTTACGGTGCCGACTTTAGTCTGAAGAATTTGCCTGAGCAGGCGGAAAATAACCCGCTGTCATTTGGGCATTTATTGCACTCAGGCTATGGCAAGCGCATGGCGTTTGTGACCATTTTCTGGACCTGTTCAGTGATTCCGGTATTTGCGGTATATGCCTTTGCCCCGAAGGTACTGGAAGCCCTGCATCTCAGCGGTGACTGGGCGTCTTACGGCTCCATCGCGATTACGCTGCTGTTTGTGGTTGGCTGCATCATCGCCACCCGTCTGGTGAATACGCTGGGCCGACGTAAATTGTTACTGCACAGCTTCCTGTGGTCAGGGCTCGCACTGCTGCTGTTAGGTGCTCTGCGCGATGGGCCGTCGATGATCATTCTGCTGATGTTTGGCGCATACGCACTGTTTATTGGCGGTGCTCAGGTATTGCAGTTGGTCTATCCCAACGAGATTTTCCCCACCGAAATACGTGCGGGGGCGGTAGGGGTTGGCACGTCGATGTCGCGCATTGGTGCCGCTGTGGGAACGTATCTGGTTCCAGTTTCACTGCAGACGATTGGTATCGGCCACACCATGTATATCGCGGCAGGTATCACCTTCTTTGGCTTACTCGTCTCCTGGTTCCTTGCCCCTGAAACAGCTGCGCAGAACCTCAACGATGCAGCATCGCTGGATGAAAACACCGAACACCCACCCGCTGCACGCACCTTGTCGAAACACGCCCGCTAAGCGAGAAGGGGTCAGTGCCCCCCTACTCTTTAACCAATCGTTCAACCTCACGCCGACGTTTGCGAAATGAACTCGGCGTTTCGCCATACTGCTTGCGGAACCAGGCGATAAGATGCGAGGCATCGGCAAAACCGGTTGCGGCGGCAATCGCATTAATGCTGTTACTGGAGTCTGCCATCAGTTTACGCGCACGCTCAAGCCGCATTCTTCGCCAGTAAACCGCTGCCGAATGGCCGGTACATTGCGTAAAAATCAAATTGAGCTGGCGGAAAGTGACGCCAGCGAACTCCGCCACCTCTGCCAGCGGTATCGGTGAATCAAGGTGGTGTTTCATAAATTCAATCACCTTATTCACCTGATCATTTTCGTACACGTCCGGCTCGTGCAGATTTCTCTTCTGCTGCGTTTTTTTAACCGGCGCTGCGGGCTCCTCGACCAGTAAGTACTTGAGCACTTTTTGTGAGCGCACCACGCCACAATGCTGGCGAATGAGGTCGGCGGCCAGATCAATTGCCGTTCCGCCGGGGCAGGAGATAATGCCGCCGTCTTTGATATAGGTTTTATCGATCACCGGAATCGCCTGTGGGAAACGCAGACGGAATTCATTACGGGTAGTGAAATGGATCGCACAATGGCGCCCATCCAACAATCCCGCGTTACCCGCGACAAACGCGCCACTGCATAGGGTGATGATCGGGATATTGCGTGCGTGCAATGCCCGCAGCGCTTGCAGAAGCCACTGTGGTGACTGACGCGTCTCCTCCAGCAAGCCGCCCGCTACTACGAAATAATCCCAGTTTTTAGTGAAATCGAGATCGGCAGTGGGTGAAACCGGCAAGCCACAGCTGGCCGTTACCGGTTGGTTATCGCAAGTCATCCACTCCCAGCGGCAGAAGATCTGGCGACTGCTGAAAGATTCATCCGCCGCAAAGCGCAGTGATTCCACCAGCCCGGCTACCGAGGCCAATGTGAAGCTTTTCATCAGCAAGAAGCCGATGGTGAGATCCGGTTGCGGATCACTCGTGCGGTCAACGTCGTTTGTTTGCGGCATCATTTTAGGGTTCCTGCAATCCACCCAGTTTGCTCAGTAAGCGTTTTAAATCCGTAATATCCTGGCTATTCAGATTGGCGATAATCATCTGTTCGGCGGCTTTTGCTTGCTCGATCATCTGCTTGAGCATGGCTTCCCCTTGCGCGGTCATCGACACCAGCTTACGCCGACGATTACCGGCGTCAGTTTCCACCTGAAGCAACCCACTTTTGGTCATACGATCGATAAGGTAAGTCCCCGTCGCTTTATCAAAACCCGCACGGTTACCTAGCGTTTGTTGGTCGCAGACATGGTCTTCTGCCAGCACCACTAAAATCGCGTATTGCACGGCTGAGAGCCCAGTATCCACGCATTGTGACCAACAAAATGTTGAGTGCTGCCCTGCACGTCGAACCAAGTGCATTAACGAACAATCTCCGTGCGGCCACAAGGGGGCAGCGATAATTAAGTCGGGATTTTGTGACATGGGTACGCTTGACTCCTTAAAATGCCAAATATATAGTTCGAGCACAAACAGTTCGATAACGAACTATATCACTAATGGTGTTGGGTGTTCACCCATATCGCGTGATCATATCAGTAATGAAACAGGGAGAGAGGGATGTCCTGGTATAAAGATTTGCGTGGTTTTATCGCGGCGCTCGATGAAATGGGCGACATTATGCACGTTCATCGTGAGGTGGATGGTGATTTCGAACCCAGCGCTATTACCCGTCGCAGCTATGAAATCCAGTCTCCTGCGCCGTTGTTCCATCACGTGACGGGCGTGGCACCCGGTTTCCGCCTGTTTGGCGCACCAGCCGCATTATCCTCTCGTCGTGAGATGCCTTATGCACGCGTCGCCATGTCGTTAGGTTTAGCGCCTGAATCCAGCGGTCCTGACATTATTGAAGCGCTGTCGGCCGCTCGCTGTAAACCGGGCATTCCTCCGGTGCGCGTAGCGTCAGCTCAGGCAGAGTGTCAGCAAAATATTTTGCGTGGCGAAGCCGCGAATCTTGACCGCTTCCCTATTCCCTTTGCGCATGACAAAGATGGCGGCCGCTATGCCAATACCTGGGGTACGTTGATTGTTAAAACGCCGGATGGCAAGTGGGTCAACTGGTCGATTGCACGAGTAATGAAAGTCGACGGTAAACGCATGGTGGGGTTAATCGTACCCAGCCAGCATATTGGTCAAATCTGGACACAATGGGTGGCGCGTGGCGAACCTATGCCTTATGCGTTAGTACAAGGCCCGGCACCCGCCATTTCCTGTGTTTCTGGCATCCCTATTCCCGCTCATGCCGATGAAGCGGACTACATTGGCACACTGGCAGGCGAACCGATCCCGGTGGTAAAAGCCATCAGTCTCGATCTTGATGTGCCAGCCAGCGCTGAAATCATCATTGAGGGTCACGTATCGATTGAACGAGACTGTCAGGAAGGCCCTTACGGAGAATATGGCGGCTATCTCGGAGAAGGCTCGTCAGCGCAACCTACCTTCCATGTTGAAACCATTACACATCGCGACGATCCCATCTGGCCAATGTCGATCACCGGACGTCCGAGCGATGAATCACATACGCTGTGGGCCATGGGTCTGGCCGCCGATGCACTCACTCACCTGCGCGAAGCCGGACTGCCAGTGACTACGGCCTGGATTCCAGAGGACTCTACCGTCCACTGGTTGCTGGTGGTGATGCCTGAAGACTGGCGCGAACGCTTGCCGGGCATGGGCAGTCAGGCATTAGCCCAACGTATTGGCGATGTGTTGTTCAAAACCGATGCGATGGTATTTATCCCGAAAGTGTACGTTGTGGATGATGATTTTGATCCGACCAATTTGCGTGAAGTGGTATGGGCATTATCGACGAGAGTGCATCCCGTTGGCCGCCGTGCCGTGTTTAACGATCAGCGCGTGATTCGCTTGCCCCAGTGTTATGACGAAGCAGAATATGTCGTAGGCACGGGCGCTAAAGTGGTGTTTGATACTTTACAGGCTCAACGTCATTTGCATGCATCCTTTGCGCAGGGTTATCCCGAAGCGGTGCGTCAACGTGTATTGGATAACTGGCCAGAATAGCCTGCTATCTAGGGTGTTCTTTGCCTGTCAGAGAACATCTTACGGTACACCGACGGTGTCATTCCCGTGACTTTCACAAACGCACGGCGCAGCACATCAGCGCTGTGATAACCACAGGCGGCGGGAATGGCCTTCAGGGGCATTGTCCCCCCTTCCAGCAATGCGCGTGCCTGCTCAATGCGCGCATTCTCCAGCCAGTTTCCTGCTTGCACATCCATCTGCTGTCGAAATAAGCGAGTGAGGTGGCGCGTGCTGATTCGCATATGGTCGGCAAGATCCTCTAATCCGCGAATGCTGGGCAAATTCGCCAACGCCCAGCGTTGCATCTCCTGAAAAGCACTGCGCCCTGCCAGGGCCACCTGCGGCTTACGGACAAAATGGGCCTGCGTAACAGGACGCTGGAAGAACATCACCAGGTTGGCGGCGATATCCTGTGCCACTTCGCGCCCCAGGTCTTCTTCCACCAGACGCAGTGCCATATCCAGCCCTGCCGTCACACCAGCCGCCGTGCGCAGGGGTCCATCTGCAACATAAAGTGCATCTCCCTCCACTTGCGCATCTGGGATTAGTACTGCCAAACGCTCAGCGCATGTCCAATGAGTGGTGACTTTTTTGCCCTGTAATAACCCCGTCTGGGCCAGCAACAACGCACCGGTACAGACCGAGCCATAACGCTGACTCCTCGCGCAAAGCTGGTTGATGCGTTCAACCTGTGCTGCGCTTAGCAGAATGTCACTGGCATCTGGCGCACCGGCAATCAGAAAGGTATGGGGTTGATGGATGTCCGTCAGCATCACGTCGGCCATTAAGCGCACCCCTGATGAACACTGAACCTGCGTATGCTCCAACGACATCACGCGCAAGGTATAAACAATGCGATTCAGTAATCGATTGGCTTCAGCAAACACATCTAACGGCCCAGAAACGTCGAGCAGTTGTGCGCCCGGTACTGCCAGTATAGTGAGGTGATGATTCATGCGTAATCCCGTCTGATTTAGTCGCAATGTCCTAAATAGTCGCTTTAAGTCGATTAACGACATTATGCGCAAGGTTTAAGCTGGCTGCAACTTCACTGAGCGGAGAGCACACCATGCAATTTTCCATTAACGGCATCACCATCCCAGATAGTCCAATGACCCGTGACGCAACCACGTTCGTTCGCGATACCGAATCCGATCTGCTGTTTCATCACTCCAGCCGGGTTTACTACTGGGGCGCGCTGGCGGGCCGTCGGTTAGATCTGAAGGTGGATGCTGAGTTGCTATATGTCGGCTGCATGTTCCACGATATCGGGCTGACACATGAGCACTGCAGTTGTGACAAGCGTTTTGAGGTGGACGGGGCGAACGCCGCACGCGATTTCCTGCAGCAATACGGCGTGGAACAGGCGGATATCGACAAAGTCTGGACCGCCATTGCGTTGCACACCACACCGGGCATCCCACAATTTATGGCACCGGAAATTGCACTGGTCACCGCAGGGGTAGAAATGGATGTGTTGGGCATCAACTACCAGCAATTCAGTGATGCGGAGCGAGAGGCCGTGGTTCAGCAGCATCCACGTCCGCCACAATTTAAAGAAGAGATCATTCAGGCATTTTATGAGGGGATCAAACACAAACCCGATACCACTTTTGGTAACGTGAAAGCCGACGTCATCGCGGATAAACAGCCGCAATTCACACCGCTTAATTTTTGTAGCGTTATTCGTCAGTCGCGTTGGGTGGGCTGATGTGACGGGGCGATACGTTTATTAGCAGGCTAATTGATAAGCACTCGCTTAGTCGCACTGAGTGCTACCATGACATCAATGGCACGCCCGCAGGGACGATCGCCCTTTCCAGCCGCTTCGCTGTGCATTTGTAAACAGCGAAATAACATTCCCGTCACAAATATAACGTTTATCAAATCAGCAAAATTAAATCATCGATCATTTTCTGTACGGACGGCGCTACGTTGCTAATATAGTGACGCAACACACAGCACTGCGTTGCCTACGAGAATTTTTTCCTTGGTTTAATTACCCCGCCCGCTTAGCGGGCTTCTTTTTGCCTGGCAAACAGGTCAATGTCAAACCGATCGCTGTCTCCCTGCCCAACATCACCCTGGTTATCTGGTAAACTCTTGCGAGCTGTGCCGATAAGGAAACCACTGAGGTGAACGAATGCGTAATCAACTGGATGATGTTTTACAAACTGAGCTGGACAGAATCAATGTAGAAGAGCAGCGTAATGACCGCCCCTACTTTGATATCTCGTTTATCAAAAATTATCCTGGTTTGTTCGGTCTGATGTGGCTTCTGTTTATCCTGACCATGGCCCTGCTGATGTACTCCGACTCTTTTGGCACTATTGAATATGTGGTCTGCATCCTGATTTTTGCCGTGTGTAATTTCTTCTTTTTCTTCCACGTCAATCCGTCTTACAAAGCCCGTGACATTGATAAAGGTGCGTGGAAAAACTGCTACACCGGTGACTGGTACATGGAAGTGCACGTGCGCGAGGAGTTTATCGATTCGCTGATGGCCAGTAGCGTGCTGACAGAAAGTGAGAAAACACGACTACAAGAGATGCGGGCAAAAAAAGGCTACCTGTACTTCGCCGATATTCATCGTCTGCGGCATTAAGTCATCGCAACGCGCTAAATCCGCCAGCGTTCCAGACCAAAATCAATGATCGCCTTTAATTTCGCACTGGCAAAACGATCCTGGCGGTAAATCATGTTCACGGCACGATTTGGGATGGTGAATTCCGTAAGCAAGGGCACTAAAGCACCGCTGGCGAAGTCTTGCTGCAGCAGCACTTCCGGCTGCATTATCACGCCCGCACCGGCTAACGCCGCTTGCCGCAGCGCTTCGCCCTGATTGATACTGATGCAATCATCAACCCGCACACTGACCTTTTCATCCCCGCGCTGAAAATGCCAATGGCGCTGCGACTGTTTTAATCTGAAGCCCAGACAGTGATGCTCGGCCAACGCTTCCGGCCGCGACGGTACTCCCTTCCTGGCCAGATAAGCAGGCGCAGCCGCAATTACCATCCGGTAGCGGCCTAAGGGACGGGCGACCAGAGACAAATCTTGTAGGGTTCCGATGCGTATCGCAACTTCGACTTCATCGGCTTGCAAATCCATCACCGAATCGGTGAGAAAAAGATCCACTTCAACGCCAGGATGCTGTTGGCGGAACATGCCCAGCGTCGGCGCGATCACCCGTGCGCCAAAAGTGGCCGGTGCAGAGAGGCGTAATAATCCCTTCGCCTCCACATGCAATTGATTGATCACCTGTCGGGTTTCGCCGATTAAGCCTAAAACCTGCTGACAGTGCTGATAGAACAGTTTGCCGGCCTCGGTCAGGCCAATATGGCGCGTGGTGCGATGCAAAAATTTAGCCCCAAACTGCTGCTCCAGCGCTTTGATATGCATACCCACCATTTGCGGCGTCACATCAGATTTCACGGATGCCGCCGTCATACTGCCCTGATCCACCACCTCAATGAAAACGGCCATACTTTTCAGTAAGTCCATCTGTGCTTCCCTTCCCTGTAATAAGGCATTGATCTTTGGATCAATGCCTCGTTAAGTCAATGTGCATTATGCGCGCTTTTTGCCACCACTCCGGCACGCGCAAAATAGGCAAACAACAGCCCCACGGTAGTTACTGCGGCCGCCACCAGCGGAAGTTGAGCGACCTGAACCCCTTGCTCCAGCACGTACCCGCCTAACCATGCACCTCCCGCGTTGCCAAGATTAAATGCCGCGATATTAAATGAAGAACCTAATACTGGGGCAGCCAGGGTGGCATGCATTGCCTGAACCTGCAGCGGTGTAATCGCAGAGAACATCGCCGCACCAAAAAGGAACACCAACATCGCCGTGACCACTTTGAAACCCGCAAACAGACCCAACGCAACCAGCACGGCCAACAAAATCACTAATGTCACCAGAATGCCCAGCCGCAGGCTGAAGTCGGTAAGACGGCCACCTAAAGGATTACCCAACACCATCCCGATACCGAATACCAGCAGCAGCCAGGAAACCGCACTCTCCGGGAAGCCCGTCACCTGAGTCAGCAGTGGGCCAATGTATGTCAGCGCAGTGAAAATACCGCCAAATCCCAGAATGGTGATCAACAATGCCTTCAGTGCCTGCGGTTGCAGCAATACTTTAAATTCAGTACTTAAATGTTGTGGCTTCTCGCTTTTGATATCCGGGACTAACACAACAATCGCCAGCGCGCCAAACACACCGATGGCTGAACAGGCCATGAAAGTACTGCGCCAGCCAAAATGGTCGCCGATCAAAGTACCAAGCGGTGTACCAAATACATTCGCTAACGTCGCCCCGAGAAACATGGCAGCGATGGCACTGGCTTGCTTATCTTTAGGCACTAATTGTGTGGCGACGACGGCTCCTAAACCAAAGAAGGAGGCGTGCGCCAACGCCGCAATCACGCGGGCCAGCAGCAGGTATTGATAGCTGGTCGCGACCGCACAAGCAAAATTTCCTGCGACGTAGAGCAACATCAACATGACCAGCGCATTTTTACGCTTAAAACGCACCATAAAAGGCGTCAGCAACGGGGCGCCAATCACCACCCCTAATGCGTATGCTGTGACCAGCATGCCCGCCGATGCCACGCTAATCGACATGTCATGAGTGATGTTAAGCAGCATGCCAACAATGACAAACTCTGAGGTACAAATGGCAAAGGCGCCAACCGCAAGGGCGAGTAAGGCAACAGGCATAATCACATCCTATTTATCGGACTCGCAGACAACCCGATGCTGTCTGCTGCAGTGAATGCATTGTTGCTATTCAGGGCTTACCAATAAATGGAAAGGGATTTACTGGATTAGAAAGTAAAATTTTCTAATTAAGATGCTTCGGCCGCTCTGTACGAAACCCTAAGCCAATTAAACGGCCAAACAAGTGGCGTAAGAAAGGGAAGCGACTGATGAGCTGCGGCACTTTGCTGGGAGTGCTGCGCTTTCGTTTATTACTGCTCATTTTGATTTGCAGAAACTGGGTCGCCACCGTGGGAAACTGTCGCCGCCGCTGGACCTTCTGTAGATCACGTAAAGTAAGTCTGTTGTCTTTCAAAGGTTGGGTGAGGACGTTGGCAGCCGCCACCGCGTCCTGAATCGCCAGATTCACCCCCACGCCGCCTATTGGTGACATCGCATGGGCGGCATCTCCAATACACAACACACCGGGCTTCGCCCATTGCTCAAGCCGATCTATACGAATCGAAAGCAGCTTGAGTTTATCCCAGCTATCCAGTTGTGCCATTCGCTCCTCACTGAAAGGTGCAACCTCAGCCATGGTGTGCTTCAGCACGTCCAGGCCAGCGTGTTTCAACTCATCAAACTGTCCTTTTTGAATGGTAAAACCGCACTGCCAGTAATCACCACGATCGATGACGATGAAATTTTGCTTGGGGCCTTTATGGCCCATGCCCCATTGAGGATCTCCAGTTTGTTTATCCAGGCGGAACCACAACACATCCCGTGACGAGCCAAAGCTTTTGCTTTGTAGCCCCGCTTTAGCACGCACCTGGGAATTACGGCCATCTGCACCAATCACCAGCGGAGTTTGAATGACTAGCTGTTCGTTACCCTGTAACGTTTTAACGCCCACCAGCGCACCATTCTCATAGACCAGGTCAGCAAATGCGGTGGATTGCAGCAGAGTAAAGCCAGGAAAAGCAGCCGCTTTGCGGGCGAGGAAATTCAGGAAATCCCACTGCGGCATAAAAGCGATAAAACGGCTCTCTACCGGCAAACGAGAGAAATCAGCCATGGTGATTTCTTGACCCGCCACTTCAGCCTGCAACTTTTCAGCCCGCTGATGAGGCAACGCCAGTAATTCATCAAGCAAGCCCAGTTGGCGCATAATTTCAAGCGTTGAAGGATGGATAGTATCGCCGCGAAAATCGCGCAGGAAGTCGGGATGTTTTTCAATCACGACAACTTGTAGACCAGCTCGCGCCAGGAGATATCCCAGCATTAATCCTGCGGGACCACCGCCAACGATACAGCAGTCAGCGGTGAGTTTTGTTGATGGCATCCTGACCTCAGCACAAGGCAATTGATGATAATTGTTATCATTTATATAGCATTATGGTGCAGAAAATGAGGAGATAAATGCCCCGCTAAAAGTGCGTTAACTGTTCACGTCACCCTTAAGCGCATCAAGGCTGATGACGCGTATCCAATTTAAGCTGCAAAAACGTCAGGTCGAGCCAGCGTCCAAACTTGCACCCCACCTGGTTTAACCTGCCGCCATCGCTGAACCCTAACTTCTTATGCAGTGCTATTGAGGCGTGATTCTCTGACTCGATGCCGGCAATCATCATATGTTTATCCTGTTCGCGCGCCCGTTCGATTAAAGCGAGCATCAGTTGGCACCCGATTCCTTTGCCACGCCCCTCTTTATGCACATACACCGAATGTTCGACGGTATGACGATAGCCATCCCAGGGTCGCCAATCACCGTAGGAGGCGTAGCCGATCACCAGCTGCTCCTCGACGGCAACCAGCACCGGAAATCCTGCCCTCTGCCGGGACACTAACCACTGGATACGATTAGCCGTATCCACCGTATTATCATTCCAGATCGCAGTGGTGTGGAGCACCGCGTCGTTGTAGATCTCAGCAATGATTGCTGCGTCACTCTCTTGTGCTTCACGTATTTGCATGATGCCCTCCCCGTCACTATAGTAGATGTTTCGTTTACTATCGTAGTTATCCATTATGTTAGATGAATTGTCCAGCAAAGAAGACGACATCAATGCACGCATTGGTCAGAACATAAAAATTGAACGTGAGAAACGTGGCTGGTCATTAACCGACTTGGCCGAGCAATCTGGTGTCTCGCGCGCCATGATCCACAAAATTGAACGTGGCGAAAGCAGTCCCACCGCCACCTCATTGGCGCGTTTGGCGGGTTCGTTCACTATAAGTATGTCGCAGCTTATCGCTCTCACTGAAGTTCAACCCGGCACTTTGCTGCGCCATGCGCAACAGCCTGTCTGGCAGGACCCGGAAACCGGTTACATTCGCCGCCATGTTTCGCCGGGTGACATTCCGCTGGATGTGGTTAGCGTTGAACTCCCGCCGCATACTGACGTGCCAATGCCTGCCATCTCCTACCTGTCTCGTCGCCAGTTAATCTGGGTGCTGGAGGGTACGTTACGCTTTCAGGAGGGCGATAACCTGTTTGAAATGCAGCCAGGAGATTGCCTTGAGTTAGGTGATCCGGCGGATTGTGTGTTTAGCAATGCCACCGATATCATGTGCCGCTATGCGGTGATGGTGTTGAAGACAGCCGCGTGAATTTCAATGCGAGGAAACAAACGCGGAAGCCTGCTGCGCAGGTGGCACCGCGAAATTGCGCTGCATGCGTTTGATCTCCTCTGCTGGCGGCAATCCAAACAGGCGTTTAAATTCACGGTTGAATTGCGAGGCGCTCTCGTAGCCCACGGCATGACTCGCGGCGGCTGCCGTCATCTCCTGACGCACCATTAACATGCGCGCCTGATGCAGTCGCACCGATTTCACATACTGCATCGGCGATTGCTGGGTGATGATTTTGAAATGCGCACTGAACGTCGGCACGCTCATGCCTGCCTCATCCGCTAACTGTGTCAAATTCAGCGTCTGCGCATAACAGGCGTGAATATGGCGGAGCGCCTTGCCCACTTTGCCGAATTGTCCTTGCAGGGTCAGCGCAGCGCGCAATGTTTGTCCCTGCGCCCCTGTCAACACACGATAATAGAGTTCACGCACCAGTGATGGGCCAAGTATTGCGGCATCCAGCGGATGGTTGAGTACGGTTAAAAATCGTAAAACAGCATCACGTAGCTTTTCATCCATCGGACTGGACACCATGCTCTGTGCCGCCTTCACCGCAAGCGGAAGGTGTTGCTGCTCCAGTTCCAGTAACAATGCCGTCGCCAAACTAAAATCCAGATGCATGTAAATCGCCAGCAACGGATGTTCCGCTGTAGCAGCAGTCTCCATGGTGAAAGGCACCGGCACAGAAACCGCCAGATAGTGCTGCTCGTCATAGACATACACTTGATCGCCAAAATAACCGCGCTTACTGCCCTGGCAAACAATCACGATGCCCGGATCGTAGAGTACCGGGGTGCGCGCCAGCGGACGATCTGAGCGTAAAATGCGCACATCCGGCAACGCCGTCAAATTGTATCCCTCTTGCGGGGCTAACGTTTTCAGTAGTTGAACCGTGCGTAGCTGCACATCTGAATGAAACATCACATTCTCGCAATCATAAGAATAGGCAATAAAAGCAGAAGATACGGCCTTATAACGCACTCTTCCAGAGAATAATATGCATTCTTCATTCACTTAGTGAGAATCGTAATGTCAACCTCTAAAACACTTTTGATTACTGGCGTCAGTAGCGGATTTGGCCGCGCCCTGGCGCAAGAAGCGTTAGCAAAAGGCTATCGTGTGATAGGAACGGTGCGAAATGCCCAGGCGAAAACGGCATTTGAACAGTTACATCCTCAACATGCTGTGGCATTTGAACTGGATGTCACCCATTTCAGCGCCATTGATGATCTTGTAGCGGATATTGAAGGGCACCATGGGCCGATTGATGTGCTGGTGAACAACGCCGGATACGGTCATGAAGGGGTAATGGAGGAGTCTTCTCTGGCGGAAATGCGTCGTCAGTTTGATGTTAACGTCTTTGGCGCCGTGGCCATAATCAAAGCCGTACTGCCTTATATGCGGCAACGTCGCCGCGGACATATTCTCAACATCACCTCGATGGGCGGATTTATTACCATGCCGGGTATCAGTTACTACTGCGGCAGTAAGTTTGCGCTGGAAGGTATTTCAGAAACGCTGAGCAAGGAACTGGCTGCATTTAATATTCATGTGACCGCTGTGGCACCCGGCTCATTCCGCACCGATTGGGCGGGACGCTCGATGGTGCGAAGTGCGCGCAGTATCACCGATTATGATGCGCTGTTCGACCCCATTCGCCAGGCGCGTGAGGAGAAGAGCGGCAAGCAACTTGGCGATCCGCAGAAGGCCGCACGCGCGATGCTGGCGGTGATCGAGAGCGACAACCCACCCGCTCACCTGCTGCTGGGCAGTGATGCACTGAAACTGGTAAGAGAAAAACTGGCGGCGTTTAGCACGGAGATTGATGCGTGGGAATCACTGACACGTTCGACGGACGGCTATTAAACTTCATTTCAGTGTCGGCAGATAACGTGAAAATTGCTAAGCCCCTTTACAGGGGCTTTCGCTATTGAAGAACGCTTAAACCTTTTTTGTCGATAATATCAAGCAGACGCTTGGCCGCACCATTAGGTTCCTTCTCTTCGCGCTCCCACTTAATCACGGTGGCAACAGACATTCCAACACAAGCGGCGAGCATGGCTTGACTCAACCCAAGCCGTTCACGCAATTCCTTAATCGCTTGGCCTGACATCATAGGTAACACTGGAAGTGTCGCGCGCAGTTCCCGCAATCTGACTCGCGAATCGATTTTTTCTTTAAGCTCATCAGAAATCGCACCAATTTCATTGAAATCGTGAGCTATTTCCTGAAGATCTTTGAGATGATTAACCATCGCAATGTACCTCTCGCATTTTTCCCATTCTAATAGCTTG
The DNA here is from genome assembly GCF_059412425.1 of Pantoea sp. CFCC18177. NCBI lineage: Bacteria > Pseudomonadati > Pseudomonadota > Gammaproteobacteria > Enterobacterales > Erwiniaceae > Pantoea > Pantoea sp. CFCC18177. The sequence goes on from NZ_JBNBPL010000005.1 coordinate 225,278, forward strand.
GCTGGCTTGTTCTGGAGTGAGATTGAACATCTCTTTAGCAACTTGTTTATAAATCAAAAGATCAGATTCGGGAATTTCTCTCCCAACCTGCTTTACCGATGATTTAGCATAACCATTAACGAAAAAAAGATGATTATTGATTTTGAATGCAACAACGGCTCTGGCTCCACCGCTTTTTCCTTGGCTTAAAGGTATTCGTTTTTTAAATACCCCTCCACCGAAATTGGCTTCAAAAATACCGGCAATCACCTCTCTGGCAGCCGTACACAATCTAACATCGTCAATGTTGTCACTTTTGGTATTCCTGTCGAATGGCTTTAAGACATAGATGGCCATGATGCCTCCCTTCTGTGGTTTGATTAGGACGGTCCTTGTCCTCACATGAAGAGTTATAATACCAAGTACTATAGATGTACTCAATTCAGAATTGTTGTTAGCCTCGCCTATTACTTAAGCACCTGTAATTAATCAATTAGCACTTTTTGCAAAAACAGCCTGCCTGATGTTCCTTCATATTCTTGTACAAACTGATTAAGGTTGTATAACTTTCGCGAGCATTTTGCTCACAAGTTAGCCTGGAGGAAGGAACCATGCGTCAGGACAAAAACCTTTTATCCACCTCAGATGCCATTGCGCGTTATTTTAATGAAGCGACCTTGCCCTCTCAGCAAGAAACCCTCGGGCACATTGTGGTGGAAATATTACGTTCCGGCCGCACGCTCTGCCGCAAAACGCTCTGTACCAAACTGATTTGCCGTCTGGAACAGGCCAATGACACTGAAGAAGCGTTGCACTATCAACAACTCATCGGGTTGATGTTTACTGCTAACCGGGAATCCTGAGAACAGGCGCACGACTCTGCTAACGGACAAAGTGGCTTCCGCCTCATCAGATCTTTCGCTTTAGACTGAACCCACTTTGTTATCTGTCGCGGATTTGTTGCGATAACCAGAGAACATTTATGCATAGAAGTGATGAGGAACGACTGGCCGATATTCTAATGGGCGATGCAGTTCTACAGCTATTGAGGAATGTAGGGCCAGTATCCAATGATACTCTGCTCGAGAAACTAAGAATCATGGCCGCGCAGGAGTCAGACCCCGCGAGGCTGAAAGCGTTGCGTCTCGCTATGGCAGAAGTCATGAATAATCAGCAGACAACCTCTAGAAATAGCGTAGCGCTAAAGGACGCGGATAACGTCACGCATATTTTCCGTAATCGTAGTCACACGGGCAAAGACACTCAGCATTAATAATGGGGCCAGTTGGCCCCATTTTCTTAATGATCGTGAGAATGGCGCGGGAAAGCATGTCCGCTATGTACTGCCATAGCTTCTGTACCCGCCATTGGACTGCGCAACAGATGGGTTAAATGAATGGGCTTTACCAAATCCGTCATCCCGCAGATAAGTGATGATTTATCACTTTAGCGGCTTTTTATCCCGATGCGCAAAACACAGATGGATTTTGTACAGGACTGTGATAACGTCGAACTTCATCTGTTATTTTACGCGAGCCTGAAATGTCTCAGTTTATTACGTTGACCACAGTGACCATCACCACCGCATTTGGCGGCGGTGCGTGTGTATCTGTAACGAAAACGTAAGCTTACAGGTTCCCTCGCCCCGTCAGACAATGGACGGGGATCGTCTCCGTTCATCACACAGTGAAAGGAGACACACCATGGCATCCCCAAGTAAAAAAGCGTTGTTGATTATTGATATGCAGCACGGCCTGTTTTTTGCGCCACAGCAGCCGTATGCCGCAGGGGCAACGCTGGCTAACATCAATTTATTGATTACTCGCGCCCGGGAAATGAAGGCCGCTATCTTTGCTGCACGCCATACAGGACCTGAGGGTTCACCTCTTGCAGAAAGCAGCCCGTTGACACAACTTATCCCGCAACTGGCAATAGACCCAACGCAGGATGGTGTGTTTGTGAAGCGCTATCCAAACTGTTTTCGTGGCACCACGCTGTCAGCATCATTGCAATTAGCGGGAATCGAAGAGTTGGTGGTTTGCGGGATGAAAACCGAATATTGCGTGGATACCACTTGCCGCGCAGCCGCAGACTTAGGATTTCGGGTGGTTTTAATCGGTGATGCACATACCACTACGGATAACGGGCAGATCATTGCGCAACAGATTATTGCCCATCATAACCAGACGTTGTCAGGCCCCTTTGTGCAACTGGTGACGGCTGCCGAATATCAGTTTTGACGGGTGCGCGGCGGTTGCCGCGCGCTACTCTGGTTACATCAGCGCGATACCAAAGCGTTTCAGCAACGTGGCCCATAGTAGAAACAACAGAATGGTCAGTAAGCAGCTTGCCACCAGCGTTGGCCAAAATCCCCAGCGTTGATAGAGAAACGGAAACGCGACAAACATTGGCAAGGTAGGCACCACATACCAGAAGGTGTACCACGCGTGACTGGCAATTTTGGCTTGGCTCTGCCCCTCCAGCTTCATCCATATCAATACCAAGACCGTGACTAAAGGCAGTGCCGCAATCAATCCGCCCAGGCGGTCACTGCGTTTAGCCACTTCAGAAATCAGCACCACCATCCCCGCCGTTATAGCGTACTTTGCGATCAACCACAGCATGCAACACACCCCTACTTCAAATACGAACGAATAACGCTGACGATCTCTTCCAGATCCTGACTGCGCTCAGCTTCCGTCGCCGATTCATTCATCAAATGCTCTTTAATGTGCCCTTCCAGCAGTTCTGCCATTAATCCGTTCACCGCACCTCGCACCGCAGCAACCTGCTGCAATACCTTCAGGCACTCCTCACCGGACTCCAGTGCCGTCTCTAGCGAAGCCGCCTGCCCTTTAATGCGACGCACGCGCGTAAGCAGGCTTTTCTGATGCTTCAGTGTATGGCCCATTGTCAGCTCCTGTTGATCTTAATGTATACTGGGGTATAGTATATTTTCTTTGATTTTTCGATTTTACGGCACTCCAATGCCGCTTTCAACTTATCACGACACGAGATGATGACTATGAATGATTTCGCGGCACTGTTGAGTCAGGGCTCGTCCAGCGCGCTCCTGTTTATCCCCAGCGCCATCCTGCTTGGTGCCCTGCACGGCCTGGAACCGGGCCACTCGAAAACCATGATGGCGGCTTTTATCGTGGCTATTAGCGGCAGCGTGCGTCAGGCGGTGATGCTCGGGTTGGCGGCAACACTATCCCATACTGCCGTAGTGTGGTTGATAGCGATGGGCGGGATGTATCTCAGTCGTCAGTTTACCGCTGAAGCGGCCGAACCCTGGCTACAGTTGGTGTCGGGCATCATTATTTTGATCACGGCGGCCTGGATGGGCTGGCGTACATGGTCAGAGGCGCATGCGTGGCATCACGGCCATCACCATGAGCACAATCACCATCACGACTCGCCACATCACCACCACCATCATCATCACGAGCACGCGGATGACCTGCCTCGCGTCTCTCTTCCCCATTTTGGGGCTGAAAGTCAGGTTTTCCAGGATACACATGAACGCGCTCATGCAGAAGATATTCGCCGCCGCTTCAATGGCCGTGAAGTCAGTAACCTGCAAATTTTGCTGTTTGGCCTGACTGGCGGGTTAATCCCCTGTCCTGCGGCGATCACCGTGCTGCTCCTGTGTCTGCAGGTCAAACAATTCAGCCTCGGGGCAGCGCTGGTGGTGTGTTTCAGCATTGGTCTGGCATTAACGCTGGTGACAGTGGGTGCCGGTGCTGCGCTCAGTGTTCGCCATGCGACCCGTCGCTGGAAAGGGTTTGCCGATATTGCGCGCCGTGCGCCTTACTTCTCCAGCGCCCTGATCGCCGTTGTGGGCATCTATATGATGATACACGGCTTAAGCGGCCTCACCCGTTAAGGAAAAAGTCACTATGTCGGTAAAATCGCCCTGCATTGATATCTGTATTTTTGAGGGTAAAAGTGGTTGGTGCCGTGCCTGTGGCCGCACCCGCAAAGAGGCGCAAGAGTGGCGCAAAATGTCACCCTATCATCGCAAGGCGATTGAACGGGCGCTAAAAGACCGCGTAGCAGCATTAGAAATCAAATAGATTAGGTGATCGGGGTGCTGAATTTTTAGCACCCCATTATCTTCAGCGAATTAATGGCGAATTGCGCAGCCACACTGCGACATCTCGCCTGGTACATATTTTCCGTGATGGGAATGACGCACCTGCAGTTCACCCTGTTGCCAGGCATCAGTTTCGTCAGTTTTGTTTTCCAACAGGCGATTCAGCGCCTCGGTGACCCACAAATCACGTCGTTGCGCCCAGCTGGTAAGGTGCCAGGTTGATGCGCGCGCTTCATCCACATCATCAAACCCCACCACCGCCACATGCGAGCCTTGGCCAAAATCACGCACGGCTTGCAGTGCACCAAAGGCCAACACATCGCTCTCACAGAACAACGCGTTGATACGCTCTGCTGCGCGGGTTTTCTTCAGATAGGCCATCATCGCCTGATATGCCCGTTCGCGGTCGTTCGCACCGGCGGACAGCTCTACGGTCAGCGCTTTATGCTCTGCCTCTAAACTTGAGACGAATCCAGCCATTTGTTGCACCGGGACATCATTTTCCTTGCTATGCATAAAGCCAAAACGCTGATGCCCCTGCGATAGCAGCAATAATCCCATCTCGGCACCGGCATCAAATCCCTCGGCGATCACCGTGTTCGCACGACTATCACGGCTTTGGCTTAAATGCACCGTTGGAACCTCTGGCAGTGCATCCGCCACGGCACTCAGTTCATCGTCAAACAGTGATGTCAGAAACACCAGCCCCGCCAATGGCAAAGCAGCAGCATTGCGCAGCGTGCTTTGATAACTTTCACGGGAATCCACATTCAGCAGTAGCGTAAGGTATCCGCGAGCATTTATTTGACGAGTGACTTCATTCAACATTCTTACGGTATTGGGATTGGTGAATTCATCGCTGACAATACCGATGATGTTGGGATTAACTGCCATGGCCGAGCTCTCCTGCAACTAGCGTGCGGTTATGATTATGTAGGTAACGAAAGTGATTCCACGTTACCCGAATAATCCGTTATCGCCAATCATCAGACTTGTTGTCCGTGATGATTTTTAACGCCGGGTCATGGCAAGGCGAACCCCCAAGCCAATAAAAGTCATTCCCACGATGCGATCTAATACTCTTTGCAATGTGATGTTGCGTGATACCGCACTGGCCGCGCCCCCCGCCAGCAGAGCGAAACAGACGTCAGTCAACAAACCAATCACGGCGTATGTCAAACCCAACACGAGAAACGAACTGGCATGGTGTGCACCATCGACCACCACAAATTGCGGGAAGAACGAAATGAAAAACAGCAATACTTTTGGATTCGTGATGGAGGTTATAAAGCCGCGCAATAACAAACTGCGCGTATTGGTGCGAGGAACCTCAATCTTATCATTGCTATTTTGTGGGCGGGAAATAAAGGTTTCCCACAGCATTTTACTTCCTAAATAAATGAGATAGGCGGCACCGATATATTTAATCACGGTAAATAACAGGGGAGAGGCCGTGATTAATGCCGTGAGGCCAACTGCACTGGCCAGTGCATGGGTGCAACTGCCTAAAGCCACCCCACTTGCCGATATCACACCACTTTTTCGTCCATTCGCCACGCTTTGCCCAACAACATAGGCCAGATCAGGACCGGGCGTAATGCACAATAACAGAACTGAAACGATGAAAAGGGGAAATTGAATGATATCCAGCATAGAAATCTCCTTGTTGATGAGAAATCGATTTTATCGTTTAGACTTTAAAGATCCATTTTTAAATTTAAGCCTGATGGACTATTTTTTGGCTGATATGGAAAAAAACAGACTCACTGTAACGGCGCGATTTATCGCGCAAAAAAATGCGCCGCTACAGAGGCAATGATCACTCTTCCAGTAAAATGGCGAATCCACCGTATATCATCCGCTTGCCATCGAAGGGCATATTTTCACCCATCTCTTTCATTCGCGGATCGGACATCATTTTTTGATTCGCCGCATCACGAATCTCCCTTGAAGGATATTCAATCCAACTGAATACCACCGTTTCGCCCTCCTCCGCTTGCACCGCCCTGTAGAAATCGGTGAGTTTTCCTTCCGGCACATCATCTGCCCAACACTCCACCACACGCGTGGCACCAAACTCTTTAAATAGCGGTGCGGCTTTCGCTGCCATGGCACGGTACTCCTCCTTATTGATCTCCGGGACCGCCACCACAAAACCGTCAACGTACGACATAGGCTATTCCTCCGTCGTGATTACTGCGGCCGAAACTGATCGCACCGTAAAGTGTACAAATAACAAACAACTCACGAGCAACCTGAGAGGATAAATGCGGACTGACTCGCAGATTCCAGTATCCGATGAAATTTACGTTACAATGTGGGCACGATAGTTACGTCATCAGGATTGTTATGCGCATTACCATTGATTCGGCCGATCAACCGTTTATTCACCGCCTGCTGGGCGAAGAGATCGAACAGATTGATATCCCCTCCGCTGACCCACGCTTATCACACGCGCTTCAGGTTGCACGCCAGCAGAAAAACCATGAGGCGGATCTCGACTGGAAACGCAACGCCCTCTTTTTATTCTTGTTTGTATTTCTCTACGTCGTACTGGGCGCATCTTTAACCTTGGATCTCACCGCGCAGGCACCCAGCCATAAGAGCCTGGTTTACGCGCTGGAAGCGGTACCTGTGTTGATTGCTTTTTCTGGCTTGTTCGTGTCACTGCTATTCTTGTTTTTCACGCGCAGCAGTGCACGCCGCTTGCGTAGCTGGGACCACAGTATTTTTGTTCTGGAAAAATACACCGGCTCCAACCTCTATTTGCAGGTCAATGAGATGGGCGCGCGCACCACGAATTATTCGCAATCGGCCATCAATATCGCCCTGGCGCTGTTTATCTGTGTGACCTGGGTGGTGATGTACAACTACTTCACCTTTACCACCAGCGGCGTCATTGGGAGCGTGATCTCACTGTTTATCACCACCATGACCTACGTCATTCTGGATATTCAGTTGTTAAAATCAGGTACATCAATCGCCATCGATGAACCTTTGATTCCTGCCGACGAAGATAAAGATAAGAAATAACGTCACATCTCAGGCGGTCTCCAGGCCGCCTTGAATAATGTTGCCTATAATCAAACGGACATTCGTCACGATCACGGATTCCGTTTGATTAAGGAGCAGTCATGAAGTTATGGCCTTTAGCCGCCCTCGCCGCGTTATCTCTCACATTGGTTGCCTGTAAATCACCCACGCCGCCAAAAGGGGTAACGCCGATCAGGCCTTTCGATGCCAGTCGCTATCTGGGGAAATGGTATGAGATAGCCCGCCTCGATCACCGCTTTGAACGCGGTAAAGATCATGTGACCGCCACTTATGCACAACGCAGTGATGGCGGTATCAGCGTTGTAAATCGTGGTTACGATCCAGAGAAAAAACAGTGGAGTGAGAGCGATGGCAAAGCGTATTTCACCGGTAAATCAGATACTGCAGCGCTTAAGGTCTCCTTCTTCGGTCCCTTCTACGGTGGCTACAACGTTATCGCCCTGGATGACGACTATCAGTACGCGCTGGTGAGCGGGCCAAATCGTGATTATCTGTGGATTTTATCGCGCCAGCCCACGCTGCCTGATGCCGTTAAACAGCAATACCTGGCCATCGCCAGGCACCTGGGTTTTGCCGTTGATAAATTGATTTGGGTTGATCAGCGTTAACTCTGCATCTTCCAGCGCAACCAACTATCAAGCTCCTGTTCGGGCAACGGGCGGGAGTGAAAGAATCCCTGAGCCTGATCGCAGCCGAACTCTTTAAGCGCCTCCAACGTCTCACTGTTCTCCACGCCTTCGGCCAGCACCACATAATCCAACTCTTTCAGCATGGAGATAATGCTCCGGGTGATAATGCGCGAGGCGGTATCGGTTGCCAGGCCGCTAATAATGGAGCGATCAAGCTTGATGACATCCAACGGCATGCGCCGCAGATAACTGATATTGCTATAACCCGTCCCAAAGTCATCCAGCGAAATATCAAAGCCGCGCAGCTTCAGCATTTCCAGCCCTTTAATCGCCGCAGGACTTTCGAGGATACGTTCGGTTTCCAGACACTCAATACCCAGCAGGTTCGTCGGGAGACGAGCCTTGGTCATTTTGCTCTCCAGCCTCTCGGCAAAATCCCCGTGGCTAAAATCCCGCACGCTGACGTTAACGGTAATGGGTAACTGAATGCCTTGCCCCTGTAATCGCCTTAAACGTCCAATGGTTTTTTCAATTACCCACTCGGTAATCTCCTGCAACAGGGAGGTTTGCTCGGCAAGCGGGATAAAGTAAGCAGGAGACAATTCACCTCGGTTTGGATGACGCCAGCGGATCAATGCCTCAAGCCCGATCGGCAACCCCGTTTTCAGGCAAATTTTGGGTTGATAAACCAGATAGAGACCGTGGTTATGGCGTACCGCAGTCGCCAGATCATTCACTAAGGTGAAGTCATCGGTGCGGCGTTCATCGTTACGCTCACTGAAACTCATAAAGGGCACCGCACGACAGATGGCTTCGTGTAAGGCGCTGACTGCACGGCGCAACACTTCCTGCGCGGATACCTCGGCAGGGAGAAAAACAGCTTCACCGGTATGGGTGGTGAGGTCGACGGATAACCCTTCCCCCATATCGGCATGCACGCCTTCCATCCTACCTGCCACCCACTCGGCATCAAAGTGGCTGCTGCTCAGCGTTAACAAAGCAAACCGTCCGGTTGCAACCGTGTAGAGCAACTCTTTAGAGCCTGGGCGTAATCGCAAGGGCAGTAAGGTTGCCATATCTTTGAGAAGCCCTTCGACCGGCCCCATCCCCAACGATCTTGCTAATTCATATGCACGAGGCATATCAATGCAGTCAATCAACACCAGTCGATGGGATGCCTGGCTCCCCGCCACCCGCAGAGTTTGCAGATCACGGATCAATTGCTGGCGATTAGGTAAGCCGGTGATGAGATCGGTAAAGCCAACCGAATGCCAGGCTTCCAGAAAAGAGATCACCAGTTGGGATAACAGCGTCAGGGTAGCCAGTTTTTCCGCGCTAAATTCGCGCGGTTGGGTGTCAACCACACAAAGCGTCCCTAAAAAATGCCCCTCTTGGGTTATCAGTGGTACACCGGCATAAAAACGAACAAACGGTGCCCCGATGACAAAGGGATTGGTTGCAAAGCAATGATTTTCTAGCGTATCCGGAACGATTAAAGGAGCCGCGTCTTCAACAACAAATTGACAAAGTGAATCGGCTCTCACAGTTTCGCCGACGGCAAAATCATGTGCGGCTTTTATGTACTGATAATTATCGTCAATCACTGAAATGAAACTACTCGGCACATCCAGTGTTTTACTCACCAGATGGGTGAATTTACTCAGTACATCATCACGGCAGAGATCAGGAGCACGGAGAGCCTGAAGCGTAACCCCGCCATGAACGAATTCATTCGTTACGCTCATGCACACTCATCCTTTTAGTTTGCAGTCACTGCAAACGGAAATGTAAAACAACAACGTTGTTGATAACAACAGAAACCCGCTTCATCGTTGCGCTTATTTTGTTCATTATTGTTGAACCTCATCGACATACTATGCGTGACGCAGGGATTTGTCATGTTGATTTATCCTGACAATTTCTTTACGCATTACGTTATCCATAGTAATAGTTTAAAATAGCGAAACGTAATATCAGATTTAACAATACCAATCTTTAAACTCTCAATTCTTCCTTAATTAATTTATACCCAGCAGTTCACAGGCTGAGCATCTTTATTAACCACAAATCGAATTACGTCACCGGCTGGAATGATAAGTTCGAGATGCTCTCTGTGGTTTAAATACTGTGTCAATCAACCTTAAGACAAAAGAAGATTAAAGGTATACTTTACAATGATTTAGGGTATCACCATCAATTATAAGAAAAACACCCACTTCTTGACTCTTCTTAAAATCTGCTAAAATACCTTATCAATCATGTCCTGCACTCTGCCTGAGAATAAGCCTACCTCAGACATTAATTAATTAAGAAACATTAACAATTTCCTCCTAAGCATCAATCAGTTAAATCCGTGGAACACCATCTTTTTATCAATCGATTCATTAACTCATTTTAATGGTGAGGGAAATATGAATGGCATAACAGAAGAACATAGCAGAAAAAATGCTGTTTTATTATGGGGTTTGCTCAGCGGCATTGTTTTACTTTCACTCTACTGTCAAGCCAGTGAGATTAATCTTTATTCAATCAATACCGGTTCGTTTGTCTATCACTTGACGGACAACCATGGGCAATACACTGAAAATTTTGAGAATAATTTTTTCTCGGTAGAGCGTAAGTTGTCTGAAGACTCACCGTACAGCGTGCTGCTCGGTACGATGAAAAACAGCTTTGACGATCGCTGTCTGGCCATGGGGGTAAGACGAGACTGGAAAGTCTGGGACAATGGCTGGACGTTTAAAGGCATTTACGGTTACACCGGTGAGTTTTTCTTTGATGCCTTTAAGGATTGCGGCGATCACGGCTCCTATCACGACTTTAAGAAAGCGACCGGGATCGGCTTCTCACCCTATATTTACCATGGATTTCAATATAACTTCACACCCTACTTTGGCATTGAGTCAGGGATTATCATCCCTTCGGTGTTTGTGATTACCGTGCAGTGGAGTTTTCGGTGAAGCGCTTAAATCCTAAAGTCAGAGTCTATATTTCTCTAGCCATTCTGCAATATTTGAAGAAAGCATACGAGGTTGCTCAAGGGGCACCATATGACCACTTTCACGGATAATGTGCATGTCACCGCCTAGCAGTGCATTGATTTCTCGGGACTCCTCAAGACCGCGCATCCCATCGCCTTCCGAGGCAATGATCAATACTGGGCAGGCTGGCGGTTGGTGGGTAATATTTCTCCGGTCAAGAAGCGCCTGCGTTCTGAACACCTGCGCACCAAGCTGTTTGCCCATGGCACGAATTTTATCCATCAGGTATGGGTCATTTTGTCGGGAAGGATGCACAGACGGTTTTAATACCGCATCGCTGAAGCCACTAAACGCCCCCATTAACGCGGTTTTTGAGGCCGAATCCAGTAATGCACGTTGTTCTGGCGGATCTTCACGTAATGAGGTGGCAATCAGGATCATACCCGCCGTGCGTTCGGGAAAGGCTTCTGCAATCGCGCGAGCGACATAGCCCCCTAATGAAAATCCCACCAAAATAAAACGCGCTGGCAGGGTATCAACAATGAGACGGGCATAATCTGCGATGCTTTGTCCCTGACTCAGGCTGACACGGATATACACCCTGTCACCCGGACAGGCCGCAACAAAATCATCCCAAAGGGTTTCATCCAGCATAAAACCCGGTATAAGCACTAACGGTAATGGCTGTTCATTCATCAGTTAATCCTTCAACTCGTTCTGATTCATGGCCGGAGAAATCCCGTCAATCGAAGCGCCTTAACTTCACAATGTTGCAACGCTGTTCTGGATAATGCCCGCTCCTGTGGCTATCATCAACTCAACTTTCCACCCACTGATAATTAAGGAGGATTACTATGTCATCGTGTGAGTTGTTTGTTTACGCACACTTTTATAGTAATTGGCCGCGCTCAGCTATCTCTGCATTCGTGCTGCGATAATCCGCCTGAGCGAAGTTCACTAATACTGTCATCCCTTCCTCCGGCTTACCGGGTTGTCGTCAGCGATTTATGACGTCGGGCTTTCTACGCCTGCAACTTATGAGTAAGCACATGAGCACACTTCTTTCCGCACACGCTGTCGGCTTTGATAACGCCTTCGGTACACTTTTTCACAACCTTAATTTCAGCCTGAAAAAAGGCGATCGCATTGGCTTGCTGGGTGATAACGGCACGGGTAAAAGTACCTTGCTGAAGATCCTGAGCGGTGATCTTGAAAGCAGCCAAGGCCGCGTCACACTGGCAAACCACTGTTTAATGGCCCGCATCGAGCAGCATCTGCCTGCGCAGTTACATCAGGCTTCACTCTATGCCAGCGTTGTTGCCCGCCTGCCAGAGCAACAGCAACTCAGTGAGGCCTGGCGCGTAGAAGCGTTGCTGTCCTCACTCGGGTTCAGCGCAGAACAGCAGGCTCAATCCGCCGCTACGTTGAGCGGCGGACAGCACATGCGTCTGCTGCTGGCACGCGCACTGATTCAGCAGCCTGACCTGCTGCTGCTGGACGAGCCCAGTAACCATCTCGATTTATCCACCCTGCTGTGGCTTGAGCAGTTTCTCAATGGCTGGAACGGCAGTTTTGTGCTGGTATCGCATGACAGCACACTGCTGGATAAGGTCACTAACAGTAGCTGGATTCTGCGCGACCAAAGTCTGCACGCTTTCCGTTTGCCCTGTTCGGCAGCGCGACAAGCACTGGCTCAACAGGACGAAACCGATCTGCAGCGCTTTCAGGCAGAACAGAACGAAATTGATCGCGTTGAAAAAAGTGCAAAACGGCTGGCTATCTGGGGCCGCACTTATGACAACGAAGGATTGTCCCGTAAAGCACAGCAGATGGAGAAACGCGCTAACTGGCTGAAGGAGGCGCAAACCACCCTCAGTGAAGGCAGCCTGTGGCGATTGCAATTGCAGGGCGAAGCGCTGGATGCCAATCGCGTGCTGGCGTTGCCTGAAATGAACGTTCACCCAGCCGAGCATGCTCCGGCGCTGTTTTCATTACCGGCCTTACAGGTAAAAAGCGGCGATCGTGTGGCGATTGTCGGCCGCAATGGCAGTGGCAAATCTTCATTACTGCGGCAATTATGGCGCGATTATCACATTGAAAGTGGCGCGCTGTTCCATCCACGCGCTCGGCTCGGCTACTACGACCAAAGCCTCAATCAGTTGCGGGATGAAGAGACGCTCAGCGAGGCGCTGGCGAAGTTTGCGCCACTCAGTGACGACCAGCGAAAAATGGCGTTGATAGGGGCAGGATTTCCTTACCTGCGTCATCAGCAGTTGATCGGTTCATTAAGCGGTGGCGAACGTTCGCGTCTGCTATTCGTGGGTTTGACGTTAGCACGTTACTCGTTGTTGCTGCTGGATGAACCAACCAATCATTTAGATATGGTCGGAAAAGAGGAGCTTGCCGAGGCGCTCAACCAGTTTGCCGGTGCCGTGCTGCTGGTGTCGCACGACCGCAGTTTAATCAGCAGCAGTTGCAACCGTTTCTGGCTGATCCAGGATCGGCAACTGACGGAGTGGCACGATTTTGATCAGGTCACCGAGCAGATGCGCAGTGAACAGCCCATTAAGATCGTCACTGCCTCCGTTGCCTCTTTACCCACTCAATCACAGAACGATGAGGATGCACTGCTGCTGGCGCTTTGTGAGTTGGAAAGTAAGCTTGATGAAGAGTTGGCCCGTAAACCCAGGCATCAAAAGCCTGCGCTGCAATCACAGTGGCAGGCAGAGATTGTGCGGTTGAAACAGTTGCTGGGCATCTCGTAAAACAATATCGGCGCAATGTATTGCGCCGATACCTTTACGTATGAATTTATATCAGCGCCGCGTTCAATGACTGCGCGGCCCTTTTCAACTGATCCGCTGGATTACGCCCAATCAACACATACTGATAGCCGCCACGATGCCACCACACCAGGTTCATACCGTGACGCTTTTCCTGCGCCAGTCCGCTTTGCAGCGCCTGGTCTTCACGTGAAATGCACAATGCCATCGGACCATAGCTGCTGTGATTCCATGCGATTTGCGTAATCAGGGCGTCATCATAACGCAGCATACGCACACTTTTTAAACTCGCTTCCGGCAGCACCAACTGTTCCGGCGTGAGGTGCAAATCCAGGTCGCGCGCGGTGCGCTGAAGGGATCGCAGCAACACTTGTGGTGAACTGTCGACGTCAGCCAGCGTTTCTGGGCTGTACAGCGACATATATTGCGCTTCCAGCTCGCGAATGCGTTCGCTTTCCCCCTGACCGGCTTTCGCGACGGGACGCGCCAAATAGCCTATGCCGCTGCCCACCAGCAAAAAACTGACTGACGCAGCGATCAACGCGCGACGGCTCACCTGCACGGGTGTTTTAGCCGGCACAGAGGGTGTGTTAGCCAGCAGATACGCCAGCCGCGATTCCATTCGTTCCAGCGGCGCTTCATCCAGCATTGGGGCAAAAGCATCGGCAAAGGGTTGATTGCTTTTCATCAGTTCTGCGGTGCGCGCAGAAAGGGTTTCACTGCGTTTCAGTTCGGTTTCAAACGCCTGTGCGTCATCCACGCACATCTCACCATCCAACCAGGCAACGATGGCTTCATCCGCATAGGGCGAGGTAAATCGAGGTGCATTCACAAGCGTTTCTCCTGTACCCCAGGCCGCGCTGTGACTGCGCTAGCGAGCGTGGTGCGGGCCGCAGCGAGGCGGCTCATTATGGTTCCAATCGGCACGGCCAGGGTGTCTGCAGCTTCCTGATAGGTAAAGCCCTCGACATACACTAAAAATACCGCGTTACGTTGCGCCTCTGGCAGCTGCCCTACGCGCTGCATCACTTTGGCGTACTGCATCCGCTGCTCATTTTGCAGTTGATGATCGGGGGCCAGTAATTCATCGCTCTCGACAAATCCCTGCCCCATCCGCACCCGCTGCGCGCGCAGTTCATTAATCCACACCGAATGCAGCACCGTGAACAACCAGCGATCGATGCGCGTGCCCGGCGCGTACTGGGCGCTGCGTTCCAGCGCCCGCACGCAGGTGGACTGCACCAGTTCTTCAGCCACATCCCGGTTACGCGATAACACCATTGCGTAACGCCACATGCGCGCCAGATGGGCCGCCAGGTGCTGGCGGACTTCAGTACTGGTGATGGGCTCGCCCTCCGTGAAATACCATCATTATGATTCTGGATGGCCATTAATCGCCGCGTGCAAATCGCGATACTCTTCACAATTCACGCCGCACAGCGATTTGATAATGGTGAGTTGCTCTTTCGCCAAATCAGGACGTCCTTTGATCATCCAGGCTTCTCCCAGATATTCACGCACTTTGGCGTATTTAGGATCAAGCGCGATCGATTTTTGATAGTAAGCCATGCCTTCATCAGTGCGGCCCAGCTTTCGCGTCGCGTAGCCGCGATAGTTCCAGGCCTCCTTGGTGTTTTGATTGTGCAAGCTATCCAGCAGTGTCAGTGCCGCCTGATACTCGCCTTTTTTCGCCAGATGATAAGCGTAATTCGTCTTATCTTCATCGCTCAGCATACTGGTTTTTTCCGGCACGCAGGACTTGGTTTTGCTGTCGTACACTTGCCCTTTCGGACAGTCGGGTGTTTTCTTGTCGCTGTCGTCATCCCCCATCGCCAGTGCGGCTGGTGCATGTAACACCATCAGCAGCACAGGCACGGCGAACCAGCGAACCTGAGTCATCATCTTCATCATTTTTCCTCGCGGAGTGGCATGGAATCGCGCAACGGCAGCATACGGCGCAGCACGTTGTCGCGCAGAACGTAGTGATGGAGTAACGCTGCCAGCGCATGCGCGCCCGCCAGGCTAATCAGCGCCCAGGCAACGTTGTTGTGTAATCCCGCCAGCGTGTGGCGCAAGGCGGTATCAACCTGGATAAAAGCAGGAACATTGAACAAGCCAAAGAAACTAAACGGCTCCTGTTGTGACCAACGAAACAGGAATCCCAGTACGACCTGTGTAAACAACAGCAGATACAACAGCCCATGCACGGCATGCGCCACAATACGCAGCAGCGCACGCCCTTCTGCTGGCGCGACCGCCAGATGCGACTGACGTTGACTGTAGATCCGCCACAGCGGACGCACAATCATCACCACTGCCAGCAAAATGCCGAAAGAGATGTGCCACGCCTGTAACCCTTTACGCAGCGGCGTGCCCTTCTCTAACTGTTCCCAGATATGTGCAGAAACAAACAGAAAAATCACACTAAAAGCCGTGATCCAGTGCAGCGCCATGCTGAAAGCGTCATAACGCTGACGATGTTGAGGGTGAGGCGTAACCGACATAGCATTTCCCTAAAAGTAAGTGATTTAAGGGGTAAACAACTCAACCACGTTTTCTATTCGGAAAATTTTCATTTTTTTCTCAATGCGCGCCATTTAGTGAGTCAATCCTGACGAATTTTCTCCTGTTTGTTGCATTTAGTGATTATTATTCTCGCTTCATGAAAGGGATGCTTATGTTCAATACTTCTAAAAAACGGCTTTTGATCGCAATTGTTCTGTTACTTGTCATTATTCTGGTCTGGGCTTACAGCAGTTCACGGCCAAAATCGAATGCGCTGGTCACGGCGACGGTGCGTCAAGGCAACATTGAAAATGTCATTGCTGCAACCGGCAAGATGGACGCCATAGAGCGCGTCAACGTGGGTGCGCAGGTATCCGGTCAGGTTAAAAAGCTGTATATCAAAGCCGGTGATGCGGTGAGCAAAGGTGAACTGATTGCGGAAATCGACGATCAGCCGCAGCGCAGCGATCTCCGAAACGCAGAAGCCGCCCTGAGCGTGGCACAGGCCGATTTGGAAACGCGCGAAGCGACGCTGGTGCGTCAAGATGCGCAGTTCAAACGCCTGCAACAGATGCTGAAAACCAATGCGGTTTCCCGCCAGGATTATGACGAAGCTGCCGAAGCCTGGAGCACGGCACGCGCAGAGCTTACCGCGCAAAAAGCTCGGGTGATTCAGGCACAAATTGAAGTGGATAAAAAGCAACTCGACCTGAGCTATACCCGCATCATGGCGCCGATGGATGGGACGGTGATCGCCATCGTCACCAAGCAGGGCCAAACCGTCAATGCCGCGCAAAGTGCACCGACTATCGCCAAACTGGCGCAACTCGGCACCATGACCATCAAAGTGCAGATCTCCGAAGCGGATATCAACAACGTGAAACCGGGTCAGCAGGCGTGGTTCACCACTTTTGCTAATCCCGATAAACGCTATAACGCCACGCTGCGCAGCATTGAACTGGCACCGGAATCGGTGATGAAAGATGATGCGTTAATGGGCAACAGCGAGAGCACCCCCAGCAGCAGCACCAACGCCGCCATTTATTACAATGCGCTGCTGGATGTGCCGAATCCTGATAATGCGCTGCGTATCTCCATGACCGCCCAGGTGAATCTGTTGCGTGACGCGGCGAAAGAGGCATTGTTGATCCCGGTTCAGGCCACCAAAAAAGATGCCGATGGCAAAACCTTTGTTGAAGTGGCTGATAAGGAAGGCTTGCCCGAGAAGCGCATCATTACCACCGGCATCTCCGACAGCGTCGATATTCAGGTATTAAGCGGTTTGCAAGCAGGTGAGAAAGTGATCCTCGCCACTCAGGCACCAGGTGCCGACAAGGTGGTGATGTGAGCCTGATCGAACTGAAAAACATTCAGCGCAGCTATGTTAACGGTTCACAATCTTTGCATGTGCTGAAAAACATCAATCTGCAAATTGCCAGCGGCGAAAGGGTGGCGATTATTGGCCCTTCTGGCTCGGGTAAATCAACCCTGCTGAATATTCTGGGCTGTCTGGATGCTGCGGACAGCGGGCACTATTTTATCGACGGGCAGAATACCGCCACGCTGTCACCGGATGCACTGGCAAAAGTGCGGCGCGAGCATATCGGCTTTATCTTCCAGCGCTACCATTTGATGCCGGATCTCACGGCCTTGAGTAACGTCGAAATCCCAGCCATCTATGCCAACCTGCCGGGTAACCTGCGCCGCGAACGCGCGGCACAGCTGCTGGCACGTTTGGGTTTACAAGGTCGAGAGCACCATAAGCCCGGCGAACTCTCCGGTGGCCAACAGCAGCGTGTCAGTATCGCGCGTGCGCTGATCAACGGCGCAGAAATTATTCTTGCGGATGAGCCCACCGGCGCACTGGATTCTCACTCCGGCGAGGAGGTGTTGCGCATCCTGCATGATCTGAATCGTGAAGGACACACCGTCATTATCGTCACGCACGATATGAAAGTGGCGCAGCACGCAGATCGTATTATCGAAATTCAGGATGGCGAGATTGTTGCCGACAGCGGCCGCAAACAGGATGCCACGCGTGCTCGCTTTGCGCCGGTGGCGCGAAAAAGCCAGAGCAAACTGCGTGGATTCATTGATCGCCTGCGTGAATCCATGCGCATGGCGCTGAATGCCATGAACAGCCACCGTTTGCGCACCGCCCTGACCATGACCGGCATCATCTTCGGTATCGCCGCCGTGGTTACCGTTGTGGCGTTGGGGCAAGGTGCACGCGAAAAGACGCTGGAAAGCATTTCAGGTCTCGGCACCAATGTAGTCTCCGTCTATGCTGGCGGTGACTTTGCCGAAGATGAAGCGCACCCGGTATTAACGCTGGTGATGGCCGATGCCGATGTGATTGCGCGCCAGCAGTTTGTCGATAAAGTCAGCCCCGAACTCCTCTCCACGCAGCCCATTCGCTATCTCTCAAACTCCTCCAAGGCTTCAGTTTCCGGCGTTGGCAAAGACTACTTCGAGATTCAGGGCATCAAACTCATTGAAGGCAGCAACTTCAGTGATGAACGCCACGCGCGCCAGGAGATCATTATTGACACCAATACGCGCAATAAGCTGTTCGCCGCGCATGAGAACCCCATCGGCAAGATGATTGTGCTGGGCTCCGTGCCGGTGCGCGTGATTGGCGTGGCGCATGAAGACAACGGGATCTCTCCCAACCGCCTGAGTGTGTGGTTGCCGTGGAGCACCATGATGTACCGCATCAGCGGGCAAACGGCGCTCACCAGCATCAGTATCAAACTGAAAGATGACGTGGTGAGTGGTCCTGCCGTGGAATCACTGACCCAGTTGTTGACCGCACGTCACGGCACCAAAGACTTCCTGATGTTTAACCGCGACAAGTACCGCAAAGCGATTGAAGGAGCTGCCGCGACGTTAACGTTGTTGATTCTAATGGTGGCCTCTATTGCCTTGATGATTGGCAGTATCGGCGTGATGAACATCATGCTGGTGTCTGTCACCGAGCGTACCCATGAGATAGGCGTGCGTATGGCGGTGGGCGCGCGACGAGGCGATATTATGCAGCAGTTTATGATCGAAGCGGTGCTGGTTTGTTTAGTGGGCGGTTCGCTGGGCGTGGCGCTCTCTCTGGTGATTGGTCCGTTGATTAGCCTGATGGCCGGAGGCGTGTTGACGGCCATCTACTCGTGGGAATCGGCGGGAGCGGCGTTTGCCTGCTCAACCATCATCGGTATGATTTTTGGCTATCTGCCCGCGCGTAAAGCGGCACGTATGGACCCTGTGGCGGCCTTGGCGAGCGAGTAATCTGAGTATCATTGCGGTGTGCCGTCACGCACACCGCAATATTCAAATCAGCATCGGCAAGGTGGCACTGGCAGTTTGCTGGCTGGCCGTGACGTAATGCGTATCGTGCTTCATCAACTCCCCCATCAGCACCTCCACCAGCAACATCGCGCCCACTTTGCCACTGAGGGTGCCAGCATTGAGTGGTCCTTCGGGACGCGCAGCCACCAGTAGCATATCGGCCAGATTCCCCATTGGACTGCGCAGTGTGTTACTCAGCATCAACACCCGCGCCTTGCGCTTCTTCGCCACGTTGACCACATGCATGAGATCTTTGGTCGAGCCAGAGGCCGAGATCGCAATTACCAAATCGCCTTCACTTAATGTCGAGGCGTTCATCGCGGCACGATGCATATCACCAAACAGCTGTGCTGACTTGCCCAGGCGCAGCAGACGATAATGCAAATATTCACCGGTGATGGCGCTGGCAGCCACGCCGTAAATCTGGATAGACCGTGCCTGATGTATCTCCGTTGCCGCCTGGGTTAATACGTCACGATCAATAAACTTCCCGGTATCACGCAGCGCTTGCACTGACTCCTCAACTAACGCATCGATGCTGTCACCGCTGGTGGTAGCCGCTGGCTGATTCTGCTGCACATCCATTGCCAACGCCATTTTGAATTCGGTATAGCCTTTGCAGCCCAGATTTCGACAGAGGCGCGTCACGCTGGCCTCACTGGTGTCCGTCTCTTTCGCCAGTTCTGTGATGGTGAAATACAACACTTTATGCGGTTCGGTGAGGATGTAATCGCCCAGCTTTTGCAACGCCGGACTGTAGCCCGGCAAGCCCTGGCGTAAATGCAGCAAAATATTTTCATTGTCCGTCATGGCATCCTCCGTTGCACAAGTTCAATGGCGCTTAGTGTGCGCAAAGGTCCTGCTGTGCGCCAGCAGATTCGGTAATAAGTGAAAGCTATCACACAACTGGTAGTAATTTTCATCTCTTGGTGTAAGTTGTGATAATAATTTTTACCATAACAACACGTCGGGGATAAAAATTTATGTCAATGTTCAGCGGCTCCTCCTCCGGAGGATGGTTTGAGAAAGCACAACGTTTCGGTAAATCCTTTATGTTGCCGATCGCGGTTTTACCGGCTGCCGGCTTACTGCTCGGCATCGGCGGCGCGTTATCCAATCCCAATACCGTTAAGGCCTATCCGTTTCTGGATGTCGCCTGGTTGCAAGGTGTGTTCACCATCATGGCGAGTGCCGGTTCGGTGGTGTTTGCTAACCTCGCGGTGTTGTTTGCGGTAGGCGTCGCCGTGGGTTTGGCCAAAAGCGATAAAGGTACAGCCGGGCTGGCATCTCTGTTGGCGTATTTGGTGATGAACGCCACCATCAACGCGCTGTTGACGCTTACTGGCGTATTGGCCAGCAGCAATTTGAGTGCTGTCGGGCAAGGTATGGCGCTGGGCATTCAAACGCTGGAAACCGGCGTGTTTGGCGGCGTAGTGATTGGGCTGGTGACGGCGTTGTTGCATAACCGCTATAACAAAATCGCCCTACCGCAATTCCTCGGCTTCTTTGGCGGGTCGCGCTTTGTGCCGATCGTCAGTTCTTTTGTAGCGATTGTGGTCGGCGCGGCGATGACCCTTATCTGGCCTCATTTCCAGAAGATCATCTTCGGCATGGGAGGATTGGTTGAGGCGACGGGCTACTTTGGCACCTTCATTTACGGCTTTGTGCTGCGCATGCTGGGCCCATTTGGCCTGCATCACATTTTCTATTTGCCGTTCTGGACCACCGCGTTAGGCGGCAGCGAGATGGTGAACGGTCAACTGATTGAAGGCACGCAGCGCATCTTCTTTGCTCAGTTGGCCGATCCCAATACACAACAGTTCTATATCGGCACGGCACGTTTCATGTCAGGCCGCTTCATCACTATGATGTTCGGACTGATCGGTGCCTGTCTGGCGATGTATCACACCGCCAAACCCGAGAACCGCAAACGCGTCGCTGGCTTGCTGTTGTCGGCAGCACTGACATCATTTCTGACCGGCATCACTGAGCCGATTGAGTTCTCGTTCCTGTTTGTCGCGCCAGTGTTGTATGTGATCCATGCCGTGTTTGATGGTTTGGCCTTTATGATTGCCCACATTCTGCACATTACCATCGGACAAACCTTCTCCGGTGGTTTCATCGATTTCATATTATTCGGCGTGCTGCAAGGTGAAGCCAAAACGCATTGGATGTACGTGCCACTGGTTGGCGTACCTTGGTTCCTGCTCTATTACTTCACTTTTCGCTACCTGATTACTCGCTTCAATTTCAAGACCCCGGGCCGTGAAGATGTCAGCACGGAAAGCAGTGTCATGGCAGCGGGCGAGCGTCCCTTACAGGTAATCGAAGCGCTCGGTGGCAAAGCCAATATTGCAGAACTTGATTGTTGCGCCACGCGCCTGCGCATCACGCTGATTGACAGTTCTAAGCTGGATGAAGCCGCGCTGAAAGCCACTGGCGCCCGTGCGGTGATCCAACGAGGCAAAGGCGTGCAGGTGATTTATGGTCCGCACGTCACCATCATCAAAAATGAAGTAGAGGAGTTACTCGCGCTATGAAAGCAACCATGCTGGAGCAGATAAAGGGAAAGCTGGTGGTGTCATGTCAGGCACTGGAAAATGAACCCTTGCACAGCCCATTTATCATGTCGCGTATGGCATTGGCCGCTAAGCAAGGCGGTGCGGCAGGCATCCGCGCCAATAGTCTGGTGGATGTGCAACAGATCATGCAGACCGTTGATCTGCCGGTCATCGCCATTATCAAACGCGATTATCCCGGCAGTGAGGTGTATATCACCGCGACGATGAAAGAAGTGGATGAGCTTATGGTGGCTAACCCGGCGATGATCGCACTCGATGCCACGCTGCATCCGCGGCCGGGGGAACATCAACTGCCGCAGCTGGTGGCCGCCATTCGTCACCGCTATCCACAGTTATTGTTGATGGCGGATATCGCCACATTAGAGGAAGCTGAGCAGGCTGCAGAGCTGGGTTTTGACTGCGTGGGCACCACCTTACACGGCTATACCCGTGAAACACAGGGCGCATATCTGGCAGCCGAAGCGTTCGACTTTCTGCGTAAAGTGCTGGCAGCCGTCAAAGTGCCCGTGATCGCCGAGGGCAATGTGGAGACGCCGGAGATGGCGGCACAGTGTTTAAAACTGGGTGCGCATGCCGTGGTAGTGGGTGGCGCCATTACGCGGCCACAGCAAATCACGCAGCGATTTGTAAAAGCGATAGGCTAACGCCAAAAACAGCAAAGCCGCCCGGAGGCGGCCTTAACGCTAAAGCTTGAAACGAACTTATTTGTACAGTTCTGCAGTCATGTGCACACGGTTATTGGTGTTAGCTTCAGTGATTTTATACTGTGCGCCCTGCTGCTGTGCGACTGCAGCAACTTTAGCTTCTGCACCGTCCAGCGTTGAAGATTCAACTGAGATGCTCTGTGCAAAACTGGCAGCAGACATCAGTGAAAGAGCAGCGGCAGCGGCGATAGTCAGTGTTTTGATGGTTTTCATGGTCATATTCCTTAGGGTTGTTGATGAAGGCTGTGTGCCTTCGATGGAAACAATAATACCTTACGTTACCATCACCATATTAACTATTAGTGCGATCATGATGATCGCACTAATAATTAATCAAGGAACAATGACCGACCTGATCATCTATTCTTCTATGTTATCCACAATTCAGGTGAAAAGAGTGCCCGCCAACCTGTGGATAAATCAGGATTTCCCGCCAGCAACGCCTGCTGAGCAGCAGTGGCGTTTTTTTGTTCGCTTTAGTCATCCGGTGGCTCTATTCGGAATCTTCTTTTTCGATCACCAGCACACGCGCGGCACCTTGTGGATGGGCTACGTGCTCGGTGCCTATGCTGGCAAAGAAAATATCACCGACATTCAGCTTCACTTTTTGCACTTCGCCCCATTCGCGATACTGCATCTCGACGACGCCATCCAGCACCACAAACACTTCCTCGCCGTCATTGATGTGCCAGCGGTAAGGTTTATCCGTCCAGTGCAGGCGCACGCTGGTGCCGTCGAAATTGGCGATATCTAATGCATCCCATGCCCGAGCGGGGCTGAAGTTTTTGCTAATAATGGTTTTCATAGGTTGCCTGAGCAGAACAGTAGTGAATGCCCAGACTACAGAGAAGTGAAATACGTTTTGGGACAAGCCGCGACCCTTTACGGACAAAGCACTAACACGCTCCCGCTCCTGTAGGGTGCGGCCTTCAGGCCGCCCGCAGCCGCAGGGGCTTGCCAGGTCACGCCCCTACTCTCTAAACGCGAATTTGCGTACCGCCGCAATGCTTCCCCCGGCAAACAGCGCTGCCGCGATAAACACCATCGAAATGTTACCCGGAATGTAAGCCATAAACGCGGCAAGAAACTGGCCGGAAAAGATCGCCATCGACAATCGAGCCAGTTGACGACCACGTTCTTGCGGTTGGCTGGTTTCCACGGTCATATGATTCACCAAGGGTACTGACAGACCAAATCCCATCCCCAGCAAAATACCACCAGGCAGGCACAGCAAGATATTGGGGGCTGCGGCAAACTCAAGATGCGCCAGCACATAACAGATGAACGCCATAATCAATGTGGGATAAGGGCCAAATTGCAGTGCAACGTGCGGCATCAGCGCCGCGGCCAGAACCGCCACCAGCGAAACAAATGAGAGGAAATAGCCAATGTGTGCGGCATCCACACCCTCAGTCGCAAAGCGTTGTGGCAGCATGATGATGGCGGTGAAGAAACAGATCATCGAACAGAGCGCCGCCAGCAATACTGGACGTAACAAGCGATCGCTGTTTGTTGTGCTCTCCGCCCCCGCTTCTGCGACGATTTGCCGTGCAGGACGCGGAACACAAACCACGACCAGCGCCAACAGCAACCACGAGAACAGATAAAGTCCGTAGGGCAAGCGCCAGTTGATCGCCGCCAGAATCCCTCCGATAAACAGAAACACCACGCCACCTAGCTCAATCGCCATGCCCTGACGCGCCATCATCTTAAGACGCGCCTCTGCCTGGAAGAAGCTGGCTATCAAGCTGGTGCCAGCTGACATCACGATGGCTGTTGCTGCCCCCAACAACAGGCGATCAACGAATTGCAGTGCCGCGCCCGGCAACCACACACCAGCGACACCTAAGCCTCCGTAGCAAAAAAGCCCGATAAGCAGCAGCGGCCAGGCTCCCCAGCGATCTATTGCGCGCCCTGCCAGCGGTCCCGCCAGCACCACACCCAATGCAGGTAACGTCACTAACCAGTTGGCCAGATGCGCCACCTCAAGCTGTGCGGCGATTTCGCTTAATCCCGGCACAATCACGCACCCCACCATGATGGTCAGACAACTGACCGACAATAACGTTATTGCAGCTGCAGGCTTGATCATTGACATCATTACACCTATCCGAATAATGGAATTTATATCCATATAACGGACAGTAGTGTTGAGGTAATTCTGCTTGATGTCAATCACTACCCCTCATTGTGATAGAGTCTGAGTTTCGTAAATTGATGAAACGGATGAATAATGGTTGCAGATAATGAGGCTAACGGTTCACAAGTTATTGCACGTGCAGCGACCATTTTACGGGCGTTAGAAACGCGCCCTTCTGGGCTATCCATGTCAGAACTGGCAAAACTGACCGCTCTGCCTCGTACTACCGTGCATCGACTGGTCACGTCACTGATCGCTCAGCAACTGCTGCTGCAAGATAATGATGGGGTAAAACTGGGTCCTGCATTGGCGCGCCTCGCCGCCTCCGCGCATACCGATATTATCGCACTTGCCCAACCGGCGATGGAAACCCTCGGACGTCGTACCCGTGAAACGGTGGATCTCTGCGTCTGGCGCGGCAGCCATACGGTGCTGGTCAGTCAATATGCTTCCGATCAGGAGTTACGTGTTGTTTCCCCGATCAGTACTGCGTTCCCCTCCCACTGTGCCGCGCATGGTAAAGCGCTGTTGGCGGAACAAAGCCCAGAAGCTGTTACCACTTTATTGCCGCAATTAAACGAACTGAGGACATTGCAAACACTGAAAAGCCCTCAGCAGATGTTGAAGGCGATTGAGCAGATTCGTCAGCAAGGCTATGCGGTTGATCGGGAGGAACATGCGCGCGGAGTGTGTGGTGTCAGTGTGGCATTACAAACTGGGCCGGGAGAACGCTATGCGCTCGCTATCGCGGTGCCCGCCTTACGTTTCGATGAGCAGTTTACTCAGCTTGTGGCGGCCTTAATGCAGGCTAAAGCCGAAATCGAGACGTTAGTGGCGCGCTGAGATACAAATGACAAAGCCGCCCGAGGGCGGCCTTAATATCGTTAACGGCGAAATTATTTGTACAACTCAGCAGTCATGTGCACGCGGTTGTTGGTGTTAGCTTCAGTGATTTTGTACTGTGCGCCTTGTTGTTGAGCAACAGCAGCAATTTTCGCTTCTGCACTGTCCAGAGTGGAAGCATCAACAGAGACGCTTTGTGCGAAGCTGGCGAAAGAAACTACGCTAAGAGCGGCAACTGCAACGAAAGTTTTGATAGATTTCATGGTCATTTCCTCAGATTTAATTTTCAGTTAGTGAGGCGTTCTGCCTCGATGTGAGAAATATTAGACCTGAGAGCGCCAGAGTAAAAGATGATCATTTTGCTGAAGTTATTCTATAAATTTGAACATTAAAAATCACAGCAATCGCCTAATACATTTCATTTAAGAACTCAGGCGGCTTATTGATAAGTGGCCTGTCTTTTCAGTGCGGGCTCTGCCGCCACTACTGCCCCCTCTGGGCCGTCCTCGCGCCGCTAAAGCGGTACCTTCGACTTCCACGTC
>NZ_JBNBPL010000006.1:0-245147 GCF_059412425.1 Pantoea sp. CFCC18177
GCGGATAAAGATGGGACTGGGCGGACTGAGTCCGGTGGAGTACCGGACTCATAATCAAATTAAGCTGACTTAAAGAGTCCAGGTTAAGGGGTTCAGTTCATATGAGCTGGACCGCAGCAGAGAGGAGAGCAGAGTGGAGAAGTGGCGTAACTGGATGATAGGAATCTGCCTGGTCAGCACGGCCAGCAGCGTGTGGGCCGACTCGCTGGATCAGCAACGGCAGCGCTATGCACAGATCAAACAGGCTTGGGATAACAATCAAATGGACCAGGTCTCGCAGCTGATGCCCACGCTGCAGGACTATCCGCTCTATCCTTATTTACAGTACCGTCTGCTGGCGCAGGACCTGGATCAGGAAACGCCGCTGGCAGTGAAGAATTTTATTCAGCAATATCCAACGTTGCCGCCCGCGCGTTCGCTCTCTACTCGCTTTGTGAACGTGCTGGCGCATCGTCAGGACTGGCAGGGCGTGCTGAGCTTCAGCCCGGATGAGCCGAAACCCGTACAGGCGCGCTGCAACTGGTATTACGCCAAATGGGCGACCGGCCAGCAGCAGGCGGCATTTGATGGTGCTAAAGCTATCTGGCTGCGCGGTTCAGCGCTGCCGAACGACTGCGACCAGCTGTTCTCCGTATGGCAAGCTTCTGGACAACTGTCGCCGATCACCATCCTCGAACGCATCCGTCTGGCGATGAAAGCGGGTAACGACAGTCTGGTTAACTACCTCGCTAAAATGTTGCCTGCGGATTACCAGACCACTGCCAGCGCCTTGATTGCGCTGCAGCAGAACCCGCAGACCGTCACCACCTTTGCCAGCAGTCTCGGTCCTACTGATTTCACGCGCATGGCCACCAGTTATGCCTTCGCCCGCGTAGCGCGTGAAGATATGGATAATGCCCGCATGATGATCCCGCAGTTGGTGCAGGCGCAGAAAATGGGCCCCGCGGAAGAGCAGGATCTGAAAGAAACGGTGGTGTGGCGCATGATGGGCGCGGATCTCACCTCGGAACAGGCGCGCTGGCGCGATGCGGTAGTGATGAACAGCGAATCCACCGCACTTATCGAGCGCCGGGTACGTCTGGCGCTGAGCCAGAACGATCGCCGTGGGCTGAATACCTGGATCGCCCGTTTGCCGGTGGAAGCCAAAGAGAAAGACGAGTGGCAATACTGGCAGGCTGATTTACTGATCTCCCAAGGACGTAAAGAAGAAGCCGATGAGATTCTGCGTAAACTAATGCAGGCGCGTGGTTTCTACCCGATGGTGGCGGCGCAGCGTCTGGGCGTGGAATACCCGTTACAGGTTGACCAGGCACCGGCTGCTGACAGTTCAGTGGTGCAGGGGCCAGAACTGGCGCGGGTGCGAGAGCTGATGTACTGGGGGCTGGATAATCTGGCGCGCAGCGAGTGGGCCAATCTCATCTCCAGTAAAACGCATGTGCAGCAGCAGATGCTGGCGCGTTATGCCAATGAGCAGGACTGGTGGGATCTTAGCGTGCAGGCCACGATTACCGCGAAAATGTGGGACAGCCTGAAAGAGCGTTTCCCGCTGGCGTGGCGCAATCTGTATCAGCAATACACCAGCGACAAAGGCATTCCGCAGAGCTATGCCATGGCGATCTCTCGCCAGGAAAGCGCCTGGAATCCGAAAGCGCGCTCGCCGGTCGGGGCCAGCGGTCTGATGCAGGTGATGCCGGGCACGGCGACGCACACGGTGAAGATGTATAACATTCCTGGCTACGTAAACAGCAGCCAGTTGCTGGATCCACAAACCAATATCCAGATTGGCACGCAGTATCTGGAGTATGTCTATCAGCAGTTCGACCAGAACCGTATCTTCTCTTCGGCCGCGTACAATGCCGGACCGGGACGCGTGCGTAGCTGGTTGAACAACAGCGGCGGCAAACTGGATGCGGTGGCCTTTATCGAAACCATCCCATTCTCGGAAACGCGCGGCTATGTGAAAAACGTGCTGGCGTATGATGCCTACTACCGTTACTTCATGGGCAAGCCGGATAAGATTCTCGCCGATGGTGAGTGGAATCGCCGTTACTAGCTGTGCTATGCTTCCGTACTCGTCAATGAGTACGGAAGCCCTTCATGAGCCAACCCCTTTCATCCCAGCCGGATTCGGCTCAGCCTGTTGAAGATAACTGGCTGCGTTTTATTGATTTGATGCAAAACGCCTTTGCTGACGGCGTCTCCTTGCCTTTACTGCACTTGATGATGACACCCGACGAACGCGAAGCCTACGGCACCCGCCTGCGTATTATTGAAGAGTTGATGAACGGTGAAATGAGTCAGCGTGAGTTGAAACATGAGCTTGGCGTGGGGATCGCCACCATCACGCGTGGCTCCAACAGCCTGAAAGAGGCGCCTCCCGAGCTGAAACGCTGGTTGGAAGCGCGTTTAGGACGTCGTTAACTTATTGAGTGTATAGCGGATGAGTGAACGGACAGAGTGCCAGAATCAACGCCTGATGGTAGACGCTGGAACGACTTAACAAACCGTGCGTGAAGGCGCCAATCGCGCCGCCTTTCTGCTTGATATTGTCCACCCCGGTCAGACGCGCCATTTCATCCCCTAATTCGTGCCCATCGGCTAAACCCGCTAACACAATCGGCGGCAAGGTGAAGCTGGCAGAGCGTGATTCTCCGCGCTGCTGGGCGTTTTCAATCACCATCCAGGCAAAGGCGCAATCGCCTTCGATACCGGCTTCAATCGCTACCCAATAGTCAGACTGCGGGCGCAGTTGACGCGCGTTCGCCAAGCGGGTACGTGCGCCAGTTCGCGTTTCGACATCACTCAGCGGCTGAGCGGCAACGCCACTCTCGACCTCGACCCCTTCAATGTGGCAGGATCCTTCGCCAAAGACGTCGTTGAACGCCTGAGCAATCGCGCGAATTTTTGCCGGGTTGATGGTGGCTGCGACAACGTGGTACATAATTGTTTGAACCCTCAAGGCAAATTTGTCGCAGTATAACGGAAATTAAGCATGCTACAGGTCTATCTTGTTCGTCACGGCGAAACGGTATGGAATGCGGCCCGACGCATTCAAGGGCAGTCCGACAGTCCGCTGACGGAAAAAGGTGAGCAACAGGCCCAACAAGTGGGCGAACGCGTGAAATCGCTGGGCATTACTCACGTGATTGCCAGCGATTTAGGGCGTACGCGCCGCACGGCAGAGATTATCGCCGATGCGTGTGGCGTCACGGTGTCAGTTGATGCTCGCTTGCGCGAACTGAATATGGGTTGCCTGGAACAGCGCCCACTCGACGGTCTGACGCCGGAAGAGGAGAGCTGGCGTAAAACGCTGGTCGATGGCACGGAAGGCGGTCGTATTCCGGGTGGTGAATCGATGCTGGAGATGGCTACGCGCATGCATGAAGCGCTGAACGCGTTGCTGGAACTGCCCGCAGGCAGCCGCCCGTTAATTGTCAGCCACGGTATGGCATTGGGTGTATTGGTCAGCACGCTGCTGGGATTACCGGCGCATGCTGAACGTCGTCTGCGCTTGCGCAACTGCTCTATCTCACGCGTGGATCACCAACAAAGCGCGTGGCTGGCAGCAGGATGGGTGGTAGAAACAGCAGGCGATGTGTCGCACCTGGATGCGCCTGCGCTGGATGAGTTACAGCGTTAATTGTCATTCGATTCCGGTGCGCATAAATGCGCACTCTGCGAAAATCGCACCGGACATTGTAGGGTCGTCATTTATGGCGACCGCAAGTTATCGAGTCAAAAAAAATGCCGTCATCATGACGGCATTTTCATATCAGCGACTCGCTTGTGGGCGAATAGGAATCAGATATTCGCAACGGATCTCCGTTGGCGGCTCGCTGCGTTTCTTGCCACCGTGTGTGAAGAAGCGTTCGATATCCTGGCCCTGACGGCGCACCAGTCCGAGTGTTGGCATACAGGTGCCGTACAGCAGCAGGATGAACTCCTGCAGTGCGCTACGTGGACCGTTATAGGTAAACTGCACGTAATCACCGGCTTCCAGAATTACGCTCTGATTCGACTGCATACTCAACGCCTGTTGATCGGCAGGCACCGCCGTGGTGTAGAGAATTTCCTGCTCATCATCTTTTTCATGGCTGGCGCGTACCTGATGCAGGCCGTACAACACCGGCGGTACAGTGTCGGTTTCCAGCAAGAACTGCTTCCAAAAGTGAATGCGCATCTCGTCACGGTAGCTGGAAATTTGTTCCAGCGTACAGGTATAACTTTGCGTTTGTCCGACCAACACGGTTTCCGGCAGCGTGACAAAACTCGCTTCAGGCATGTGGTGATCATCAAGACGAATCGGCGGGCGAATGCCGAAGGAGTTCCACTCCGATGAACGACGATACCAGGCAGGCGTTTGATTGAACTGTTTTTTAAACGCACGGGTAAAGGTTTGCTGCGAATCGAAGCGATATTGCAGAGCGATGTCGAGGATCGGGCGACTGGTCAGGCGCAGGGCCACAGCGGCTTTCGACAGACGACGCGCGCGGATGTAAGCACCGATGGCGTGGCTTGTCACTTCCTTAAACATACGCTGTAGGTGCCACTTGGAGTAGCCCGCTTTCAACGCAACATTATCGAGTGAAAGGGGTTGATCCAGATGGCTCTCCAGCCAGACAAGCAAATCGCGAATGATACCGGCTTGGTCCATAAAACATCCTCATAACTCTCTGGTGGCGCAACTATGAAGTCGTCGAATAATAGCACGAAATGCACAAAGGCGTGGGGGCGGTTTGTCAATCGGCTGTGCTAAATCAATGCGGGTTACAACCCGTTTAGGTTTGGTTCCGGGTTCGATTGACAGTACATTACAGTCTCATCTATTCGATTGCCAATGGTAACTCAATGACAATAACTCGCTTTCTTATAATCACGCTTGCAACTTGTGTGTTCAGCGCGGGCGTCCAGGCCGAAGAGATCGGCTCAGTTGACACGGTATTCAAGATGTTTGGCCCCGATCATAAGATCGTGGTGGAAGCCTTCGATGACCCCGATGTAAAAAATGTAACCTGTTATATCAGCCGGGCAAAAACCGGTGGGATCAAGGGCGGATTGGGTCTGGCAGAAGACACTTCCGACGCGGCCATCTCATGTCAGCAGGTTGGGCCCGTAGAGCTTAGCGATAAAATCGCACAAGGCAAGGCGCAGGGTGAAGTGGTATTCCAAAAACGCACTTCTTTGGTGTTTAAGAAACTACAGGTGGTGCGCTTCTTTGACCAGAAACGCCATGCGCTGATCTATCTAAGCTATTCCGATAAGGTGGTTGAGGGCTCGCCGAAGAATGCATTGAGCGCCGTGCCGATTATGCCGTGGAAATAAGGTATAAAAAAACGCCCTGTTGGGCGTTTTTCTTTTACCGCAGCAAACTTAATCCTGCAATTCGCCGCAGAAGCGGTAACCTTCACCGTGAATAGTGGCGATGATTTCTGGCGTGTCCGGCGTAGATTCAAAATGCTTACGGATGCGGCGGATGGTGACATCCACCGTGCGGTCATGCGGCTTCAGCTCGCGGCCGGTCATCTTCTTCAGCAGGTCACCACGGGTTTGAATTTTGCCCGGGTTTTCGCAGAAGTGCAGCATGGCGCGGAATTCACTGCGAGGCAGTTTGTATTGTTCGCCATTCGGGCTGACCAGTGAGCGGCTATTGATATCCAGCTCCCAGCCGTTAAAGCGATAACTTTCCACCGTGCGGCGCTCTTCGCTCGGCATCGCCAGATTCATGGTACGCGACAGCAAGTTGCGCGCACGAATCGTCAGTTCGCGCGGGTTGAACGGCTTAGTGATGTAATCATCGGCGCCAATTTCCAGGCCGAGGATTTTATCCACTTCGTTATCACGGCCTGTCAGGAACATCAGCGCAACGTTTGCTTGTTCACGCAGCTCGCGCGCCAGCAGCAAACCGTTTTTACCTGGGAGGTTGATGTCCATAATCACCAGATTGACGTCATTTTCCGTCAGAACCTGGTGCATCTCAGCACCATCGGTGGCTTCATAGACCACGTAACCTTCCGCTTCAAAAATACTTTTGAGGGTGTTACGCGTGACCAGTTCGTCTTCAACGATAAGAATGTGCGGGGTCTGCATGTTTCGCTACCTAAAATTTGCCAACAAATCGAAAACAGGGCGTACCGGGTTGCGCACACTGTTCACCTGAACAGAATATCTTTCGCAACCGGTGTACGAAATAATCTTCGGAATACACCATCCATCAACGTCAACTTCAGTGTTAGCTCAGCCAGTCAGGATGAATATTTGCGTGCCCCGTGGGTATCGGACTGGCGCTTATCCTAACCGTATTAACAGCAACCTAACAGCACCAACAACAACCGATAAGCATAAAAACAACGCTTCGTTGACTTATATCAAATGCAAGTGTAGCACGTTAACACTTTTATGAAAAACTTCTCCAGGAATGCAAGCTTAGCTCACAAAAAGCAGCATTTTTGCTACATTTTGGCTGCATAACATTAAAACTAAAACCTGCAGGAAATAATATTTCAATAATATGAAAAACAATGATTTTATATTAATTAAACGTAGAAATTTCGCTTATATGCCACGTATTCTTCTCCCCATGGCTTTTATCCTCTTTTAACATCCTTAACATCTTATTTTCTCTCACCCGTGTGGTTGGTATTTTTGCCACTGCATGCCAACATAGGGCGAGTTGTTAACAGTTCGATGGAAAAATCATGCATTTCCCCCTGATCCTTGTCTCACCCGCCCGTCCAGAGAATATCGGCGCGGCAGCCCGCGCCATGAAAACCATGGGCTTTAGCGAATTGCGCATTGTGGCCAGCGATGCCTGGCAAGATCCCGCCGCGCGCCGTGTGGCGCACGGTGCCGGTGAGATCCTTGATAACGTTAAAACCTACGGCACCTTGAGTGAAGCGCTGGCAGACGTGGATTTCTCTGTCGCCACCACTGCACGCAGCCGCGCGAAGTTCCGCTACTACGCGACGCCAACCCAGGTAGAAACCATCCTGCAGGAGAAGCGCCAATGGCTGAGTCGCATCGCGCTGGTGTTTGGTCGTGAAGACAGCGGGTTAACCAATGAAGAGCTGGAGCAGGTCGATCTGCTGACCGGTATTCCGATGGCCAATGATTATCCCTCGCTCAATCTCGGCCAGGCGGTGATGGTGTACTGCTATCAGTTATCTGCGCTCAATCAGGTTGCGGTTGAACGCAATGAAGCGGCAAATGAACATCAGTTGCAGGCTTTACGTGAACGCTTCCATCAACTGCTGGTGAAGCTGGAGGTGAGTGACGATGCGAAAATGGCGGACTGGATCGATCAACGTATCGGCTTACTGGAACAGCGTGATAGCGCCATGCTGCATCGGTTGCTGCATGATGTAGAAAAAAAACTTATAGATAAATAATCGGTGAATATGCGGGTTCTTAGTGACAGATCGGGAAACCAGGCGATCTGTTGAACGATCCCAATATGATTTGCGCGCAGAAACCGAACTCTGCGCAGCAGCCGTAAAATCGCGGCTAAGACAAATTCGTTGACTTAACGTGCGCTTTGCTTTACTTCTGGAAGGCAGACGGACAAGACAAAGACAGACAGAAAAAATCTCAATGCGTAATCACAGCCTGAACACCACAATTATTATTACCACCACCATTACCACAGGTAACGGTGCGGGCTGACGCATACAGGAAAAACAAAGAAAAAAGCCCGCACCTAAACAGTGCGGGCTTTTTTTTCGGCAAAAATTCAGGAGAGCTTCAATCATGCGAGTGCTGAAATTCGGCGGAACCTCAGTAGCCAATGCGGAACGTTTTCTTCGCGTGGCAGATATTCTGGAAAGCAACGCGCAACAGGGACAGGTTGCCACCGTGCTCTCTGCGCCAGCGAAAATCACCAATCATCTGGTGGCGATGATTGAGAAAACCATCAGTGGCCAGGACGCGCTGCCGAATATCAGCGATGCCGAACGTATTTTTGCCGAACTGCTGCAAGGCCTGACAGAAGCCCAGCCGGGTTTTGACTTCGATGGACTGAAAACCCGTATCGAGTTGGAATTCGCGCAGCTGAAACAGGTGCTCCACGGTATCAGCCTGCTCGGTCAATGCCCGGATGCCGTGAATGCTGCCATCATCTGCCGCGGTGAAAAGCTATCTATCGCCATTATGGAAGCGCTGCTGCAGGCACGTGGCCACAAAGTGACGGTGATCGATCCGGTTGAGAAACTGCTGGCGGTGGGTCACTACCTCGAATCCACTGTTGATATCGCCGAATCCACCCGCCGTATCGCCGCAAGCCAAATCCCTGCCGATCACATGATTCTGATGGCCGGTTTCACTGCCGGTAACGAGAAGGGCGAACTGGTGGTGCTGGGCCGTAATGGCTCCGACTACTCGGCGGCGGTGCTGGCAGCGTGCTTACGCGCCGACTGCTGCGAAATCTGGACTGACGTAGACGGCGTTTACACCTGCGACCCGCGTCAGGTGCCAGATGCTCGCCTGCTGAAGTCGATGTCCTATCAGGAAGCGATGGAGCTTTCCTACTTCGGCGCGAAAGTGCTGCATCCACGTACCATCGCCCCGATTGCTCAGTTCCAGATCCCTTGCCTGATTAAAAATACCGCCAATCCGCAAGCGCCCGGCACCTTAATCGGTGGTGAAGGCGAGCTGGATGAGAATCCGGTGAAAGGCATCACCAACCTTAACAACATGGCGATGTTTAACGTCTCGGGTCCCGGTATGAAAGGCATGGTCGGCATGGCGGCGCGCGTATTTGCCGCGATGTCTCGCACCGGTATCTCTGTCGTACTGATCACCCAATCCTCTTCTGAATACAGCATCAGCTTCTGTGTGCCGCAGAGCGAGCAGGCGCGTGCGCGTCGCGTGCTGGAAGAGGAGTTCTACCTCGAACTGAAAGATGGCCTGCTGGATCCGCTCGATGTGCTGGAGCAGTTGGCGGTGATCTCGGTGGTCGGTGATGGTATGCGCACCCTGCGCGGTATCTCCGCGAAATTCTTCTCGGCGCTGGCCCGTGCCAACATCAATATCGTGGCGATTGCACAGGGCTCTTCCGAGCGTTCCATTTCGGTGGTGGTGAGTAACGATGAAGTCACTACCGGCGTGCGCGTGGTGCATCAGATGCTGTTTGCCACCGATCAGGTGATCGAAGTGTTTGTGGTGGGCGTGGGCGGTGTCGGTGCCGCATTGCTGGAGCAGCTGCACCGTCAGCAGGCGTGGCTGAAAGAGAAGCACATTGATTTGCGCGTGTGCGGTATCGCCAATTCACGTGCCTTGCTGACTAACGTCCACGGCATCGATCTCAGCAACTGGAAATCTGCACTGAGCGAGGCTAAAGAGCCGTTTAATCTCGGTCGCCT
Organism: Pantoea sp. CFCC18177; assembly: GCF_059412425.1. Lineage (NCBI taxonomy): Bacteria > Pseudomonadati > Pseudomonadota > Gammaproteobacteria > Enterobacterales > Erwiniaceae > Pantoea > Pantoea sp. CFCC18177. Next base: position 9,354 of record NZ_JBNBPL010000006.1, read on the forward strand.
GATTCGTCTGGTGAAGGAGTATCACCTGCTTAACCCGGTGATTGTGGACTGTACTTCAAGCCAGGCCGTGGCCGATCAATATGCTGACTTCCTGGCAGAAGGTTTCCACGTGGTGACGCCAAACAAAAAGGCCAACACTGCATCCTGGAATTACTATCAGCAGATGCGTGCAGCCGCCGCCAAGTCTCGCCGCAAGTTCCTGTATGACACCAACGTTGGTGCCGGTCTGCCGGTGATCGAAAACCTGCAAAATCTGATGAGCGCTGGAGACGAGCTGATCAAATTCTCCGGTATCCTCTCCGGTTCGCTCTCCTTTATCTTCGGTAAGCTGGACGAGGGGGTTTCGCTGTCAGAAGCCACCAAGATGGCGCGTGAGATGGGCTTTACTGAGCCGGATCCGCGTGACGACCTTTCCGGCACCGATGTGGCGCGTAAACTGCTGATTCTGGCCCGTGAAGCCGGTCATCAGTTAGAGCTGAGCGATATTGAGATCGAACCGCTGCTGCCCGCCGAACTGACTGACATCGCCGACGTTGAGCAATTTATGGCTCGCCTGCCGGAACTGGATGATGCTTTTGCCGCCCGCGTTGCCAAAGCGCGTGATGAAGGTAAAGTGTTACGCTTCGTCGGCGCGATTGAAGAAGGTGGCGTCTGCAAAGTGAAAATCGATGCGGTGGACGGTAACGATCCACTGTACAAAGTGAAGAACGGCGAGAACGCGCTGGCGTTTTACAGCCGCTATTATCAGCCAATCCCGCTGGTTCTGCGTGGATATGGCGCGGGGAATGATGTCACAGCGGCCGGCGTATTTGCCGATCTGCTGCGTACACTGTCGTGGAAGTTGGGAGTTTGATGATGGTAAAAATTTATGCACCGGCCTCGATAGGTAACGTCAGCGTCGGCTTTGATGTGCTGGGCGCGGCGGTTTCGCCGGTGGATGGCACCCTGTTGGGTGACTGCGTATCAGTAGAAGCGGCTGAGAGCTTTAGCCTGGTCAACACCGGGCGTTTTGTCAGCAAGCTGCCGACCAATCCGCATGAGAACATCGTGTATCAGTGCTGGGAGCGCTTCTGCCAGGCGATTGGCAAAGAAGTGCCGGTAGCGATGACGCTGGAAAAGAACATGCCGATCGGTTCAGGTCTGGGTTCCAGCGCTTGTTCCGTGGTGGCCGGTTTGATGGCGATGAACGAATTCTGCGGCAAGCCGCTGAATGATACCGAACTGCTGGCGCTGATGGGCGAGCTGGAAGGGCGTATTTCGGGTAGCGTGCATTACGACAACGTCGCACCTTGCTTCCTCGGCGGCGTGCAGTTGATGATTGAAGAGAACGGCATCATCAGTCAGGAGGTGCCGTGCTTTGACGATTGGCTGTGGGTGATGGCCTATCCGGGCATCAAGGTCTCAACTGCGGAAGCGCGTGCGATTCTGCCTGCGCAATATCGCAAAGACGATGCCATCAAGCATGGTCGCCTGTTAGCGGGCTTTATTCACGCCTGCCATACCCGCCAGCCGCTGCTGGCGGCTAAACTGATGCAGGATGTGATTGCCGAACCTTACCGCACCAAACTGCTGCCAGGCTTTGCCGAGGCGCGTCAAGCCGCAGCCGATATTGGCGCGCTGGCTTGCGGTATTTCGGGCTCAGGCCCGACACTTTTCGCTGTTTGCAACGAGATGGCAACGGCACAGCGGATGGCAGACTGGCTGAGCCAGCACTATCTGCAAAATGATGAAGGCTTCGTCCATATCTGCCGTCTTGATACGGCTGGCGCACGTAACTTGGGATAACGCATGAAACTCTACAACCTTAAGGATCACAACGAGCAGGTGAGCTTTGCTCAGGCCGTTAAGCAGGGCCTCGGCTCGCAGCAAGGCCTGTTCTTCCCGCTCGAACTGCCGGAATTCGAACTGACCGACATCGATGCGATGCTGGAGATGGATTTCGTCAGCCGCAGCAGCAAAATTCTCTCTGCATACATTGGCGATGAGATTGCCGCACACCAGTTGGCTGAGCGCGTGAAAAACGCCTTTGCCTTCCCGGCACCGGTGGCGAAAGTCAGTGACGATGTGGCTTGCCTTGAACTGTTCCATGGCCCAACGCTGGCATTCAAAGATTTCGGCGGCCGTTTCATGGCGCAGATGCTCTCTTATGTGTCCGGTGCCGATGAGCAGATCACGATTCTGACCGCGACCTCCGGTGATACCGGCGCAGCGGTGGCCCATGCGTTCTACGGCATGGAAAACGTGCGCGTGGTGATCCTGTATCCGCAGGGCAAAATCAGCCCGCTGCAGGAGAAACTGTTCTGTACGCTGGGTGGCAACATTGAAACCATCGCGGTGGAAGGCGATTTCGATGCCTGCCAGGCGCTGGTGAAACAGGCGTTTGATGATGAAGAGCTGAAGAAGGCGATTGGCCTGAACTCGGCGAACTCCATCAACATCAGCCGTCTGTTAGCGCAGATCTGCTACTACTTTGAAGCCGTGGCGCAGTTGCCGCAAGAGCAACGTAATCAGCTGGTGGTTTCGGTGCCAAGCGGTAACTTTGGTGACCTGACGGCTGGCCTGCTGGCGAAATCACTCGGTTTGCCGATCAAGCGCTTTATCGCGGCCACCAACGCCAACGATACCGTGCCGCGCTTCCTGGGTAACGGTGAATGGCAGCCGAATGCGACCGTGGCAACCTTGTCGAATGCGATGGATGTCAGCCAGCCAAACAACTGGCCGCGCGTGGAAGAGTTGTTCCGCCGCAAAACCTGGCGTCTGACCGATCTGGTGTCTGGCGCGGTATCCGATGAGACCACCAAATCCACCATGCGCGAGCTGGCGGAGATTGGCTACATCTCAGAACCGCACGCGGCGATTGCTTACCGCATGCTGCGCGACAACCTGCAGGAAGGCGAATTCGGTCTGTTCCTCGGCACCGCGCATCCGGCCAAATTCAAAGAGAGCGTGGATGAGATTCTGGGCCAGGAACTGCCACTGCCGCCAGAACTGGCAGAGCGCGCTGAGCTGCCATTGTTGTCACACAACTTGAAAGCGGATTTCGCAGAGCTGCGTAAGTTCTTGCTAAAAGCTTAATCCACGTCCGTTCGTTGAAAAAAAGCCTGCCGGATATTACGGCAGGTTTTTTTTTGTCTTTTTTCCACGTGACGACAGCGGGAGATAGCGTAGTTACATGTTTATTTACATTATCAGACTGGAAATTGGCTTAGCATGATCACATTAATTAAATTTAACTATCGTTATGAATTCATGTTACTAAACGTCCTAACGCATGAAAAAACGCACTTTAGTCACTAAAGAAATCACTAACCAAGCAGGAGATAAGTGAAATTTTGCTTATTAAAGCTTAACGCCATGGCCATTAACCAGGTGTTTTAAAGCCATTTTCTGCAATGGAATACAGATAAATCTTAATATATTTACTGAAGTGAGATTGCTTTCTGGTGGTGATTATATATCAGCTAATATTGCAATGATCTCATTTTAAAGGATATTTTCCATAAATGCTGAGAGTGTTACTAAATGTAAAATTGATTTCCTGTGATTTTGTCGCTTCGTTTCTTATGGATCTCTTATTATCGTTGGCGCTACGACAAATTAATTAATAGAACCTGTCACTTATTTTTTTTCACATTTTGTAACAGGTCGTCCTCCTCCGACCACAGACAGCACTCTTCAATCTGGTTAAAGTTCAGCCCTCAACAATTTCGGCTATCACCGCCAGGTAATAGCATTACCTGCTCACTCTCACGGTAGAGCCGGATACTTTTTCTTTCTTCGATGACATGGCGACTTTATTCCGTCAGGGACGCGCTCGGTCAAAAGACAAAAAACAGGTATTCACATGGCTAATAGCTTTCAGGACGAAGTACCCGCAGCACGCGTCAATATCAAACTCGATTTGCACACCGGTGGTGCGCAGAAAAAAGTGGAATTGCCATTAAAGCTGATGGTGGTGGGGGATTACAGCAACGGTCAGGACGATCGCGCCGTTTCAGAACGTGAAAAAATCTCGATTAACAAAAACAACTTCAACCAGGTACTGGCGGAGTACAACCCAAAGGTGAATCTCACCGTTGCCGATACGCTGGCAGCGGATGGCAGTGAAGCGGCAGTGAAGCTGGATTTTAAAGAGATGGCTGATTTTGAACCCGAGCAGGTCGCCCGCCAAATTCCTCAACTGCGTGCACTGCTCTCGATGCGCAATCTGCTACGCGATTTGAAGTCCAACCTGTTGGATAACGCCACGTTCCGCCGCGAACTGGAAAATATTCTCAAAGACGAAGCACTCAGTGATGAGCTGCGCGCAGAGCTGGCCGCATTGGCACCGCAAGCGTAAACGTCCGTTATCAGCAAGGAGCTAACTATGTCACAACGAGAAACTCAGGCGACCGCCAGCCCAGGCCATGCAACGCTGGAGGGTGGCGTCTATCAGTCGCTTTTCGAGAAGATCAACCTCAACCCGGTCAGCCAATTAAACGGCATTGATGCATTCCAGGATAACGATGCACTGGCAGATACCTCTGCCGATGAGCGCGTGACCGCCGCCGTCAGCGTGTTCCTCAATCTGCTCAAGCAATCATCGCAGAAAGTCGAGCGTCTGGATAAGACGCTGCTCGATAATCACATCAGCGAACTGGATAATCAGATTAGCCGCCAGTTGGATGCGGTGATGCATCATCCAGAATTCCAGAAAGTGGAGTCTGCGTGGCGCGGTTTGAAATTCCTGGTGGACCGTACTGACTTCCGTCAGAACGTGAAGATTGAAGTGCTGGATGTCTCGAAAGACGACTTGCGTCTGGATTTTGAAGACGCGCCAGAAATCGTGCAAAGCGGTTTCTATCACCACACCTATACCCAAGAGTACGACACGCCGGGCGGCGAACCGATTGGTTCTACCATCGCCAACTACGAGTTTGATCGTAGCCCACAGGATATTGCGCTGTTGCGTAACATCTCCAAAGTGGCGGCGTCGGCGCATATGCCGTTTGTGGCTTCCGTGGGACCAGCCTTCTTCGGCAAAGAAACCATGGAAGAAGTGGCGGGCATCAAAGATATCGCCAACTACTTTGACCGCGCGGAATACATCAAGTGGAAGTCATTCCGCGACAGCGATGATGCGCGCTACATCGGTCTGACGCTGCCGCGCGTATTAGGGCGCCTGCCTTATGGTCCCGATACCGTGCCCGTGCGCAGTTTCAACTACGTCGAAGAGGTCAAAGGCCCGGATCACGACAGCTACCTGTGGAGCAACGCCTCTTTTGCGTTCGCCGCTAACATGGTGAAAAGCTTTGTGAACAACGGCTGGTGCGTACAGATTCGCGGCCCACAGGCGGGTGGTGCGGTAACGGATTTGCCGATTCATCTTTACGATCTCGGCACCGGTAATCAGGTAAAAATTCCTTCTGAAGTGATGATTCCGGAAACGCGCGAATTTGAGTTCGCTAACCTCGGCTTTATCCCGCTGTCGTATTACAAAAATCGTGATTACGCCTGCTTCTTCTCAGCGAACTCGGCACAAAAACCGGCGCTGTATGACACCGACGAAGCCACGGCTAACAGCCGCATCAATGCGCGTCTGCCTTACATTTTCCTGCTGTCGCGCATCGCGCACTACCTCAAGCTGCTGCAACGGGAAAACATCGGCACCACCAAAGATCGTCGCATGCTGGAGCTGGAGCTGAATAACTGGATCAACACGCTGGTCACGGAGATGACCGATCCCTCGGACGATCTGCAAGCCTCGCATCCGCTGCGTGAAGCCCGTGTGACGGTGGAAGATATCGAAGATAACCCCGGTTTCTTCCGCGTCAAACTCTATGCAGTTCCGCATTTCCAGGTTGAAGGATTGGATGTCAACCTGTCGCTGGTTTCTCAAATGCCGAAGGCGAAAGCGTAAGTCAGGGAGCAACAATGAAGGTTTCACGCCCGCTGTGGATTGAAGGCGCATTCCTTGCGCCGCATCAGTTCCAGCAACAGGCGCGCTGGGAAGCGCTCACCAACCAGTGCATTGCACAGTTGAGTCTGACACACCCGTGGGGCGTGCTGAACGCGCGCTTCGATGGGGAGGCGCTGCGCGTCAATCGCCTGAATGCACAACATCTGGCGGTGCGTTTGCAGGATGGCACCCTGATTGACAGCGACCGTGCCGACGCGCTGCCTGCGGCGGTGGATCTGCAGCGGGCGATTCCCGCGGACTGTCATCAGGTGACGGTGCTGCTGGCGCTGCCACTGGAACACGCCAACGGCGGCAACTGCCAGACCGGTACGCAAGCTTCCGAGCGCCCACTGCGTTATCAGCAGGAGTGGGTGTCAGTGCAGGATGTGTTCGGCACCGAGCAAGAGTCGATCGCCGTTGAGCGGTACGCACTCTCGCTGCGTTTTGACATCGACAATAATGACGAATACTTCACTTGTCCGCTGGTGCGCTTACAGCGCGATGGGCAGAACGGATGGCAGATCGACAACGCGTTTATCCCGCCACTGCTGGCGTTTGGTAGCAGTGAGTTATTGCAGGATCAACTGAGCCTGCGTGTCGCGCAGTTACGTGCCAAACGTATGCGTTTGATGGGCATGCGCCGCGAGAATAATCAGCGCATGGCTGATTTTGCCGTCGCGGATGTTTCGCTGTTCTGGCTGTTGAATGCGCTTAACACTTACGAACCGGTGTTGTTGGATTTTGAAACCTCACCGATGATTCATCCTGAACTGGTTTATCGCGAATTGGTCAAGCTGGCGGGCAGCATGTTGACCTTCTCGCTGGAGCACGACATGGATGCCATCCCGCGTTATGACCACGCCAGGCCAGCCGACGTCTTTCCCCCACTGTTTACCCTGATCAGCACGCTGCTGGAGGCGAGCCTGCCATCGCGCGTGGTGGCCGTGGAGCTGGAGTTGGTGCGTGAGAACCAGTGGCGCGCCCAGTTGACCGATAGCCGCCTGCGTGAAGAGGCTGATTTCTACCTCTCCGTGCGTTCCGACTTGCCTGCGCATCAGCTGCAGAGTCAGTTCCCGCCGCTGTGCAAAATCGGTACGCCAGATGAAGTGAACAACATCATCAATGGCGCACTGAACGGCGTGCCGCTCATTCCGCTGAGCCACGTGCCAGCAGCGATCCCACTGCGGCTGGAGAACCAATACTTTGCGCTGGATCTGGCGCATCCCTCGGCGGTCGCGATGCTCACGGCAGGCACCTGTGCCATTTACGTTCCAGGTGTGTTGCCGGGCATTAAATTAGAACTCTATGCGGTGCTGCGCTCATGAAACAACAACTCTCCATTGATGAACTGCTGCGCGACACTTGGCTGCTGGTGGTTGCCCTGCGCAACGGCGATGTGGCGGAAGAGGGCGAAGCGCTCTATCAGCGCGGCGTTGAACTGGTTGAACAGACACGCCAGCGTTTGGCCGGGCAGGGGATTGTCAGCGAAGACAGCGACCACATTGCTTATGCGCAGTGTGTGCTGCTGGATGAGACAGTGCTCAATCGCCCGCTAGATGACAACGGCTATGCCTTTTGGATGCGTACACCACTGCAGGCGCGTTTCTTCAATACGCTGCAAGGTGGCGAGTTGCTCTATCAGCGTATGCAGCAGGTGCTGGCGCAGCCCGCGCCAAACCCACTGGTACTGAGCTGCTTCCATCGTGTGTTGATGCTCGGCTTCCAGGGGCGCTATCGGAATCAGCCGCAGCAGAAGCGCCAGGCGTTGATCGCCGAACTGGCTGCGCGGGTGCCGCCGTTTGATGTTGCAGAAGAGACGCCAATTCTCGCCCATGTCGGCCGCCGTTCAACCGGACTGTGGCGCGGCCGTTCGCTGTGGTTCTGGGCAGCGAGCGCGGTAGTCATCGTTGCCGTGGTGTGGTTTGGCCTGCATTACCAGCTTCAACAGTCACTGAGTGACTGGTTACAGGAATCACAGGGCTAAGGAGCAGCCGTTGAGTATCCTCTTGAAACGCACGCTATGGCTGATGAGCTGCCTCGCTGCGTTGATCATCTGCGTGGTTTTCCTGCCTGTGAGCCGCAGTGCGGCCTGGGCAGGTGCGGTAGCTGCCGTGCTGGTCGCTGCCGTTGCCTGGTGGCGCACAGGTCGCGCCGCACAGGCCTTACGCCATGCGCCTTTAGGTGAACAACTGGTCGCCGCCCTGCCGGACGTGGACTATCGTCTGCCGGTAGTGTTGACCGTGGGCGAATGTGCAGAGGCGCTGTTTGCTGGCGAAGCGGTGCGTGAAACCGCGCAGGGATGCTACATCCTCATTCCTCAGCCGGATCAACTGGCACATTACAGCGAGATGCTGCTGGCGATACGTCCCGGCTGGAGCACACAACTGAGTGCGCTGCTGGTGCTGCAACCCGAGCAGCACCATGACCAGCCGGTACTGGCGGCACAGCTGCGCGAATTTCGTTTTCAGGTACAGCGCTGTGCACAACACAGCGGCCATGTGCTACCCGCAATGTTGGCTTGTCTGCTACAGGGCGCGCCTTCGCCGTGGTTTAGCGTGGAGGCCGCACAGGCCGGCGTGCGCGTGTGGGATGAACAGCAACAGGGCACGCCGCTGAGTCGCTGGGTAGCGAATGCGGATGACAGTGAAAAAGCCTCGCGACTGGCGCAGGGCGTGATGCTAAGCAGCCAGATTGCCTGGCTGCGTGAGCAGGTTCTGCCGCAGTTCAGTGGCACTGAGCAAGCCAGTGCGCCACTGCATCTGCACGCGATGGCGATGAGCTGGCAGCCCGAGGTGGCATCAGTTCCGCGTAACCTGTGGCAGCAGTGGTTGCAGCAACGCACCACGCTGCGGTCGCTGGCAACCGATACAGTTTCCAGCCATGGCCGCTTCCCCGACTTTCTTCTGGCTCAGTTGCCGGTACGTCGTGGCTACTCTCCCCCCCAACGTGCCGCCGTGTATGCCCTGGCGCTGGTGACGCTATTTAGCGTGATCGCGCTGGCGTGCTCATCGTGGAACAACCATCGTCTGCTGCGCGCTATCGCCAGTGATGTCGCACGCTATCGTGCGATTGCGATGACCAACACGGCGCTAAAAGTCCCGGCATTAAACCAGTTACAGAGCGATGCGCGACTGCTGGAGAAGTATCAGCGCAACGGCGCGCCCGTGCATTTAGCGCTGGGGCTCTATCCGGGAGAGCAGCTCTATCCGCCGGTTATGGCAGAGATTCGCGGCTACGTTCCTCCGGCGAAACCGCCTGAAAAAGGGGTGCCACGTCTGGTCCGTCTGGACAGCATGTCGCTGTTCGAGGTGGGGAAATCCGCATTGAAAACGGGATCGACCAAAGTGCTGGTGGATGCCCTGATAGATATCAAAGCCAAGCCCGGTTGGATGGTGTTAGTCACCGGGCATACCGACAGTACCGGCGATACGCACGCGAACCAGCAACTTTCGCTGGCTCGTGCGGCCGCCGTGCGCGACTGGATGATCGCCACCAGCGATATCCCTGAAACCTGTTTTGCGATTCAGGGATATGGTGCAACGCGGCCGGTCGCCACCAATACAACCTCTGCGGGGCGGGCTGCTAACCGCAGGGTTGAGATCAGTCTGGTACCGAACGCAGCGGCCTGCCAGCCAGCTGCACGGCAATCAGACTTATCACTCTCGTCGCCATCAGGTGACAAAAACCCATAAACAACAGGAGTTAATCATGGCTATTCCAGCATACCTTTGGCTGAAGGACGACGGCGGTGCTGATATCAAAGGTTCCGTTACTGTACAGAACCGTGAAGGCAGCATCGAAGTCGTGGCACTGGACCATGCGCTGTACATCCCAACGGACAACAACACTGGCAAGCTGACCGGAACCCGCGTGCACGCGCCGTTAGTGTTTACTAAAGAAGTCGATTCTTCAACCCCGTATCTCTATAAGGCGGTGACTTCAGGCCAGACCCTGAAATCAGCTGAATTCAAATGGTACAAAATCGACGATGCCGGTCAGGAAAAAGAGTATTTCAACACCAAGCTGGAAAACGTGAAGGTGGTGAAAGTGGCTCCGCTGATGCATGACATCAAAGATCCCGCCAAAGAGAAGCACAACCACCTGGAAGTGGTTGAGCTGCGCTATGAAAAAGTTATCTGGACCTACAAAGACGGCAACATCATTCACTCCGATTCCTGGAATGAGCGCGCACAGGCGTAATGCCGCTGCGTGAGTAATCTCAGTGCGCCCCGTGTGGGGCGCCTGTTCTGCTGTTACGTACCTCATTGACATCGATGCGTCAGTGACTGGATTCATCGCACAACTTGCTGTTCTACCCAACGAACGATCCTCGGTCGTGCGGTAGCCATGGCGCAACACGATGAATGCCCCGATTTTTTGCCATAGGACGGGACTATTATGGACATCTCTTCACCTGCTTTACTTCGCCGACTAAACCCCTTTTGCGCTCGGGCGCTGGACGCCGCCGCCGCGCTCTGCCAAACCCGCGCACACCGGGAAATTACCGTGGAGCACTGGCTGTTGAAACTGCTGGAAAGCGGTGAAGGCGATATCGTCACCGTAGCCCGCCGCTATGAGTGGGATCTGGATGGGCTGTGGCAATCGCTGCTCAGCCATCTTGAGACCTTGCCGCACAGCGTCACCCAGCGTCCTCAGCTCTCTTCCGCGCTCAGTGGCCTGCTGCAATCCGCCTGGCTGGTGGCCTCGCTGGAAGAGAATGCGACATCGATTCGCTCTGCACATCTGTTGCAGGCGTTGATCACCCAACCGGCCTGGCTGCACGCGCAACAGGCCTGGCCGCTACTGAGTTTGAGCGCTACCCAACTGCAACGACTGCGTCCGCTGCTGGACGCTCAGTCAGAAGAGCGTCCCGAACAGCAGGCGCTGGCGGAGAGTGCAACGGTGCTGGCGGATGACAACGCGCCACCCGCATTGAACGGCAAACAGACCTTGTCTGACGCGCTGCAGCAGGTACTGAACAAGTTTACCCACGACCTCACCGCGCAGGCGCGTGCAGGCAACATCGATCCGGTACTTGGCCGCGATAATGAAATCCGCCAGATGATCGATATCCTCTCTCGCCGCCGCAAAAACAATCCGATTATGGTCGGCGAGCCGGGTGTGGGTAAAACCGCGTTGGTAGAAGGACTGGCGCTGCGCATTGCCGAGGGCAACGTGCCGGAAAGCCTGAAGCCGGTTTCACTGCGCACCCTTGACCTGGGTATTTTGCAGGCAGGTGCGGGAGTGAAAGGGGAGTTTGAGCAGCGCCTGAAAAGCGTGATCGATGCCGTCCAGCAATCCCCTGAACCGGTGCTGCTGTTTATTGATGAAGCCCACACCCTTATCGGTGCGGGCAACCAGGCGGGTGGCGCGGATGCCGCTAACCTGCTGAAACCCGCGTTGGCGCGTGGCGAACTGCGCACCATCGCCGCTACCACCTGGTCAGAGTACAAACAGTATTTCGAACGCGATGCCGCTTTGGAGCGTCGCTTTCAAATGGTCAAAGTGGATGAACCAGATGACGCCAACGCCACTCTGATGCTGCGCGGCCTGAAATCTCGCTACGCACAACATCATGGCGTACACATTCAGGATGCGGCGATTCAGGCAGCGGTGACGCTTTCGCGTCGTTACCTCACCGCCCGCCAACTGCCGGATAAGGCGGTGGATCTGCTGGATACCGCCAGTGCGCGTGTGCGCATGAGCCTCGACACGCAGCCAGAAGCGCTGATGCAGTTGCAGGCGCAGCTCGCGGCACTGGCGATGGAACAACAGGCGATTGAGGACGATCTGGCACTCAATCCCCAAGGTGATGCCACGCGCCTGACCACGCTGGCGGAACAACGCAGCGCGCTGCAAACCCAATGCTCCGCGCTTGAACTGCGCTTCCAGCAGGAAAAAACGCTGGCAGAGCAGATCCTTACAGCTCGCCAGCAGCCGGAGCAGGGCGCGACTTTAAGCGATCTACAGCAGCAACTCAGCACGCTGCAGGGCAACGCGCCACTGCTGTCGCTGGATGTGGATGCGCGCAGCGTGGCAGAAGTGATTGCCGACTGGACCGGCGTGCCGCTGGGCAGTTTGCTGAAAGATGAACAGACCAACCTGCTCGAACTGGAACAGCAGTTGGGCAAACGGGTGATTGGCCAGGATGTCGGATTGCACGCGATTGCTCAGCGTCTGCGTGCCGCGAAAACCGGCCTGACGGCAGAAAACGGCCCGCTGGGGGTATTCCTGCTGGTGGGACCGAGCGGCGTGGGTAAAACCGAATCGGCGCTGGCGCTGGCCGACACGCTGTTTGGCGGCGAACGTGCGCTGATCACCATCAACCTCTCGGAGTATCAGGAAGCGCATACCGTATCGCAGCTGAAAGGCTCGCCGCCGGGTTACGTAGGATACGGTCAGGGCGGCATTCTCACTGAAGCGGTACGCAAACGCCCTTATAGCGTGGTGCTGCTGGATGAAGTGGAAAAAGCGCACCGCGATGTCCTCAACCTGTTCTATCAGGTGTTCGATCGTGGCGTGATGCGCGATGGCGAAGGGCGTGAAATCGACTTCCGCAATACCGTGATATTAATGACTTCCAACCTCGGCAGCGATGAACTGATGGCACTGCTGGAGCAGCAGCCGGAAGCTCCGGCCAGCACAGTCAATGAACTGCTGCATCCAATCCTGCGCGGTCACTTCCAGCCTGCGCTGCTGGCGCGATTCCAGACGGTGATCTATCGCCCACTCAATGCAGCGGCGCTGCGCGAAATCGTCAGGATCAAACTGGGGCAGGTCGCCAAACGGCTGCAACGTCACTACGGCCTGCAGTGCCACATCGAGGAGAGCCTGTATGACACGCTGGTCAGCGCTTGTCTGCTGCCGGACAGCGGTGCACGCAACATCGACAGCTTGCTGAACCAGCAGATTTTGCCGGTGCTGTCGCAAACGCTGCTGCAGCAACTGGCGCAGCAGGAGAAACCGACGCACCTGACGCTGGGCTTCGATGATGAAACCGGCATCACCCTGAGCCTGACGGCACAGCATGGGGAGAACGCATAATGGCGCTGGCAGATATCGCGACAAAAATCGGCCAGACCTTAAGTGGCTCGATGAACCGTTATGACCTTAAGGTGGAGGGCGGTGCAGCGGCGCTGGATGTGGAATCCTTTACAGGGGATGAAGCGCTGAGTGGTCTTTATGGTTATCAGATCATTTTTAGCAGCCTCGACAGCGGCATCACGCCGCAACAGATGCTGCTAAAAAACGCCAGCTTCAGCTTCAATGCGCCGGGTATGCAGCTCGCGGGTTTTTCTCTGCCGGGCATGGAATCACCGCGTACCGTGCATGGCGTGATCACCCAATTCCAACGTCTCTCTTCTTCGCTGGATGAAACCCGCTATCAGGTCACGCTGGAGCCACGACTGGCGCTGCTGGGCAATGCCAGCCGTCCGGCGATTTTCCAGAACCAGTCAGTACCGGAGATCGTTGAACAGATCCTGCGTGATAATCACCAGTTTGAAGGCTGGCAATTTGAGTTCCGCCTGCGTGGCACTTATCCGCGTCGCGAACAGGTGATGCAGTGGCAAGAATCGGATCTGGCGTTTATCGAGCGTCTGCTGTCTGAAGTGGGCATCTGGTATCGCTTTGCAGCCGACAGCCGCATGCAGCAAGAGATCGTGATTTTCGCTGACGACCAGCAGTTCTATCAGTTTGATGTGTCACTGCCGCTGCGCGCTCTCTCGGGCATGAACGACGGCGCCACCGAATCGGTGTGGAAGCTCAGCAGCAGCCACCAGGTGGTGAGCCAGGCGGTCAAAGTCAAAGATTACAACTATCGCGATGCGCAAAACGGCTTGCTCACCGACGGTGATGCCGGTGCCGACAGCACTGCTTATGGCGAAGTCTATCGCTATAGCGATAACTACCTGACGCAAGGCGCGCAGCAGGACGCCGAAACAGAAACCGGTGCCTTCTATGCCCGTTTGCGCCACGAACGTTTGCTCAACGCCCAGCATCAACTGAGCGGTGCCAGCAACGCGGCTACACTGCAACCAGGGCAGATGCTGGAAATCATCGGTGATGTGCCACCGCTGTTTACTGCGGGCGTGGTGATCACCGCCATCAGCGCTCAGGGCGGCCGTGACGCGTCATTTACGCTCAGCTGGCAAGGTATTCCTTACAGCGAAACTGTGGGCTACCGCCCGCCACTGCTCAAACGCCCCACCATCGCCGGGACCTTGCAGGCACGCGTTACCAGCGTGACGGAAAATGACACCTACGCGCATCTGGATGAGAGCGGTCGCTACAAGGTGAAGTTTGACTTCGACCTGACGCAGTGGAAAACCGGTTACGAAAGTCTGTGGGTGCGTCTGGCGAAACCGTACAGCGGCGATACCTACGGTTGGCATATGCCGCTGATCGCGGGCACCGAAGTGGCGATCGCCTTCGAAGCGGGCAATCCCGATCGTCCTTATATCGCTTATGCGCTGCACGACTCGCGCAATGAAGATCACGTCAGTGCCGCCAACCACAAGCGCAACGTGATTCGCACCCCGGCCAACAACAAGCTGCGCATGGAAGATGAGCGCGGCAAAGAGCACATCAAACTCTCCACCGAATACGGCGGTAAAAGCCAGCTAAACCTTGGCCATTTGGTCGATGGTGAACGCACCCAGCGTGGCGAAGGCTTTGAACTGCGCAGTGACAGCTGGGGTGCGATTCGTGCAGGGAAAGGTCTGTTTATTAGTGCGGATGGTCAGGAGCTGGCGCAGGGGCAGGCGTTGGATATGCAGGCGGCATTAAGCGAACTGGAAAACGCCAGGCAGGTTACGCAAGGGCTACGCCATGCAGCCGATGCCGCGAAAGCCGAGCTGGCCGATCTGGAAAAGCAAACGGCACTGATGAATGAATCACTGAAAGAGCTCAAGCAACGGACGCTTCTCATGTCAGCCCCGGAGGGGATTGCGCAGGTGACACCCAGCAGCCTACAGCTTTCAGCGGGTGAAAATTTAATTGCCACCTCTGGCGCCGACGGTGATATCAGCATCGCTAAAAAGTTTACGTTGGCGGTAGGGGATACATTGAGTCTGTTTGCCCATCGGTTAGGCATCAAAATGTTTGCGGCAAAAGGAAAAGTTGAAGTTCAGGCACAAAGTGATGCACTCGACCTCCTTGCACAGAAGCAGCTTACGATTGCCAGCCAGGATGACAAAGTGGTGGTGACGGCGAAAACCGAACTACTACTCACCTGCGGCGGTGCTTTCATCCGCATTAAAGATGGTCAGATAGAGATGGGTGCGCCCAGTAACGTCGTAATGAAAACCCCCACCATTCAACGCCAGGGCTCAGCAAGCCTCAATGCAGCAGCGCAATTGCCGCAAGGTTGTGCTCCTGGCGTGATTTCTGCTGCCCGTGGGCAAGAATCTTTCGTCACTCTGAGTGAATAAGACAAGCCTGGAGAAAATATGACAAAGAAACTGGCCTGCATGGGTGATCGCACCACCAATGGCAGCATTATCACGGCGACATCCAATTATTTCGAACAGGGCAAACAGGTTGCACAGCATGGAGACATGGCAAGCTGCCTGAGTTGCAAAGGCACATTCCCGATATCGGGGACTTGTGACGGCATAATGAATGGATCCACTCGATTGGTGCAGGATCAAGATAAGGTCATGTGCCGTTGCAGTGATCATCGCGTCGTGGCGCAAGCACAAATCTTCAATAAATAAACGTGAAGCGTAAAGGACTCTACCATGGCTTGTAATAACGAATGTAATTCCACCGGACTGGCCATTTTGCCGGTGCGTTATGCCGTCGTTCCTAAAACCATTCCCACGACGTTGCCTGCATGGGCACAAAGCGCACCTGTAACCGGCGTGCCGCTGGATCATGGCGACCAGTATGCACTCAGGGCAATGCGACGCGGCTTCCTCTATCTGTTCTATGCGCAAGGGCCGCAGGGCAGCAATTACTGGCAGTGTTATAGCATCGCTGATGACGGTTCGCTTTGGTTGCAAACACATGCTGATGCACCCGTCGCGCAGAGCACGCCCTCTTGCCATTCGAAGCAACATGATGCCGCCATGGTCGAGTTTTTTTGTATTGCGGAGCCGGAAAAATGCGGCGATGTGTGGCTGGCCTTCAGTCAGCATGCCTGGAGTGAAACCACACTTAATCGCTACAAGCAGGAGAGTGGCGCCCGCGATGCACGCATGCAAAAAATCCAGCCAGCACAATGGATGAATCAAGCGCAGCAGGCTGGAGCTACCCAAGCGAATGCTCAGTCGTTGCAGAGTGTGATTGAATATCAGGATGTTGGGGTTGAGAACATTCTACCCTCAGTGAACTTTCGCTCGTTTGTGCTGAGCAATACCATTAGTACGCCGTCAGAAGCGGAAAGCAGAGCCGGAGCCGATAACTACGGCTTTAATCAACATTTACTGGAGCGCGTCTCAACACTTTACCCTTGGGCACTGACTCGTCGCAGTAAAAGTGCCGTGACTGCGGAAAAAATGCAAAGCCGTAGCCTCAATAAAGACGGCAAAGCGTGCCCGCCGCTGCTGCTTCCACTATGGGATGCAGTAGGCATCGTACACGAACTAAACTGCTGGAGTATGGATGTGGCAGGGCGTCAGACGCAGTTTTTCGAAGAGAAAGCGTTTGAGCTGAAAACCCACACCGATCTCACCACCGTACAGGGATTACTCAGCGATGCCGCCAGTGCAGATTTGAGTAACAGACGTTCAGCGCTGTCGCGAGGTGGCATTGATTCAGAGCAGATGATTAAACAGCGTGCCGGCATTCGTAGTAATTTTGCCGAACGTCCTGAGATGCAAAACCAATTGCTGAGTGAATGCGATGAAGTCGAGCAGTGGCAGCTAGAGAAAGTGCCGACTGACATGTATCAATCAGAGATGATGCGTTTCAACATGAAAGATGTGACTGTGCGTAAAGGGCAGTTTGCCGCGCTGAAACAGAAAGTTGAGGCGTGGAAAGCAACCTACCCTGGTATTGATGCAGAATGGCGCAAGAACAGCTGGAAAAAATATGAAGCCAGATTGAATACGCAGAAGCGACAGAAGTTTGTGGATTGTTACACCACCTTTAGCGCGCAGGTCAAAGCGGAATATGAAGCGCGTGTGGCGAATGTAGTGAAATGGCTTGAGGCAAAATTGTTTATCGCCACGCTGCAGGATTATAAGACCACCGAATTTATGGATAATTACCGCTACGCCAGTATTGTTAGCGTAGCAATCAGCGGTATAAGCAATACCGCTCAGGGGGTAGCTCTGCTGGACCGTTGGGTGCAGGAGCAAAGTACCGCCAATGATAGCAACCTGGTCTGGAATACGGTGGCGGGGAATAACCCTGAGGTTAAGAGTGAGCTTGAAGTTCTGCTGTCATCGGCGAAAAGCCATAACAACGATACCGATCCGACATCTACGCCGGTTTTATTGGCAGTAGTTGCAAAAGCCGGGGATTTGAAAAAATACACCGGCTTTGTTTCTAAAGCGATCAAAGAGTCTGCTAAAGCACTGCCAGAAAACGCCGACTGGCTTAATCGTGCATTTGGTAAGTCAGACTTATTCTTAGCAACTGTCGGAGAGCGCGTCTTTAACTTTGGGCGTTTAGGAAATAAATTAGATGGTCTGGTACATACTATCTATAAAACCATCTTCTCACTGAGAGCTGGCGTACCCTATCAACACTTTATCTCACATCTGGATATCCAGTTCAGGGAGATGCCAAAGCTCAGAAGCCAGATATTGCATGATCTACAAAGTGATAAGAGGTTTCTGCCTGAGAATAATAAGCGGTTAAAAGAGTACGCAAAGTTAAATGATGCCTGGAATGAATTTTCTAAAAGCGATGGAGGGCCAACAACAATAAAAACCTCCCGCCTTGGCCTATTAATGTTATTCCTTAATGGTTTGGATTTGGCTTATTTGACGAGTCAAGTTAAAGAAAGTGATATTAAAAGCCAGGCAGCGCTTG
Source organism: Pantoea sp. CFCC18177 (assembly GCF_059412425.1). Taxonomy (NCBI): domain Bacteria; kingdom Pseudomonadati; phylum Pseudomonadota; class Gammaproteobacteria; order Enterobacterales; family Erwiniaceae; genus Pantoea; species Pantoea sp. CFCC18177. Next base: position 27,274 of record NZ_JBNBPL010000006.1, read on the forward strand.
CTGCTAGTGGGTTAAGCGCTTTATCGCTTATCAGCGACCTAATACTACCAGCTTTTGAAAAGGGTGAGGCATCGGCAGTAAAGACCATTGAAAGCATAAAGCTTTCAGGGGCACTCCTGGGTGCGACTGCATCTGTGGCGACTGTATATCTTGATGTGATGAATGGTAAGAAGTCATTTGATCAGAACCGATTTGGTATGGTTTGTTTTTATACGATTAAAGCAGTTGTTGATGTGGTTGGTTTAGTGAAGTATTTAGGACAATTTTTATCTTCAGCAGGAACTTTAGCTTCTCTGGGGGAAAGTGGTGGCGGCAGAGCAGCACAACTTGCATTGCAAAGTGGAGAGAAAATTGGGGCTGGCTTCGTTGCTCGAACAGGGGCGCTACGGTTATTAGGTATTCTGGCATCGTGGCAAGTTCAGGTTGGTTTAATTCTATTGCAAGTGATAATCACCTCATTTTCCGATGATGATTTACAAGTCTGGTGTACCCATTGTGTGTTTGGACAAAAGCCTGGGTTTGATAATTATGACGAGCAACTTACCAGTTTACAGACCACTCTGAAGGAGATTATGTGAGAAAAGAAAAAGCAATTAGTCCAAAAGATCTACTGCAGAAAGCGAGGGAGGCCGAATACAATAAATCATTTATTGAAAAACTCTTGGCGAATAACGACGCGGAGACAACGCTAAGTGACCTGACTGAAGCTCAGGAGAGGCTAAAGGCAGCAAAGGCTGCCCTGGATGCGCTTCCCCCGCCGCCAGTACTGCCACCCCGCGGCCAGCTGGAAAAAATAACTGGCCGACTGGAGGAATTCAGCCGCATCCGCTGTAAGGCGGATTTTGAGCCGGATTTCTATACCAACCACCCCAATCATCAGATGTCTTCCGGTGAAAAAACGGGAATTGGTGCAGCGGCGATTGCTTTCGACAGCCCTGCGCTGGCCGGACTGGCTCTAAAAGAGGAGCAGCCGATGACGAGTGAAGCGGATTATATTAAGGGCATGATCAACGGTAAGCCTTTTACTGGCTGGGTTGGACTCACCCATCTAAAGGTAGGAGATGAAGTCGAACTGGCGGCAGAATGGCAGGATGACCACTATCAGGTTTATGCAATAACACTTCCTGCCGAGCGAATGATCTCAGTCTGTCCAAGGGCTAATCATGGCAGTTATATTCAGGCAAAATTGAAATTAAAACATACAATATGGTTTTTGACTTTTATGCTGGTCCTCATTCAAGGTATATACATTTCTTTAGCCGATGGTCCATTTTTACAAAATGTATTTGATAGTTTAGTTAATAATAAGGACCGTTTTTATTTGTACGCGGCAATTCAAACGGCTGTAGGAGTTCCTATTATAGGGGTGATATTTTACAGTATGTATCTTGGCTATGTTAAGACCTCTTGTGCGCTAGCTGAGAATGTATTTAGAGCGTTTGGGTGGGAGAATCCGAAAGGAATAGATCTTGAGGCGTTAACCTTAAATAGAGAAAAAGAACTTAAACGTAGTGGGGAATGGTATTCGCCTGACGATAATAGCAAACCACCTCGCCCAACAATGAAGGGGTTAGGTTATATGGAGTATTGGTACTATTACTGAAAGATGATATTTACTTTTAGGTATTTTAGTTTAACTATAGGGGTGGCTACAATATTAAAGTCAATCTCTTTATCAATTAATGGTTGTTTTTAATGATATAAATTTATTTTCATTGGATTGCTATATTTTTAATGTATAAGATGCGATTTATTAATTTTACTTTAAAGAGTTAACCTGCCAAATCACTATCGTGAAGGGGCTGTCATGAGAAAAGAAAAACCAATCGACCCAAAGCAATTACTCCAGAAGGCGCGGGAAGCAGAATGCCATAAATTATTTATCGAAAATGAGCTTAGAAATAATGAGCCGGGTAAAACGCATAATGACCTGATAGAGGCGCAGACACGACTGGAGTCAGCGCTGGCTGCGCTGGAAGCTCTTCCCCCGCCGCCAGTACTGCCACCCCGCGGCCAGCTGGAAAAAATAACTGGCCGACTGGAGGAATTCAGTCGCATACGCTGTAAGGCAGATTTCATGCCTGATTTCTATATCAGCCACCCCTATCACCAGATGTCTTCCGGTGAAAAAGCGGGAATGGGTGCAGCGGCGATTGCTTTCGACAGCCCTGCGCTGGCCGGATTGGCTCTAAAAGAAGAGCTGCCGATGAGCAGTGACGCGGACTATATTAAGGGCATGATCAACGGTAAACCTTTTGCAGGTTGGGTCGGACTCACTTACCTTAAGGTCGGTGATGAGGTCGAATTGGCGGCAGAATGGCAGGATGACCATTATCAGGTTTATGCGATTGCTTTACCTGCGGAGCGAGTGGTTTCAGTCTGTCCTAGAGCTGATCATGGCCGGTATATTCAAGCTAAATTAAAAATAAAACACACAGTTTGGTTTGTGCTTTTGATGCTAATAATAATTCATGGAATACAAATATCTATGATAAAAGGTTCTGTTTCTGATTTTATGTATGAAAGCATTATTTACAACAAGCATAGTTTCTATGTTCTTACGTTAACTATAGTTTTGGTCGGAGGTTCGGTTATCGGGCTTCTTTTTTATAGTATTTATCTTGGTTATGCTAAAATAGCCTGTGCTTTTGCTGAAAATATATTTCATGCATATGAGTGGAAGAAACCAAAAAACATTAGCCTGGGAGCTATAACCTCCAAGAAAGAAAAAGAGCTTAAGCGTAATGGAGGATGGTATTCGCCAGGAGATAAAAGTAATCCACCAAGGCCAACTACAACATGGGTGGGTTTTATGGAATTTTGGTACTATTATTAAAAAATGCTTTGATGTTTAGGATTGAGGAGTAAGTACAATACAGAGTTCAACCCATATCATTAGTTGTGGGGTCTTAATAGTAATTATGGATTCGTTCTCGTTGGGTTATTTTAAAGTTTCAGATTTGATAGGTGTGAATTATTAATTTTTTGTGAGGTTTTTTACCTGCCAAATCACTATCGTGAAGGGGCTAACGTGAGAAAAGAAAAGCAATTGATCCAAAGCAATTACTCCAGAAGGCGCGAGAAGCAGAATGCAATAAATCATTTATTGATTGGTCAAATTGTTCATTTGGTATATAAAAATTTCATGATGCATCTGCCATAGTAAAAGTGAAGTCAGAAACAGGAGATAAAGATACAAATGATCCATTCTTCTTATGGTGCAATAAGCATTTTAAAAGATAATATACACATTTAACTTTGAGTATTAATTTTCCGGCTCTACAATAATGTCAAAGAGATTTGCATTGAAAAATAATTTTGAATATTAGTTAATATTGCTACCATCCTAAAAATAATTAGTGGGTAGTATTTTCCTTCCCTATATGACAGGCAGGTAAATATGATGAAAAAAAGTCTTTATTGCAGTTTGTTATTGTTAGAGGTATTTCTGATTAGTAGTCCGGCCTGTGCTCAAAGTGATAAGGAGATATATGAGGCTTATGATAGCTGCCAGGTTGATGTGCAAGCATGTCAGCAAGCTGCTGAACATGGTGATGCACAAGCTCAATATAATTTAGGAAAGATGTATTATACAGGTGAGGGGCTTCCCCAGAACTTTCAGAAGGCAAAGACACTATGGGAAGAATCGTCTAAAAAAGGTAATGCTCAGTCTTTAAATGGATTAGGTTTGTTATATTATTCACGGGAAGGAATTCAGGGAAGAAATGTTAAATTAGCTAAACAATTACTTCATAAGGCAGCGCAGTTAGGTGAATTTAAGGCTGTGTTAAATATAAAGGTTATGCTCGAAAATAATTTTGCTGAATATGATGATCTCAAAAGTGCAGGTGAAGAATTTAGACATTTCCATGAGACAAATAAAATTAAATTAGAGAGTCTTTCCAATAATGGAAATGCCGATGCATCCTATAAACTAGCTTTGATGTATGGTGGTGACGATAAAATTCAAAAATACGATCAAAAAAAATACATATACTATCTGAAAAAGGCTGCTAAAGAAGGTAATGCAGATGCACAGTATGAAATAGGATATATCTATCTTCGAGGAACTAATAGTGTAAAAGTTGAACGTGATAAGGCGTTTAAATATCTAATTGAGTCTGATAAACAGGGCAATTCCAACGCGTCATACGCTCTTTTTGAATATTATCAATATCAGCATGAACCCGACTCCCTTCGTTCATCTGAATATTTAGAAAAAGCAGCAGAACGTCACAATCTACAAGCTGTACACAAGATGGCTTATTTTTATTATCATGGTCGCGATTCATATAACAGTAATGAATCTTTTCCTAAGATTGATTTTAAAAAATCATTTCATTACTATCAAGTTCTTTCAACCACACTAACTAATAGCGGTATGTATGATCTTGGCAAAGATTATCAACTGGATGCTATGTATCAGCTAGGTGTTATGTATGTAAATGGCCAGGGAGTAAATAAATCCATACAAAAGGCAATAGATATGTTTAAGACATCTTGTGATAAAGGTTATAAGAAGAGTTGTGATGAGTTGAGCCATTTGAATTAAAAGTAGAAAATGCTAATTGATAAAAGCAGCGCATTGCTACTTGTGTGCTGCTTCATTCCTTATCCCTTCGAACATCTAAATAGCTGCGCGGAATAGTAGATCACTTTGAGGGAACTCAGTCCGGATTGTGCGATCTGATCAATCGCCAAACCAACCCTGTCACCAACCGGACTGAGCGATGCCGATCATAGCACCAATCCCCCGCGACGAACGACGCCTGATGCAGAAAGCGATACATAAAACGCATGACAAGAACCACGCCCGCAGGTTGACCGCAATATTGATGCTGCATCGTGGTGACCGTGTCAACGACGTGGCCAAAACCCTCTGCTGCCCCCGTTCATCCATTGGGCGCTGGATTAACTGGTTTACGCTGTCGGGTATTGAAGAACTGAAATCCTTGCCTGCCGGGCGTTCACGTCGCTGGCCCTTTGAGCATATCTGCACGCTGTTGCGCGAACTGATAAAGCACTCTCCCGGCGATTTTGGTTATCAGCGTTCACGCTGGAGTACGGAATTGTTAGCTATAAAAATTAAAGACATAACCGGCTGCAGGTTGCATGCTGCCGGGCTTGTGTGGCGCAGAGCAGCGCCAACCTTGCGTATTCGTGACCCACATAAAGACGAAAAGATGGCGGCAATCCATAAAGCGCTGGACAAATGCAGTGCTGAACATCCGGTATTTTATGAGGATGAAGTTGATATCCATCTCAATCCCAAAATCGGCGCGGACTGGCAGCTTCGGGGGAAGCAAAAACGCGTCGTCACACCGGGACAGAATGAAAAATACTGTCTGGTCGGTGCGTTACACAGCGGCACGGGAAAAGTGAGCTACGTTGTCGGAAACATTAAAAGTTCGGTGTTGTTTATTAGCCTGCTGAAACACCTGAAAGCCACGTACCGACGGGCAAAAACGATAACACTCATCGTGGACAATTACATCATCCATAAAAGCAGGAAAACGCAGCGTTGGCTAAAGGAGAATCCGAAGTTCAGAGTGATTTATCAGCCAGTTTACTCACCATGGGTGAACCACGTTGAACGCTTATGGCAGGCGCTTCATGACACAATAACGCGCAATCACCAGTGCCATTCAATGTGGCAGTTGCTGAAAAAGGTACGGCACTTTATGGAAACTGCCAGCCCCTTCCCCGGTGGGAAACATGGTCTGGCAAAAGTGTAGCGGTATTAGGCGCAGCTATTTAGCCTTTAAAACCACGATGCTAATGCAACATAGTATGAAGACGAAAGATTTATTAATACATGTTGAGTCAATTTAAACTGTGGGGAAAGAAAATGACAATCCATTTTATCGCAAGTGTGAAACGTCATTTACTATGCCTGGCATGATGATTACATCTAAACAAATTTACGAAATTGATAAGAACAATGACGGCGACCTTATCATTAAATACACCATGTAACCGTTAGGGAAAACACCATGACACAATCAACTTTAGAAAAAACGTATTACTCCTGCTCTGATAAAATACGGCTGCCCCCTTTAGATGAAATGAGATCGGCGATTGCCCATTTTTATCAAAACCAGGGAGGCAAATCGAAATGGTTTAACTTTATTGGTTTAGGAGATACGGTTGAGTTTCGCTTTATAAAGAAAATGTTTTATGTAAGCGATTTTATGTGGCCTTCAGTTATTGGCTTCTGTGGCATTCTTGTTTCCATTTTTAATCTTCTTAACAATGGCGTGAGAGGACTCACTATTGGACACTTTCATAGCGATCTGGTATTGATTCTTGTGTTGTCATTATGCTTGTTTTTAAGCGCCTATCCTTTTATGGCTAAAAACTTCGACTGCAACATGCAGGAACGTCCACCGGCTACTTCATATTTTATTCGCCTGTTGAAACTATCAGCCATTTTTGTCATAAGCTCGCTGCTGTTTGTGTCTGCGTTTTATTATCTGGAGCTGATTAGTATTACCTTTTATTAAACTGGTAGACGCGTCAGGAAATTTACTATGCTTAATGACATGACCTGTAGTGGCGAATTAATTACGAGTGAAAACCTTGCTCGGCTTAAAGCGAGAAGTCTTAGGAAACATGAAAAATGTTGGCTGCTTATCGATCCTACTTTACGTACTTTGCATGAAGACAGCGACTTGTGGCCTATTGTCGATGAATTGAACTGCCACAGAATTCTTTTCCCCCATCCAGATCTTGATGGGGTGATGGAGCTATGGTTAGTGGCGATCACGCCCGACAATGATGTGCTGTTAAATGAGAGTATGTTGGCCGCGATGAATGAATTGAAGCCTGAAAAACTGACGCAGGGTCGAGGGCGCACCATTTGCGGGTGGCTGATATCATCCGCATCGATAGATTATCTAAAACGACATATATCGGAGACCTCGATACAGCCTGTCTTAGATTTGGGAACGTATATGCTGCGTTTTTACGACCCTACTGTTATTGCGATGACCTCAAAGCATTTAGATGATTGGCAGCGGAATAGACTATTTGGTGCAGTAAACGACTGGTTTTTCCTCGATGGAGACGGAAAAGTTATGTGCCAGCAAGGCTATTATCGCGGAGAAGAGCAGTTGGATTTCTCGCTATCTATCTCTGGAACGACATGGGAGAAGATAAAGCGTGCAGGCGTATTAAATATTTGCTTAAACACTTATCGCAAAACCTCTCGTAATGAAGTACTTGTCAGTGAAAAAAACGCCAGACTATGGTTAGAGGCTGCAATGGACGACCTTTCTCATACGTCAGTGTGGTCTCGGCCTGAAGTATATTTGCCCCTAAGTATCGCAATTTTGACCCAACATCCTTCTGTTTATCTACATGAAGATATAGCTGTTATGATCGCCAGAACGGAAAGATCAATCGATAAAAATTATCAGCCGATGGCCGATTTCCTGCAGAATATAGATTGGACGAGAATTGTTGAAGATTGTCAAAAGCAATTTCCACAACACCCATGCTAATATTTTCTATATATTTTACATGTAAAATGGAGGTGGGTGAATGTCCTGGCCCATACAAAAGGTCATACCGCCAGCGGACCCGAAGAAAATTGTCCGGCAGCGATGGATTCGCGCCATAACGCTCGTAGGTGTGTCATTTTTTATAGCATTTTATTTCATCAATAACTTCCATCCTGAAACAAAATTATACCGATTATTGACAGCATCTTTTATTGGGGTGGTCATATTACTGATGATTGCTTGGTCACTACGATGTTACAAGTATGGTACTGATATTGATTACAATCATTACTACTTAGATCAAGCTGGCAAGGTTGAAAAGCATTGGAAAGCCTGGTGTAATGAAAGCCTAATAGTGATTGATGCTAAATTAATTACCCCACCCTCCGTAGATAAGAATGTCTTCATTGATAATGAAGACTTCATGGTCAGGAAAGAAAATGCAGCTTTGCTGAATTCAGCGCTATCCAACACTGTTTCTAATCAAAAAATTATGCAGGAGTTGCTATTCTCTTTACGCGGGCGTTTTCAGCAAATCGTGGCACTCACAGACTTTGATGTTTGCTTTGTTAGGGCGCCGGATCAAGCCAGTCAGGCCGATTTTATTGCGTGCTGGAAGGATATGGGCTTCTCGGTAGACTTAATATCGGCTTTCCATTTCATTCCTGTAGAGTATGAAGAAAAAATTGGATGTTGGCTCAAGGGAGCAACAAATAAAACCTATATTGTCATTGATGTTCATTTGAATGATCTTCCGGATGGAGACAGGGTCGAAACAGAGTATGGCGCGGCCTTGCTGCTTTCAAATAACCTGCAACTGGAAAAGATGAATAATAAGGCTCGCTTATTGAGACCCCAAATTAGCCAGCCATTAAATCTGTCTTTAGATGTTTCTGATATGCTTCATTACCAATCGTGCATGTCAGATTCGAAAAATATCTGGTGTTCTAATCTTTCCAGCGAACAACTTGCTGAGTTGACGATAACTGTAAATCAGCAATACAAAGTTCATGAATATGAATTCATTCCGCCAATTAGAGAGTTAAATTTATTTTTGGGGCCCATTAGGCGGAACAGTATTTGGTTGAACCTCGCTTTTGCATTGGCAGCAATAGACAAGCAGCATGAATCTCAATTGGTAGCCTGCGAAACCAATGGGCGAATTATTCTCAATGTGTTAGTTCCCTTCTCAAAAGTCATGGAGCAGGCTTGAAATGAAAGCGTTTAATTTTTGGCGAACAATTGGATTGTTTTTTTTCGTATTGTTCATAGGCATAGCCGCTGCTGCATTCAGCTATTTTTTTGCTGACGCATTAGGTTGGGGGGGAGCAAGACGCCAGTTTTACTTGTGGCTGATGGCCATGGGAGCGAGTTGTGCCATTCTTGCTGCGTTCAACGCGGCAATGAATGCGGGGCGTGGTGGTTTGAAATTTCGACAAGACCCTGCGGAACTGCCAGTACTCGATTCGACGCCATCAAGCATGACGGATTGGATCCAGGAGATGCGTGACCATCTCCGCTATCGTTATGGCCGCAGTTGGAGACAGAAGGTCCAATTCTTATATCTCTTAGGTGATGCTGCTGCAGTTGACAAGGTCGCGCCAGGTTTATCATTTAATCAGTGGCTTGAGGGAGATGGTGCAGTGCTCATTTGGAGTGGCTCCCTGAACACTACCGATGAAAATCAACAATTGAGTGCATTGAAGAAACTTCGCCGCCGCCCGCTGGACGCGATGATTTGGGTCAGTGATGGACAACAATTTCACCAGGCAACGCAAGTCGATGGGCTCGTCAGAAAAATCCATCAGCGCTATCACTCCATCGGCTGGCGGATACCGATTTATTTATGGGAAGTGCAGCACAGCGATTGGCAGCAACATGACCGAATGACTCAATCAGTTGGGTGTTTGTTAGCGGAGCACAGTGCTCCTGTAGATTTAGAGAAAGGCCTGGAGTCTTTGACGCCGATGTTGAGCAGGCAGGGTATGCAGCAATTGATGCTCAATCCACAACATGACTTCCTTCTGCGGTTGGCGCAAAAACTGGCAAACGGAGGAGGCACGCGCTTTAAACAAAGTTTGCAGCCGTTAATGAATGGACCACAGTCACTTCATCTGGCTGGATTGATGTTTAGTTTACCCACCGCCACGAATGGCGCCGCAGCCGCACCACATAGCTGGCTGGCAGACACGGGTTGGAAAAGTTTGCTGGAAGATTCCCGACATAAATGTGCGCATCGTCTAGGCTTGCCGTGGGAGAAAAGTGTGCAGTGGGGCATTTTGGGCTTGGCCGCCGCTTGGGCGTTAGGCAGCGTGACATCATTCACCAGTAATCGTGCACAGTTACAAAATAGCAGGGAGTTGGCGCAGGCTGCCGTTGAGGGCAATCAACCCCTTAACACCCACATTATTCGTCAACTGGCACTACAGCAGCAGATTGCCCGTTTGCAATATCAAGCCGCGCAGGGCGCACCCTGGTATCAACGCTTTGGCCTTGATAGCAGTCGCCAACAACTGGCCGCGCTCTGGCCATGGTATGCGCGCAGTAATAATGAGTTGATGCGCGATGCCACCGCATCTCATCTTGAGCAGCAACTCGCTGCGATGCCAAAAGTGGCTAGCCGCAGTGATTACAACCATCTCAAAGCGTTACTGATGATGGCGCATCCAGAAAAGAGTGATGCGGCATTTCTCAGCAAGACCTTATTGAGCAGTTGGCCTGAACGTGCAGAAGTTGGTGCAGGATTGTGGCGCAGCAGCGCACCGGCGTTGTACGGCTTCTATGCACAAAATCTGCCGCAACATCCGGCGTGGCGTATCACGCCAGATGCCAGTCAAATTAGCGCCGCGCGTCGTACCTTATTACGCACCACCGCAGCACGTAGTCTGGAAGACAAGCTGTATCAGCAGATGATGCATCAGCTCGTTCCAGCCTTTAGCGACATGACCCTGAACCAGATGGTAGGTGATACTGATGCCGCTTCACTGTTCACCACCGATGACGTCGTACCGGGGGTGTTTACGCGTCAGGCCTGGGATCAACAAGTGAAGGCTGCTATTGCCAAACGGGTCGATCAGCGTCGGGAAGCCTTCGATTGGGTGCTGAGTGATAACAGCGTAACAGCAGCGGATGATTTGTCGCCTCAGGCGCTACAAGCGAGACTCACTCAGCGCTACTTCACCGATTACGCGGATGCATGGCAGCATTTCCTCAACAGCCTGCGTTGGAACAGTGCGGAGAACCTCGCGGATGCCATTGATCAGATGACATTGATGACCGATGCGCGCCAGTCCCCACTGGTGGCATTGATGAGCACGATACAGTATCAGGCTCGAGCGGGTGAAGCGCTGGCTCCTGATGCTAAAACCCTGTTTAGCGCTGATGCCGCCGCAGGCAAAGCGCCCACCACGTTGCCAGAACCGCTGGCAGCGACGTTTGACCCGCTGCTTGCGCTCAGCAAGGGCGATGCGGGCGGGCAGGGCAACAATAACCTCAGCCTGCAAACCTTTATGACGCGAGTGAATCGTGTGCGTCTGAAACTGCAGCAGATCACCAACGCAGCCGATCCGCAGGCCATGGCGCAGTCACTTGCTCAAAGCGTGTTTCAGGGGAAATCGGGGGATTTGGCGGACACCCGTGATTACGGCAGTCTGATGTCAGCCAGCCTTGGTCAGGAGTGGAATGGCTTTGGTGACAATGTCTTTGTGCGTCCGCTGGAGCAGGCCTGGCAGCAGGTGCTGTCACCGACTTCGGAAAGTCTGAATAGCCAGTGGCAGCAATCGATTGTCAGCGAGTGGGAGAAGTCTTTTGCCGGGCGCTATCCATTTAATGCCACCCAAAGCGATGCCTCTATGCCGCTGTTGGCGAAATACCTGCGCAGCGACACCGGGCGTATCGATGCCTTTATCAAATCGAGGTTGAGCGGTGTGTTGCACAAAGAAGGCAATCAGTGGATGCCGGATGCCATCAACAGCCAGGGCATGCAAATTAACCCGGACTTCCTGAAAGCGGTCAACCAACTCAGTGCGCTTTCCGACATTCTGTTTGCCAGCGGTGATGCGGGAATGCGATTTGAGCTGATGGCACGCCCTTCACGCAATGTGGTGCAGACCGACATCACCATTGATGGACAAGACATCAAGTATTTTAACCAGATGGAGAGCTGGAGCGCGGTGAGCTGGCCGGGCAATGTCTTTAAGCCTGGCGTATTGCTGAACTGGTCGAGTGTCAACGCCGGAAGTCGCCAGTACGCCGATTATCAGGGAAGTTGGGGGCTGATTCGCTTGCTGGAGCGCGCCACGGTGAAGCAACTTGATAGCAGTCGCTATCAGTTGACCTTCGCCGCACAGGATGGCTTGCCGCTGAACTACATTCTTCGCACTGAAGCCGGCTCCGGCCCGTTAGCACTGCTGGCGCTGAAAGGATTCCGATTACCTCAGCAGATCTTTTTGTAATCCACCCTGAATAAGGAAATATTTGCTGTTTGGAGTGGAAATAAAATAGAGCGCAATGCAGAACATTTTTTTACATTGGAAGGGATTTGCGTTGAGAATGGTTTAGGGAATAGGATTATGTATTTTAAATTAAATGAAAAGGCGCGATATTTCGCCATTATATTTTTACCATTATTGTTAAGTTCCTGCGATGGTAAAAAAGATAAGGAATCCTTGCAGGCGCAGCATGACTTAATTGAGCGCTCGCAGGCTAATATGGTTAAGGTCAAAGGTGGAACGTTTGAAATGGGGGATTTTGGCCCATTAATTGATGAAAAATTGCCCATTTCACTCGGCGAAGATGATAAAGTGCTGCATAAAGTTACGCTCGATGATTTTAGCATCAGTAAATACAAAGTCACCTGGCAGGATTATGATGTCTATTTACGCGCGAAAAACCTGTCCAGGCCTGATTTGCCGCCTGGCAATGAAGACGACGGGGAGAAATTGCAGGCACCCGATATGCCTGCTGCTTTAAACTGGCAACAGGCTCAGGATTATTGTCACTGGTTAGGTGAAGTTTCTGGAAAAAAAGTAGGCTTACCCACTGAAGCACAATGGGAATATGCTGCCCGTGATGGTGGTAAATATGTAATTTATGCTACGGATAACGGGAAGTACGAAGAGGGAAGGAATGTTCCTTCAACCGAACAGCGTGAAGAAATGACGAGAATGATGTTCAATTATCCCGTAGGGAAATATCCACCTACGCCATTGGGTTTATATGATATGGCCGGGAACGGAGTAGACTGGATGCAGGATTGGTACGCAAAAGACTATTATTCCCACTCCGCTAAGAAAAACCCCACAGGCCCTGAAACGGGAACCAAAAAAGTCCTAAGAGGGTATGAGGGTGGCGGCGGTATTTTTTCTAATGCGACCGTATTTCGAAAATCAATTGATCCTGCTCTTGGCAACAGAAGCTGGTACTTACCCTTTTACAATGCACGCTGTGTAATGAATAACCAGTGATTTATTTGATTGGTATTTAATAACTGGAACTAAAGATGCTTAAATATTTAGCCATCATTTCACTGTTGCTGCTAAATGCCTGTGACGGGAACAAGGATGTTAAAACAGCTCACTTACAGCAGGATCTGGTAGATCGCTCGCTGGCTAATATGGTTAAGGTCAAAGGTGGAACGTTTAAAATGGGGGATTTTGGCCCATTAACTGATGAAAAATTGCCCATTTCACTTGGCGACGATGATAAAGTGCTGCATGAAGTTACGCTCGATGATTTTAGCATCAGTAAATACAAAGTCACCTGGCAGGATTATGATGTCTATTTACACGCGAAAAACCTGTCAAGGCCCGATGTGCCGCCAGGCAATGAAGACGACAGGGAGAAGTTGCAGGCACCCGATATGCCTGCTGCTTTAAACTGGCAACAGGCTCAGGATTATTGCCACTGGTTAGGTGGAGTTTCTGGAAAAAAAATAGCCTTACCCACGGAAGCACAATGGGAATATGCTGCCCGTGATGGTGGTAAATATGTAATTTATGCTACGGATAACGGGAAGTATGAAGAGGGAAAGAATGTTCCTTCGACAGCACAACGTAAAGAAATGACATCGCAAATGTTCAATTATCCCGTAGGGAAATATCCACCTACGCCATTGGGCTTATATGATATGGCCGGGAACGGAGTAGACTGGATGCAGGATTGGTACGCAAAAGACTATTATTCACACTCCGCTAAAAAAAATCCTACCGACCCTGAAACGGGAACCAAAAAGGTCATAAGAGGTTATGAGGGTGGAGGCGGTGCTTTGAGCAATCAGACCGTATTTCGCAAATCAAATTACCCTACTCGTGGCAACAGAAGCTGGAATTTACCTTTTTACAATGCACGCTGTGTGATTAATAATTAGTCATTGATCATACCTGTTTTTGATAACTGGAATGAATAATGAGCAAGTATTTAGTGATTTTTTTTTCGTTGATTTTAACTGCTTGTGATCCTAAAAATAATAATGCTTTTCAGGTACAGCAAGATTTAGTCAGGCACTCACTGGCTAATATGGTGGAGGTTAAGGGGGGTACATTTAAAATGGGTGACTTTGGTCCTTTAATAAATGACAGGCGACCTATCTCATTGGGCGATGATGATAAATTTTTGCATGATGTCACGTTAAGTGATTTTAGCATTGGTAAGTATAAGGTGACCTGGAAGGATTATAAAGTTTATGCAAAGTTAAAAGGCATAGTTATTCCAGATGTAGTTTATCTTTATCAAAGTGATTTAAATAAAGTTAGAGCGGATAATATGCCTGCTTCACTGAATTGGCAGCAGGCTAAAAATTATTGTCAATGGTTAGGTAAAGCAACAAATAAAAAAATTGATTTACCCACCGAAGCTCAATGGGAATATGCTGCGAGGGATGGTGGTAAACTTGTGATTTATGCAACAAATAATGGAAAGTATGAGCCAGGTAAAAACCTTGCCTCATCAAAACAAAGAAGAGAAATGACAGATACAATAATAAATTATCCTGTAGGTAAGTATCCATCAACACCATTGGGCCTCTATGATATGGCAGGTAATGGAGTGGATTGGACACAAGATTGGTATTCGGAAAATTACTATGAAGTTTCGCCAAGAAAAAATCCTAAAGGCCCTGATTCTGGCACTAAAAAGGTGATTAGAGGATATCAAAGTGGCGGTGATGAATATTCAAATCAAACTGTTTTTCGTCAGTATGAGGATCCAGCATTAGGTGGAAGTAAAGAAGTATTACCTTATTATAATGCCCGTTGCGTAGTTAATAAGTAAAGGGATTTAAACGGAATGTTAGGGGTAATACAATGCGTAATTTTTATATGATTCTTTTGACATTATTGTTGAGCGCCTGTGATAGAACAGATGATAAAAAAGTAGAGGCGTATCATAATCTAATTGTTTCTTCGCTGGCTAATATGGTTAAGGTCAAAGGTGGAACGTTTGAAATGGGGGATTTTGGCCCATTAACTGATGAAAAATTGCCCATTTCACTTGGCGAAGATGATAAAGTGCTGCATAAAGTTACGCTCGATGATTTTAGCATCAGTAAATACAAAGTAACCTGGCAGGATTATGATGTCTATTTACAAGCGAAAAACCTGTCACGGCCTGATTTGCCGCCAGGCAATGAAGACGACGGGGAGAAATTGCAGGCACCCGATATGCCTGCTGCTTTAAACTGGCAACAGGCTCAGGATTATTGTCACTGGTTAGGTGAAGTTTCTGGGAAAAAAGTAGGCTTACCCACTGAAGCACAATGGGAATATGCTGCCCGTGATGGTGGTAAATATGTAATTTATGCTACGGATAACGGGAAGTATGAAGAGGGAAGGAATGTTCCTTCAACCGAACAGCGTGAAGAAATGACCTGGGAAATGTTCAATTATCCCGTAGGGAAATATCCACCTACGCCATTGGGTTTATATGATATGGCCGGGAACGGAGTGGACTGGATGCAGGATTGGTACGCAAAAGACTATTATTCCCACTCAGCTAAGAAAAACCCCACAGGCCCTGAAAATGGAACCAAAAAAGTCATAAGAGGTTATGAGGGTGGAGGCGGTGCTTTGAGTAATCAGACCGTATTTCGTAATTCAAAGGATCCTACCCTTGGCAACAGAAGTTGGTACTTACCCTATTACAATGCACGCTGTGTAATGAATAATTAGGCACTTGCTTATCCTGTTAATAGATAGGTTTCAATTTCACCTCTCGCACGCTTGCTGATTTCTCTTTCTTAATATGTCTTCCGTGAAATAGACAGTACCTACCTCAACAGGACTTTTCATATTCCATGAACAAATCCACACGAAAACGTGTTCGCCGTAAGTGGTTAAAACGCAAGCAGCGCGAGCAGCGTATAGACCTACGTATTATGCGCGGGATCTTTTTTGGCGCACTGATAGGTATCCTGTTTTTCGGCTTTTTTGGCGTGAGGGGGCTTTGGCACTCATGGCACCAAATGATGTACTGGCAGAAAACCGAAGGTGTGATTGTCGATTACATTGAAAGGACACGTTGGAAGACAAAAAGCGACGGTGACTACTCCTGCGAAAATGACGTCTGTTACTTTGGCTCCGAGCGCGTCACTCGCATCCCGATTGTGGAATATCACTCGGCAGATGGTCAGCTCCGGCGCGTCAAAACGAGTGCTAACAGTTGGCTCGTCAGCGTTCAACGCGGTAATCATGTCACCCTCTACTATGATCCACAACACCCTGAAAATGCGCGGATGCTGTCGTTTTCCGGCGAGTTAGTAATGCTGGCAGGCTTGCTGTTGCTGATTGTGTTTCTGGTCAGAGTGATGCGGGCGACGCGTCACTCTATCAGCGCGCCCAATCCTGACAGTAAGGCGTCTTTATAATCGTATTCATCGTTTGCACGAACCCTACGGTCCTCGAACCGCTATTCACCTTTTCAGATTAAACACCATCATGATGTTACAAAAACTGATTCAACGCTGCTTCGGGCAGCGCGATGCCGATCAACAGGCGCAACAGCAGCTTGCAGCGTGGCAGCCGTGGCTGCAACCCATTAGCGCATCCTCTCCCGTTGGTGAAGACCCTTCGTATGAAGATGATTTCCAGCTGATGCGCGAAGAAGTTAATAAACTCTCTGGCGTGGATACCGCACTGATCGCGCAACTGGCGGAAAAACAGCTGACGCAGCAGTGCAAGGATGTCCGTGTCGCCACCTATTACTGCTGGGCGAGATTGCATCAGCAGGGCGATGCCGGGCTGGCGGCAGGCATCACGCTGCTGTCCGGGCTGGTGGCAAACTTTGGTGAGCAGCTGTTGCCCGCCAGAGGCAAAAGCCGTAAGGTCGCGCTGGAGTGGTTGGCGGGGAGCAAAGTCCAGGACAGCCTTTCGCTGTTTCCGGAGGCCAATCGCGAGGCAATAGAACAAGCTATCGCCGCACTCGGTCTGCTCAACAGCCAGTTTGCCACGTGGGAGGCAACCAATCAGCCCGATCTGGATGGGCTGGTCAAAATGCTGGAAACCCGTCTGCAACTGGCGGGCGGTGCCAGCCAACAAAGCCCACAGGGTACACCCGGCGCAGAGTCATCGACGGCGGCAGTACAGAGTGCGCCGGTTGCCGTGACCCGGATTCAGTCGGGCCGTGATCTGCTCGATCAGGCGCGAGAATTGACCCGTTACCTGCGCGACCAACCTCAGGGCTGGCTAGCCAGTTCGCGCATGATGCGCAGCGTGCGCTGGGATACGGTACATCAGCTTCCGGCACAGGATAGCAGCGGCAATACACGCCTGATCCCGCCGCGTAGCGAACTCCGCGCCCAGCTGAAACGCTTGCATCTGCAACAGAGTTGGATGGAGTTGCTGGAGCAAGTGGAACGCATGTTTATCGAAGGCGTGAATCACTTTTGGCTGGATCTGCACTGGTATGCCAATCAGGCGCTGAGTAAATCTGGCCATCCCTATTCGCAGTGGGCGGAAATCGCCAAACGCGACCTCGGCATGTTCCTCGAACGGTTACCCGAGCTGGAAAACCAGCGCTTCAACGATGGCACCGCCTTCGCGGATGACACCACGCGCCAGTGGATTGCCCAGCACGTGCAGGGTAATCAGCCGCGCTGGCAGCCGGAAACGCGCGTGGTCAGCAGCGGCGCAGGTTATGACATCACCGCGCTGGAAGAGGAGGCTCTGACCCGCGCTGATAGCGATGGCCTGGATGCGGCGCTGCGCTGGATCAGTGACGCGCCGGAGGTCAGCACCCGTCGGGAGCGCTGGTTGCAGCGCTTGCTGATGGCGCGGGTGGCGGAGTCATGCGGCAAAAATGATATGGCACAGCATCTGCTGAGCGAACTGGACCGGGGCGATCAGTCGCTGCGTCTGGATCAGTGGGAACCCACGTTGTTGTTTGAGGTGAAAGCACGTTTGCTAAAGCTGCTGCGCCTGAAACTGCAACGCAGCGAAGGAGATAAAGCCGCGCTATCAAGACAAATCGACGCACTGCTGGCGGGCCTGGTCGCCATCGACCCAGTGCAAGCGGCGGTGCTGTTTAACACCTGATACGACAAGAACCAATGAGGTTTACATGGATGACTTAACGCTGCGCTATTACGAAGCGGAAATGCGTTATCTGAAAGAGGCCGCACACGAGTTTGCCCAAGCGCATCCCGATCGTGCCGCGATGCTGAATCTGGACAAAGTGGGTGACCGCGACCCTTACGTGGAACGTCTGTTTGAAGGTTTTGCCTTTTTAATGGGCCGGCTGAGAGAGAAGCTGGATGATGACCTGCCAGAACTCACCGAAGGGTTGGTCAGCCTGTTGTGGCCGCACTATCTGCGTACCATTCCATCTTTATCAATTGTCGAACTGGCGCCGCAGCACCGGGCGATGAAAGTCAGTGAAACCCTCGACAGCGGCTTTGAAGTGATGTCGCAACCGGTGGGCAGCAAAGGGACGCGTTGTCGTTATCGCACCACGCAGCCCATGACCCTCAATCCGCTGACGCTGAGCGATGCCTCGCTACAAACCGAGGCAGATGGACGTTCGATGATCCGTCTGCGCTTTGATTGCAGTGCTTTAGCAGACTGGCGTGAAGTGGATTTGAGCGCTTTGCCACTCTATCTCAATGCCGATACGCCCGTGTCTTCTGCACTGCACCTGGCGCTGACCCGACAGACCCACGCGATTTATCTGCGCTACCCCGGACAGCCAGTACCGGATCGTCGTCGACTGAACGGATATTTTTCGCCAAAGGGTTTTGCCTCAGAAGACTGTCTGTGGCCGAAAAGCGACACCGCATTTAGCGGCTACCAACTGCTGTTGGAGTACTTCACCTTTCGCGAGAAGTTTATGTTTGTGGCGCTTAATGGCCTCGAACAGGTGCTGCTGCCCGCCTCATTGCCGTGGTTCGAAATCGATATTGTATTGAGCGAGCACTGGCAGTATGACCTGCCATTTAACCGCGACAGCTTCCGCCTGCACTGTGTGCCCGTGGTGAATCTGTTCACGATGGATGCTGATCCGCTCACCATCACCGGGCTGGAAAACGAGTACTTGCTGCGGCCACTGCGCGTGCAGGATGGGCACACCGAAATTTATTCGGTGGATTCAGTACGATCCTCTAAACGTGCCAACGAGCAGGAGTATGTGCCTTTCACCAGCTTCCGCCATCGTGGCGGGATGCTACGGCACAATGCGCCAGAGCGTTATTTCCACACGCGCGTGCGACGCGGGCCATCCGGTTTGCACGATACCTGGATCATTCTCGGTGGCGACGCGTTTGAGGACGACAAGCAACAGGCGGGCGAAACCCTGTCGCTGCGCATCACCGGCACCAACGGTCAGTTACCGCGCAAAGCGCTGCGCAGCACCTTACTCGACACCGCGTTGCAAACTACCCAGGTGCCGCTGCGGGTGCAAAATCTCTGCGCGCCTACGCTGCCATGCTACCCACCGGCAGAAGATCGTTTTCACTGGCGCATTCTGAGTCACCTGGGATCGAACTTCCTCAGCATGATGGACAATGCCGAAGTGCTTCGCGGCACGCTGGCGCTGTATGACTGGACCGACAGCGAGATGAACCGTCGCCGTCTGGAAGCCATTGTGGAAGTGAAACATCATCTGATTCAGCGCTTTGAACAGGGCTTCTTGCTACGCGGCGTGGATATCGAAGTGACCCTCAACAGTGATGGCTTCAGCGGCGAGGGCGATATCTGCTTGTTTGGCGAGATGCTGAATCAGTTCTTTGCACGTTACGCTGATATCCATCTTTTCAATCAGTTGACCTTGATATTGCAACCAGGAGGACGATGCCTGCGATGGAAAGAGAATCACAGTCAGCGCATTCCGGGGTGATTGCGCGGGTCGCGCCGGTGATCCACAAAACCAATTTTTATCGTTTCTGCCAGTTGGTGGAAAATGCCAACGCCGGTGCTGCGCCACTGGGATCGACCTCATCGCCCGCTGACGATCCGCTGCGTTTTCGACCGCATCCGGGTATGGGCTTTCCCAGCAGTGAGATGAAACGTGTCGAGTGGGGAGAAACCCCCGATCAGTTGCCTTCGGTGCGCACCACCTTCCTGGGCTTATACGGCGTGGACTCGCCACTACCCACGCGCTATCTCGATGACATTGCCCAGCGGCGCGAAGGGCATCAGGCGATTGAAGGCTTTCTGGATATTTTCAACCACCGCATGCTGACGCAGTTTTATCGCATCTGGCGCAAATACTCTTATCCCGCCAGCTATGAAGCGGGCGGCAGCGATGCCACCTCACAGTGTTTGCTGGGGTTGATCGGCCTGGGCATTCCGGGATCGGCCCGCAAGATCGCCACGCCCATGTCGCGCTTTCTTGCGCTCCTCAGCACCATGCGATTGCCAACGCGCACCGCTGAAGGTGTGCAGTCGCTGGTGACGCTGCTGGCCCCGCATACGCGTGCGCGGGTGATCGCCCACTGGCCGCAATCGGTGCCGCTGGCGCAACCCGCCAGCTTTAATCCGCAGCGGCGCACCTTACTGTCACAGCGCCAGGTGCTGGGCAAAGTGGGCGTCGATGCCAACAGCCAGCTGCTGCTCAAGCTCTATACCGCTGATGCCGAAGAGGCGCGCGGCTGGCAACCCGGCGGTCAACTGCACAGCGACCTGCTGGTGCTACTGCGGGTTTACCTTGGCTGGCGCTGCAGCGCCAAACTCCAGCTGACGTTACCGCACAGTGTACTGCCCGATGCCCGGCTGCAGCGTCACCATGTGCAGTTGGGGCGCAGCGCGATTCTGGGCTTCAGCGCCAAACGTAAGCCGGCATCGCTGCCAGACAACATCACGATAAACCTGGATGTCTACCAGGGACTGACTCCTAATCCTGTTCAACGAGAGGCCATTGATGGCGGTTATCAATTTTAAATTCGCGGCAGTCACGATGATTGGCGCGGCACTGCTTAGCGGTTGTGGTTTAACGCAGAGCGTTTCCGAAGGCACGGCTTCAATGACGCGTTCCATCTTCTATAAGAAGATCACTACGCTGCATCTCGATTTCACCACGCGCAGTGGCGTTAACAGCGATGAAGGTGATGTGCCACTCGCCACGCTACTGCGGGTCTATCAGCTGAAGGATCGTCAGGCGTTTGATAAAGCCGATTATCAGACGCTGTTAACCCAGGCGGATAGCACGTTAAAAGGCGACCTGCTGGCGCAGCGGGATGTGACTGTGATGCCGGGCGGCAGCGTGTCACTGGATGTGCCGATGGATAAAGAGGCCAAATACGTTGCCGTGGTCGGCTTGTTCCGCTCGCCTGATTTGCAAAAGAACAGCTGGCGTTTAGTGCTGGATCGCAACGATCTCGACGCCGATGATGCGCGAGTGATCGTGCTAGGCAATGGCGATTTAGCGCTGAAGCACAAGGAATAGCGATGAATCCTTCGCTGTATGAAATGCTCTCCTTCAACTTTGAGGGGGAGTTAGATCTGAATCAGGTGGATGAGCGGGAGCAGGTGATCCTGTCGGTGCTGGATAACATGCAGCGTATTCTTAACAGCCGCGCCGGATCGCTGGCGCATCTGCCTGATTATGGCCTGCCGGACATGAGTGTGATCCTGCAGGGATTGCCCGCTACCGCGCATCGGCTGATGGCGATCCTGCGCTACACGCTGCTGAAATATGAGCCCCGCCTTAAAGAGGTCCAGCTGACCTTAATGGAACAGCGCACACCGGGACATCTGCGCTATACGTTAGAAGCTGAGTTGAAGCAGGTGGGACTGGTGCGCTTTGGCACCGAGTTTATGCCCGAAGGCCGCGTGCTGGTGCGCCATCTACGGCAGAAAGGGCATTTGCGCTAAAGGCAAGCGTGATAAGTCACGCCGCTACGGTTAACTGTCGGTGGTTCGTTCAGGTCGCCATGGGGGCGACCTGCTTTCCATGAGTACAGAATGTGCGCGCCAGACTACTGCTCGCGGCGCTTAAACACCAGCTCGTTACCCTTGCTCTCGTCAGCTGCAAAGAAGTAGCCATCCACATCAAACTCTTTAAGCTGCTCTGGCTTGCTCAGGCGGTTTTGAATCACGAATCGGCTCATCAATCCACGCGCTTTCTTAGCGTAGAAGCTGATGACCTTAAACTTGCCGTTCTTCTCATCAAGGAACACCGGCTTGATCAACGCTCCGTTCAACTGCTTCGGCTTCACCGCTTTGAAGTACTCATCGGACGCCAGGTTGATCAGCACCTCATCGCCTTGCTCGGCCATCGCGTCATTGAGCTTCTGCGTCAGTAAATCGCCCCAGAAACCGTAGAGATCTTTCGCTGCCGGGTTGGCCAACTTGATGCCCATCTCCAGACGGTAAGGCTGCATCAAATCCAGCGGGCGCAGCACGCCGTATAAACCAGACAGCATGCGCAGGTGCTGCTGAGCGAAATCAAAATCTGCCTCACTGAACGTCTCTGCCTGCAAACCGGTGTAGACATCACCTTTAAACGCCAGAATCGCCTGACGTGCATTGTCGAGCGTGAAGGGCGGCTGCCACTGGTTAAAGCGATCGGCATTCAGATGCGCCAGTTTGTCGCTGATGCCCATCAGCGAACTGATCTGCGCGGGTGAGAGATCGCGCGCAACATCGATCAGCTGTTGTGATTTTTCTAACAGGGTTGACTGCGTAAAGCGCTGTGTCGCCAGCGGGCTTTCAAAATCCAGTGTCTTCGCTGGCGAGATAACCATCAGCATCGTGTTTGTCCTTGTTGACCCGCCTGTTTACAGGGGATTGGTGGGAATTAAGTTGCGACGAGTGTAGCAAAAAAGCTGCACGGATCGGCAAATCACTCCCATTTGTCGGCGCTATCGTAATGAGGCACTTCGTGATGTTGCGCACTGATTTGTGCGTGATATTATCCCAACAGCCTTTTACACCCTGACAGTCAACCTAAGAGAAAGAGAACCATGACGGACAAACTTACTTCCTTGCGTCAGCTGACTACTGTGGTCGCCGACACCGGTGATATCGCGGCGATGAAGCTTTATCAGCCGCAAGATGCGACCACCAACCCTTCTTTGATCCTCAACGCCGCTCAAATCCCTGAATACCGCAAACTGATTGACGAAGCCATTACCTGGGCACGTCAGCAGAGCAGCAACAAAGAAGAGCAGCTGGCACTGGTTTCTGACAAGCTGGCCGTTAACATTGGTCTGGAAATTCTGAAACTGATCCCAGGCCGTATTTCTACTGAAGTTGACGCACGTCTCTCTTACGACACCGAAGCGAGCATCGCGAAGGCGCGTAGCCTGATCAAACTGTACAACGATGCGGGCATCAGCAACGACCGTATCCTGATCAAACTGGCTTCAACCTGGCAGGGCATCCGTGCTGCTGAGCAGCTGGAAAAAGAAGGCATCAACTGTAACCTGACCCTGCTGTTCTCCTTCGCGCAGGCGCGTGCATGTGCAGAAGCGGGTGTGTTCCTGATCTCACCATTCGTGGGCCGTATCCTCGACTGGTACAAGCAGAACACCGACAAGAAAGAGTACGCTGCGCACGAAGATCCAGGCGTAGTGTCTGTTTCTGAAATTTACAGCTACTACAAGCAGCACGGTTATGAAACTGTGGTAATGGGTGCCAGCTTCCGTAACGTCGGCGAGATCATTGAGCTGGCCGGTTGTGACCGTCTGACCATCTCACCGAACCTGCTGAAAGAGCTGGCAGAGAGCGAAGGTGCGGTTGAGCGCAAACTGAGCTACACCGGTGAAGTCAAAGCGCGTCGAGCGAAAATGACCGAAGCTGAGTTCTTCTGGCAGCACAACCAGGATCCAATGGCCGTGACCAAACTGGCTGAAGGTATCCGCAACTTTGCCATCGACCAGGGCAAACTTGAGAAGATGATCGCCGAACTGCTGTAAGGTGATTGGCCGTGGCGGCACCGGTCGCCACGGTATTACGCTTTTCCCTCGCCTCCGCTTTGTATTATCCTCTTTGCATCCCCCTTTTTTTGCCGCCTTGCGGTCAACCACAGCGATAACTCAATGGATACTTTACGTATTGGATTAATCTCCGTTTCCGACCGTGCTGCTAACGGCATTTATCAGGATCAGGGCATCCCGGCACTGGAGAGTTGGCTTGCTGCCGCGCTGACCACGCCGTTTGAAATCGAAACCCGTCTGGTGCCAGATGAGCAGCCAATGATTGAGCAGGCCATCTGCGAACTGGTCGATGAGCTGTTTTGCCATCTGGTGCTGACCACCGGCGGAACCGGACCGGCGCGCCGTGATGTCACTCCCGATGCCACTTTGGCGGTGGCCGACCGTGAAATGCCGGGCTTCGGCGAACAGATGCGCCAAATCAGCCTGCAATTTGTGCCCACCGCGATTCTCTCGCGCCAGGTAGGGGTGATCCGTAAGCAGTCTCTGATCCTCAATCTGCCGGGGCAGCCAAAATCCATTAAAGAAACCCTTGAAGGACTGAAAGCGGAAGATGGCACAGTAAAAGTGCCCGGCATTTTCGCGGCTGTACCTTATTGTTTACAGTTGCTGGAAGGGCCCTATGTGGAGACCAATCCTGAAGTGGTAGCAGCATTCCGCCCTAAAAGCGCACGTCGTGAGACAAACGTCTGAAAATCACCGTTTTGAGGCATAAAATCTAGCGATACTGGTGTGGCAAATTATTGACGGTATAGTAAGGCCAGCTTTACAACTATTCTGAATTTGCCTCTGGATACCGCACGATGATGGATGCACATACGACGCGTCGACTTAACGGACAGGATTACAAAACTCTGTCGCTGGCTGCTCTTGGTGGGGCGCTGGAATTCTACGATTTTATTATTTTCGTTTTCTTTGCTGCCGTGATTGGCGAGCTGTTCTTCCCACCCGACATCCCAGAGTGGCTGCGTCAGGTTCAGACGTTTGCCATTTTTGCCGCCGGTTATCTGGCGCGTCCATTAGGCGGCATTGTCATGGCGCACTTTGGTGACAAAGTCGGGCGCAAGAAGATGTTTAGCCTGAGTATTCTGCTGATGGCACTGCCGACGCTGGCGATGGGGGCACTGCCGACCTATGCCAGCATCGGTATCGCCGCGCCGTTACTGATGCTGCTGATGCGCGTACTGCAAGGTGCCGCGATTGGTGGAGAGGTGCCAGGTGCGTGGGTCTTCGTGGCGGAACATGTGCCGGAAAAACGCATCGGCTTTGCCTGTGGCACGCTGACCGCCGGGTTAACTGCCGGAATTTTACTCGGCTCGCTGGTGGCGACGGTGCTGAACACCACACTTTCACCGGCTGCGATTCGCGATCACGGCTGGCGCATTCCATTCTTCCTCGGTGGCCTGTTTGGTTTACTGGCGATGTATCTGCGCCGTTGGCTGCACGAAACGCCAGTGTTTCAGCAGATGCAGCAGCGCAAAGCGCTGTCTGAAAAGCTGCCGCTGCAAACCATCCTCGCTAGCCACAAACGCGGTATTGTGATCTCAATGTTGCTGACCTGGCTGCTCTCTGCCTGTATTGTCGTTGTCATTCTGATGGCGCCAACCTTGATGCAGAAACAGCATGGCATCCCTGCGGCATTAAGTCTGCAAGCCAACAGTGTCGCCACCATTATGCTGCTGTTTGGCTGTGTGATAGCGGGCTGGCTGGTGGATCGCTTTGGTGCTCCGCTGACGCTGATTATCGGCTCTTTGCTGCTCGCTATCTTTAGCTGGAACTTCTTCCATCAACTCGGTGGTTCACCGGAGATGCTGTTTGTCTGGTATGGACTGGCGGGATTGAGTGTTGGCGTGGTGGGTGTGGTGCCCTTTGTGATGGTTAAAGCCTTCCCGGCAGCGGTACGTTTCACCGGCATCTCCTTCTCTTACAATGTGGCCTATGCGATTTTCGGTGGTCTGACGCCAATCAGCGTGACGTTAATGATGCAGCTAACGCCGATGGCTCCAGCATGGTATGTGCTGGCGCTGGCACTGATTGGCCTATTGGTTGGACTCTGGTTGCAGAGTGAAAAGCAGCGCGAATCCATACTGAATCAAGTGAATGTGTAATCAAAGGCGCGTAAGCGCCTTTTTCATTTCCGCATTTTTTTAAAATTATTTTAGTTTTAACCCTTGATGCGCTCTGAAGCGGCCCCATTTAGTTGTCATCGAGTGATGTCAGGCAGCAAAAAAATGCCTGACACAGCAGTTGAAAAAAGCCAGTTTGGCCGCATCTCTGCTAACAACGCTAATTGACAAGAATTTAAGTGGGAGACGTTTAGATGGGTAAGATTATTGGTATTGACTTGGGTACAACCAACTCATGTGTTGCGGTTATGGATGGTGGTAAAGCACGTGTGCTTGAAAACGCCGAAGGCGATCGCACCACACCGTCAATTATTGCATATACACAGGATGGCGAAACTCTGGTTGGTCAGCCGGCTAAACGTCAGGCGGTGACTAACCCGCAGAATACCCTGTTCGCAATCAAACGCTTGATTGGTCGTCGTTTCCAGGACGAAGAAGTGCAGCGTGATATCAAAATCATGCCGTACAAAATCATCGGTTCTGATAACGGCGACGCATGGCTGGACGTGAAAGGCCAGAAAATGGCACCGCCGCAGATCTCTGCAGAAGTGCTGAAAAAAATGAAGAAAACCGCGGAAGATTTCCTCGGTGAAGCGGTAACCGAAGCGGTTATCACTGTTCCAGCTTACTTCAACGATGCACAGCGTCAGGCAACCAAAGATGCCGGCCGTATCGCGGGTCTGGACGTAAAACGTATTATCAACGAACCAACCGCAGCGGCACTGGCTTACGGTTTGGATAAAGGCCAGGGCAACCGCACTATCGCGGTATACGACCTGGGCGGTGGTACTTTCGATATCTCTATCATCGAAATCGATGAAGTAGATGGCGAAAAGACCTTCGAAGTTCTGGCAACCAACGGTGATACTCATCTCGGTGGTGAAGACTTCGACAGCCGTCTGATCAACTACCTGGTGGCAGAATTCAAGAAAGATCAGGGCATCGATCTGCACAACGATCCGCTGGCAATGCAGCGTCTGAAAGAAGCCGCTGAGAAAGCGAAAATTGAACTGTCTTCTGCACAGCAGACCGACGTCAACCTGCCGTACATCACTGCAGATGCGACCGGTCCTAAGCACCTGAACATCAAAGTGACCCGTGCGAAACTGGAATCACTGGTTGAAGATCTGGTGACCCGCTCTATCGAGCCACTGAAAGTTGCGCTGCAGGATGCAGGTCTGTCTGTTTCTGACATCAACGACGTGATCCTCGTCGGTGGTCAGACACGTATGCCAATGGTTCAAGCCAAAGTGACCGAATTCTTTGGTAAAGAGCCACGTAAAGACGTGAACCCAGATGAAGCGGTGGCTGTTGGTGCTGCGGTTCAGGGGGGGGTATTGGCGGGTGAAGTGAAAGATGTTCTGTTGCTGGACGTTACCCCACTGTCACTGGGTATCGAAACCATGGGCGGCGTGATGACGGCGCTGATCAGCAAGAACACCACTATCCCAACCAAGCACAGCCAGGTGTTCTCAACCGCTGAAGATAACCAGTCTGCCGTGACCATTCACGTGCTGCAGGGTGAGCGTAAGCGTTCGGGTGATAACAAATCACTGGGCCAGTTCAACCTCGACGGTATTCAGGCTGCACCGCGCGGTATGCCGCAGATCGAAGTCACCTTCGATATCGATGCCGATGGTATCCTGCACGTGTCTGCGAAAGACAAAAACAGCGGTAAAGAGCAGAAGATCACCATCAAAGCTTCTTCAGGTTTGAACGAAGAAGAGATCGAAAAAATGGTGCGTGACGCGGAAGCTAACGCTGAGTCTGACCGTAAGTTCGAAGAGCTGGTACAGACCCGTAACCAGGGTGACCAGATTGCTCACAGCACCCGTAAGCAGTTGGATGAAGCCGGTGACAAACTGTCTGCTGAAGACAAAGCACCGATCGAGTCTGCACTGACCGAGCTGAACACCGCGCTGAAAGGCGAAGACAAAGCAGACATCGAAGCCAAAATGCAGGCTCTGATGGAAGTTTCAAGCAAACTGATGGAACTGGCACAGCAGCAAGGCCAGGCGGGCGCAGCAGATGCGGGCGACGCTTCAGCAAAGAAAGATGACGATGTTGTCGATGCTGAATTCGAAGAAGTTAAAGACAAAAAATAATTGCCCCTGACCGGGCACAACGGCTGGCCTGACAGTCGTTGAAACCAGCACGGGCGTAGGAGATCTCTCCACGCCCGTGCGATCATGTTAAGGGCAGAACAAATATGGCTAAGAGTGATTTATACGAGATCTTAGGCGTCTCTAAATCCGCAGATGAGCGTGAAATCAAAAAGGCCTATAAGCGCCTGGCGATGAAATACCATCCGGATCGCAATCCGGACAATAAAGAAGCCGAAGCGAAGTTTAAAGAGATCAAAGAAGCCTACGAGATCCTGACCGATGCGCAAAAGCGTGCGGCCTATGACCAGTATGGTCATGCAGCCTTTGAACAAGGTGGCATGGGCGGCGGTGGATTTGGTGGCGGTGGCTTCGGCGGCGGCGGTGCTGATTTTAGCGATATCTTTGGCGACGTATTTGGCGATATTTTTGGTGGTGGACGCCGTCAGCGTGCTGCCCGTGGCGCCGATTTACGCTACAACATGGAGCTGTCGCTGGAAGAAGCGGTACGCGGCGTGACCAAAGAG
Organism: Pantoea sp. CFCC18177; assembly: GCF_059412425.1. NCBI lineage: Bacteria > Pseudomonadati > Pseudomonadota > Gammaproteobacteria > Enterobacterales > Erwiniaceae > Pantoea > Pantoea sp. CFCC18177. Next base: position 55,891 of record NZ_JBNBPL010000006.1, read on the forward strand.
ATCCGCATTCCAACCCTGGAAGAGTGCGACGTTTGCCACGGCAGCGGTGCCAAAGCGGGTACGCAGCCACAGACCTGTTCGACCTGTCATGGTGCGGGCCAGGTGCAGATGCGCCAGGGCTTCTTTACCGTGCAGCAGGCGTGTCCGACCTGTCACGGTCGGGGTTCCGTGATCAAAGATCCTTGCAACGCCTGTCACGGCCATGGTCGCGTGGAGCGTCAGAAAACCTTGTCGGTGAAAATTCCGGCAGGCGTTGACACCGGTGACCGTATTCGTCTGAGCGGTGAAGGTGAAGCCGGTGAGCACGGTGCACCAGCAGGCGATCTCTACGTTCAGGTTTCAGTGAAGAAACACCCAATCTTCGAGCGTGAAGATAACAACCTGTACTGCGAAGTGCCGATCAACTTTGCCATGGCCGCGCTGGGTGGTGAGATTGAAGTACCGACCCTGGATGGCCGAGTTAAGTTGAAAGTGCCGTCGGAAACCCAAACCGGCAAGCTGTTCCGCATGCGCGGTAAAGGCGTGAAATCGGTGCGTGGCGGTGCAGTGGGTGACTTACTGTGTCGTGTGGTGGTGGAAACTCCGGTTAGCCTCAACGACAAACAGAAAGCGCTGTTGCGTGAACTGGAAGAGAGCTTTGGTGGCCCAACGGGTGAGAAAAATAGCCCGCGCTCCAAGAGTTTCTTTGACGGTGTGAAAAAGTTCTTTGACGATCTGACTCGTTAATCGGGATGGTGGTTCACAATGAAGCGGAGAGGAGACTCTCCGCTTTTTTTATGCCTGCACGTTAATAGATCGATTTTTCCGATCTATAAACGAGACATAAGCTGCTTTTAACGAGGTATGTCCGCCGCTACACTAGCCGTCAAAATTGTCCTGCTCAGGAGGAGTTGTGAACAAACCTCGTAGTATTCGAAGCTTGTTGAAAAGCTTTATCTCCAGCGATGCCAGCACCGGCATTGTATTAATTCTGGCTGCTGTAGCGGCCATGATTCTCGCGAATAATCCTTCTACCGCGCAAGGCTATCAATCGCTGTTGGCGGAGCCGGTGCAAATTCGCTTCGGCGCGTTGGATATTAGCAAAAACCTGTTGCTGTGGATTAACGATGCCATGATGGCGCTGTTTTTCCTGGTGATTGGTTTGGAAGTCAAACGTGAGCTGATCACCGGTGAACTGGCAAGCCGTGATCGCGCCATCTTCCCGGTGATTGCGGCACTTGGCGGCATGGTCGCGCCCGCATTGATTTTCCTCTACTTCAACCACGGTGACGAGATCGCGCGTAATGGCTGGGCGATTCCGACCGCAACCGATATTGCCTTTGCGCTCGGTGTGCTGGCGTTGCTGGGCAGCCGTGTACCTACAGTGCTGAAAGTCTTCCTGATGGCACTGGCGATTATTGACGATCTCGGCGCTATCGTGATTATCGCGCTGTTCTATACCAGCGATCTTTCTGTGCTGTCGCTTAGCGTGGCGGCAGGCGCGGTTGTGTTGTTAGCGATCCTGAATCGCTGCGGCGTGCGTAACATCGCAGTCTATATGCTGGTGGGTATCGTGCTGTGGACGGCGGTGCTGAAATCGGGTGTCCATGCCACGCTGGCGGGTGTGATTGTCGGCTTCTTTGTGCCACTGGAAGAGAAGGAGGGCCACTCGCCTGCAGAGCATTTGGCACACGGATTGATGCCGTGGGTGAACTGGTTGATTCTGCCGCTGTTCGCCTTTGCCAACGCCGGGATTTCGTTGAGCGGCATTACCTTTGGTGATGTGCTGTCACCGGAGCCACTGGGTATTATTCTTGGTCTGCTAATTGGTAAGCCATTAGGTATTACGCTGTTCTGCTGGCTGGCGGTGAAGTGGCGGCTGGCCGTGTTGCCGAACGGCACCAGAATCCGCGATATCATGGCGATTGGCGTGCTCTGTGGCATTGGTTTCACCATGTCGATATTTATTAGCTCGCTGGCCTTTGATGCCGCTCATGAGCAACTGGTGACCTTCTCCAAACTCGGTATTCTCAGTGGTTCGCTGTTGTCGGCAGTGATTGGCTACACACTGCTGCGCATCAAACTGCGCTAACAGGGAAGGAGGCGAAAGCCTCCTTTTTTTATGATGAATCAGCTCAACTTTAATCATCTCTATTATTTCTGGCAGGTGTGTAAAACCGGCTCGGTGGTGCGTGCCGCCGATGTACTGTGCCTCACACCACAAACGGTCACCGGGCAAATCAAAGCACTGGAGTTGCAGTTAGGGGGCGCGCTGTTTCGTCGACAAGGGCGCGGTTTAGTGCCTAACGAGCTGGGTCAGCTTGTGTTTCGCTATGCCGATCGCATGTTCATGCTCAGCCAGGAGATGCTGGATATCGTTAACTACCGCAAAGAGTCTCACGTGCTGTTTGATGTGGGCGTGGCGGATGCGCTGTCCAAGCAATTAGTGAGCAAAGTACTGGAAGCGGCTGTGGTCTCGGATGAGAGCATTCATCTGCGCTGTTTTGAGTCAACGCACGAGATGCTGCTGGAGCAGTTAAGCCAGCACAAGCTGGATATGATCCTCTCTGATTGCCCCATCGACTCGACGCAACAGGAAGGGCTGTTTTCGGTGAAGCTCGGGGAGTGCCCTATCAGCTTCTGGTGCAACGACCCCCTACCGGATCGCCCGTTTCCCGCTTGCTTAGAGCAGCGCCGTTTGCTGCTCCCGGGGCGTCGATCGATGTTGGGGCGCAAGTTACTGAACTGGATTCACCATCAGGGATTGCAGGTCGAGGTTCTCGGTGAGTTTGATGATGCGGCATTAATGAAGGCCTTTGGCGCGCAAAACAACGCGATTTTCGTGGCGCCGACGCTGTACGGCTCAGAGAGGTATCACGACAATTCGATTCGTGAGATAGGGCGGTTAGAGGCGGTCATGGAGGAGTATCACGTGATCTTTGCCGAGCGCATGATTCAACATCCGGCGGTGCAGCGCATCTGCAATCGGGATTTCAGCGACTTGTTTAATGCGAAATAGCAGGCATAAAAAAACCGGCTAAGCGCCGGTTCTTTCGACAAAGCGATAACCTAACAGGCGATTAAGCCAGTTTGGTGATCTGTGCAGCCAGGTTTGCTTTATGGCGTGCAGCTTTGTTTTTGTGGATCAGACCTTTAGCAGCCTGACGGTCCACGATTGGTTGCATTTCGTTGAATGCGTTCTGCGCAGCAGCTTTGTCGCCTGTTGCGATAGCCGCGTATACTTTCTTGATGAAAGTACGCATCATTGAACGGTTGCTTGCGTTATGCTTGCGACGTTTCTCAGATGTTACGGCGCGTTTCTTAGCTGATTTGATATTAGCCAAGGTCCAACTCCCAAATGTGATCTATATGGACAAATCAAAGGCCGAGGACTATGCCTTTTGCGCCTTCTTTTGTCAATGGATTTGTGCAAATAAGCGTCGTTTTAGCAACGGCGCTTGATTACGTAATTGATGGCGCAGGATTCTACCAGCAACCCGTCGCTGAATACAGTATTTCGCACTAAAAATCTTCATTACCTGCCTGAGCAATGGGTTGCGTGCGCTTTAAGCTGCACCATACACAGGAAAGGCACGTATACGGGTTAACCTGAGGGCCATTCAAGGGTATAATCCGCCGATTTCCACCGGTTTGAGTCAGCCATGAAGTTTATCCGCGGTATTTATAATCTGAAAGAGCAGCATCGCGGCTGCGTCCTGACCATTGGCAATTTCGACGGCGTCCATCGCGGCCATCAGGCTTTGATGGCGGAATTGATTGCTGAGGGACGTAAACGCAACCTGCCGGTGGTGGTGATGCTGTTTGAGCCGCAACCGCTTGAGTTGTTTGCTGGTGATAAAGCGCCAGCGCGCCTGACGCGTTTGCGCGAAAAACTAAAGTATCTCGAACAGGCTGGCGTTGATGCCGTGCTCTGTGTCCGTTTTGATCGCCGCTTTGCCGCGCACTCCGCACAAAGTTTTATTGCCGAACTGTTGGTGGATAAGCTCGATGTGAAGTTCCTCGCAGTGGGGGATGATTTCCGCTTTGGCGCTGGTCGCCAGGGGGATTTCCTGTTATTACAGAAAGCCGGTGTCGAGTATGGCTTCGAAGTCATCAGCACCCAGTCTTATTGTGATGGCGGCAAACGTATCAGCAGCACTGCGGTACGACAGGCGCTGGCGCAGGATGATTTTGCGCAGGCACAGGCGCTGTTGGGCCATCCGTTCAGCATTTCAGGCCGCGTGGTGCACGGTGATGCACTGGGCCGCACGATTGGTTTTCCCACCGCGAATATTCCTTTACGCCGCACGGTAACGCCGGTGAAGGGGGTTTTTGCGGTTGAAGTTTTAGGCCTGGGTGACCAACCCATTCCCGGCGTGGCTAACATTGGCACACGTCCGACGGTAAAAGGTCTGCGTCAGCAGCTTGAAGTTCACCTGCTTGACACACATATGAATCTCTATGGGCATCACATTGATGTGGTGCTGAAACAGAAGATTCGCGACGAACAGCGTTTCGCTTCGCTGGACGCGCTGAAAGAACAAATTGCGAAAGATGTGGTGACGGCCCGCCAATTCTTTGGGCTTAACGCACCGGCTTAATGACCGAAATACGGAACCGAGAATCTGATGAGTGACTATAAATCTACCCTGAATTTGCCGGAAACGGGGTTCCCGATGCGTGGCGATCTGGCCAAACGCGAACCGGGAATGCTGCAACGTTGGTATGATGACAACCTGTACGGCATCATCCGCGAAGCCAAAAAAGGGAAAAAAACCTTTATTTTGCATGATGGCCCTCCTTATGCGAACGGCAGCATTCATATTGGTCACTCCGTTAACAAGATTCTGAAAGACATTATCGTTAAGTCGAAAGGCATGGCGGGATATGACTCGCCGTATGTGCCAGGTTGGGACTGCCACGGTCTGCCGATTGAGCACAAAGTTGAGCAGATGATCGGTAAGCCGGGCGAGAAAGTCAGCGCCGCGGAGTTCCGTGAAGCCTGCCGCAACTATGCCGCAGAGCAGGTTGAAGGTCAGAAGAAAGACTTCATCCGTCTGGGCGTGCTGGGTGACTGGGATCGTCCGTACCTGACCATGAACTTCAAAACTGAAGCCAACATCATTCGTGCGCTGGGTAAAATCATCGGCAACGGCCATCTGCACAAAGGTGCGAAGCCGGTGCACTGGTGCATGGATTGCCGCTCAGCGCTGGCTGAAGCTGAAGTCGAGTATTACGACAAAACCTCTCCTTCTATCGATGTGATGTTCAACGCCGTCGATGCGGACGCGGTGCGTGCCAAGTTTGGTGTTGCAGCCTCAGAAGGTCCGGTTTCACTGGTGATCTGGACCACTACGCCGTGGACCATGCCAGCTAACCGCGGTATCTCTCTGCATCCAGAGTTCGAATACCAGCTGCTGCAGATCGAAGGTCGTAGCCTGATCCTCGCTAAAGAGATGGTTGAGAGCGTGATGAAGCGCGCGGGCATCGCTGAGTGGACGGTACTGGGCGAATGCAACGGTGCCGCGCTTGAGCTGCAGCTGTTCCAGCATCCATTCCTTGAGCAGATTCAATCCAAAGTGGTGTTAGGCGAGCACGTGACGCTGGAAGCGGGTACCGGTGCGGTACATACCGCACCTGGCCACGGTCCGGATGACTATGTGATTGGTCAGAAATACGGTCTGGAAACCGCTAACCCAGTGGGTCCAGATGGCGCGTATCTGCCAGGTACTTATCCAACGCTGGATGGCGTAAATGTGTTTAAAGCCAACGACATGATCGTTGAGCTGTTAAAAGAAAAAGGTGCACTGCTGCACGTTGAGAAACTGCTGCACAGCTATCCGCATTGCTGGCGTCATAAAACGCCGATCATCTTCCGCGCGACCCCGCAGTGGTTCATCAGCATGGATCAGAAAGGTCTGCGTGCGCAGTCGCTGAAAGAGATCAAAGGCGTGCAGTGGATCCCAGACTGGGGCCAGGCGCGTATCGAAGCGATGGTGGCGAATCGTCCTGACTGGTGTATCTCACGTCAGCGTACGTGGGGCGTGCCAATGGCGCTGTTCGTACACAAAGAGACCGAGCAGCTGCATCCAGATACGCTTGAGCTGATGGAGAAAGTGGCCAAGTGCGTTGAGCAGGATGGTATTCAGGCTTGGTGGGATCTCGATCCACGCGATCTGATGGGCGATGACGCAGACAACTACGTCAAAGTGCCGGATACGCTGGATGTGTGGTTCGACTCTGGATCAACCAGCTATTCCGTGGTGGATGCGCGCCCTGAATTCGGCGGCCATACGCCGGATATGTATCTGGAAGGTTCCGATCAGCATCGCGGCTGGTTCATGTCTTCTCTGATGATATCTACGGCGATGAAAGGCAAAGCGCCTTATCGTCAGGTACTGACGCACGGCTTCACCGTGGATGGTCAGGGCCGCAAGATGTCGAAATCCATCGGTAACACCGTGGCACCACAAGACGTGATGGACAAACTCGGCGCGGACATTCTGCGTCTGTGGGTGGCCTCAACCGATTACTCCGGTGAAATGGCGGTTTCCGATGAAATCCTGAAGCGTGCGGCGGACAGCTATCGTCGTATCCGTAACACCGCGCGCTTCCTGTTGGCTAACCTCGCAGGCTTTAACCCGGCCACTGATTGCGTGAAGCCAGAAGAGATGGTAGTAGTGGATCGTTGGGCCGTTGGCCGTGCGCTGGCAGCCCAGCAAGATATCGTCCAGTCTTATGACAACTACGATTTCCACGAAGTGGTGCAGCGTCTGATGCATTTCTGCTCCATCGAAATGGGCTCGTTCTATCTGGATGTGATCAAAGATCGCCAGTACACCGCTAAAGGTGACAGCCTGGCGCGTCGCAGCTGCCAGACCGCGCTGTGGCACATCGCTGAAGCGCTGGTACGCTGGATGGCACCAATCATGTCCTTCACGGCCGATGAGATCTGGGGCTACCTGCCGGGCGATCGCGCGAAATACGTGTTCACCGAAGAGTGGTACCAAGGTCTGTTTGATCTGGCCGATAACGAAGCTCTGAACGATGCTTACTGGGATGACCTGCTGAAAGTGCGCGGTGAAGTCAACAAAGTGATCGAGCAGGCACGTAGCGACAAGCGCATCGGCGGTGCACTGGAAGCCACCGTCACGCTGTACGCAGACGCTGAGCTGGCGGCCAAGTTGCAGGCATTAGGCGATGAGTTGCGCTTTGTGTTGCTGACGTCAGGCGCGATCGTGGCCGATTACGCTACCGCGAGTGTTGAAGCGCAGCAGAGCGAAGTACTGAAAGGTCTGAAAATTGCGCTGCATAAAGCAGAAGGCGAGAAATGTCCGCGCTGCTGGCATTACACTACCGACGTTGGCCAGAATCCGGAGCATGCTGCGGTCTGTGGTCGTTGTTACACCAACGTAGCCGGCAACGGTGAAGTGCGGAAATTTGCCTGATGAGTAAACTCTGCTCTACCGGATTGCGTTGGTTGTGGCTGGTGCTGGTGGTGATCGTGATCGATTTCGCCAGCAAGCAGTGGATCATGAACAACATGATGCTGCACGAGACCAAGCCGCTGATACCGTTTTTGAATCTGTTCTACGCGCACAACTATGGCGCGGCGTTCAGTTTCCTGGCGGACAAAGGCGGCTGGCAGCGCTGGTTCTTTGCCGGCATCGCGATTGCGATTGTCGTGTCGCTGGTGGTGATGATGTATCGCAACCGCGCCAGCAACAAATTAACTAATATTGCTTATGCGCTGATTATCGGCGGAGCGTTGGGAAACCTGTTTGATCGTGCTTATCACGGCTTCGTGGTCGATTTCATCGACTTCTATGTCGGCGACTGGCACTTCGCCACCTTTAATATCGCCGACTGCGGAATTTGCATCGGTGCTGCCTTGGTGGTGTTGGAAGGTTTCCTTACGCCGAAAGATAAACAGGTCAAAGAGAAAGGGTAACAACAGATGATGGACTCCGTTCAGCGCGATAGCGCGTTGCTGGTGCATTTCACATTGAAGCTGGAAGATGGCTCAACCGCCGAATCCACGCGCGCCAACGGCAAACCAGCGCTGTTCCGTCTGGGTGATGGCAGCCTGTCTGGTGCGTTAGAAAAGGAACTGCTTGGGCGTAAAGTCGGTGATAAGCACACCTTTACACTGGCACCGGATGATGCCTTTGGTGGCACCAGCCCGGACCTGATCCAGTACTTTTCGCGTCGTGATTTCAAGGATGCAGGTGAGCCGGAAGTCGGGGCCATCATGCTGTTCAGCGGTCGGGGTGGCAGTGAAATGCCCGGCGTAATCCGTGAAGTTTCCGGTGACTCAATCACCGTTGATTTCAACCATCCGCTGGCCGGTCAGCGCATTCAGTTTGAAATTGAAGTGCTGGAGATTGATCCGGTACTGGAGGGTAGTGATGCAAATCCTGTTAGCTAACCCTCGCGGTTTCTGTGCTGGCGTGGATCGCGCCATCAGTATCGTGGAGCGCGCGCTGGAGATGTACGGCGCGCCTATCTACGTGCGTCATGAAGTGGTGCACAACCGCTACGTGGTGAGCAGCCTGCGTGAGCGCGGCGCGATCTTTATCGAAGAGATCAGCGAAGTGCCCGATAACGCCATCCTGATCTTCTCAGCGCACGGGGTTTCTCAGGCCGTTCGTGCTGAAGCCAAAGCACGTAACCTCACCATGCTGTTTGATGCCACCTGCCCGCTGGTGACCAAAGTGCATATGGAAGTCGCACGTGCCAGCCGTAAAGGTGTTGAAGCCATTCTGATTGGTCATGCCGGTCATCCAGAAGTGGAAGGCACCATGGGGCAGTACAACAACCCTAAGGGTGGCATGTATCTGGTGGAGTCGCCGGAAGATGTGTTTAAGCTGAGCGTCAAAGATGAAGGCAATCTGTGCTTTATGACGCAGACCACGCTGTCGGTTGACGATACCTCGGACGTGATCGATGCACTGCGCCAGCGCTTCCCGGCGATTATCGGGCCGCGCAAAGATGATATCTGTTATGCCACGACCAACCGTCAGGAAGCGGTGCGTGTATTGGCGCGTGATGCTGAAGTGGTACTGGTGGTCGGTTCGAAAAACTCCTCTAACTCTAATCGCCTGGCTGAGTTGGCACAGCGTGCAGGGAAACTGGCGAAGCTGATTGATTCAGCGGATGACATCCAGGAAGAGTGGGTGAAAGACAAACAGATCATTGGTGTGACAGCCGGTGCCTCAGCGCCTGATATTCTGGTGCAGCAGGTGATTCAACGCCTGCGTGAACTGGGCGGTGAAGCAGCCATCGAGTTGATTGGCCGTGAAGAGAATATCGTGTTTGAAGTACCGAAAGAGCTGCGCGTCGAAGTGCGCAACGTGCAGTAAGCGATGACAACCGCTGTTTCACAATCAGGCCGACATTGTTCGGCCTTTTCTTTGTCTGTCGCCATGCCAAAGACCACTTCCAGCAGGTGGGATTGCAATTACTGATAATGTTTGGCGGCTGGCGTAAAATTCTTATTATCCCTTTTTTATTGTGGCGTGACTGTTATCTGACCGTTAACCTGTTTACGCTTTGCATGCATAGATTTGTATCAGGAATGAATAAATATGAGTGATATCCGCATTGCTATCGTTGGTGCGCCGGGCCGCATGGGACGCAATTTGATTCAGGCCGCGCAGCAGGCGGAAGGCGTAACCTTAGGCGCCGCTTTGGCCCGTAGCAGTTCTTCGCTGCTGGGGACTGATGCTGGAGAGTTGGCGGGCATCGGTAAAATCGGTGTGACCCTGACCGACGATTTGCTGAAAGTGGTAGATGATTTCGATGTGCTGATCGACTTTACCCGCCCGGAAGGCACGCTGGAGTATCTGGCGTTCTGCCGTGAGCACAAAAAGGCGATGGTGATTGGCACCACTGGGTTTGATGAAGCAGGAAAAGACGCGATTCGCGCTGCGGCGGAAGAGATTGGCATCGTGTTCGCCGCCAACTTCAGCGTGGGCGTCAACCTGGTGCTGAACCTGTTACAGCAGGCGGCGAAGGTGATGGGCGACTATGCCGATATTGAAATCGTTGAAGCGCACCATCGTCATAAAGTTGATGCACCATCAGGTACAGCCTTGGCAATGGGTGAAGCGATTGCCGATGCGATGAACTGGAAACTGGACGAACACGCGGTCTACGCGCGGGAAGGCCATACCGGTGAGCGTAAAGCGCAAACCATTGGTTTTGCCACGGTGCGCGCTGGCGATATCGTAGGTGAACACACTGCTATGTTTGCCGATATTGGTGAGCGCGTAGAGATTACCCACAAGGCCTCCAGCCGTATGACCTTCGCAAATGGCGCGGTTAAAGCGGCAAGTTGGCTAAAGACTAAGAAATCTGGCCTTTATGATATGCGTGATGTGCTGGATTTATCGATGTTGTGAGTGTTGTGAACCATCGTGATGTGGTTATTTCAATCGGTAAGATGTTGATTGAATAGGGCAATGTTTTCATTGCCCTTTATTTTGTCTTTAAAATGATGGTTTGGGCTTCTTAATTGGCTGAGGTCATTGTTTTAATGAGTTTGCGATCTATTTTTATTCAAAATGATGCCAATTTTGACCATTTGGTCAAAAATTTATGCGGTGTAGCACGAATTTCCGATTATTTCCGCTCAGCAACCGTTTATTTTTCCCAGTTTCCTTACTCTTTTATCGCCTTTCTCAGTTTTTAACATTCAAGTGCGCTAAAAATACAAAAAAATAACCACTCAGGGTAGACAAGCTGCAGGTCGATCATTAGAATGCGCGCAATTTGCCAAAATTCGAGCAGTCAGGCGGATTTTGCATTGATTCGGGCATGTATTTTGAATTAATATGCAAATATTGTGACTGTTTATTCCCTGGAGGATGTTTTGATTAAGTCAGCGCTCTTGGTTCTGGAAGACGGAACCCAATTCCACGGTCGGGCCATCGGGGCAACGGGGTCGGCAGTGGGGGAAGTCGTTTTCAATACGTCAATGACTGGTTATCAAGAAATCCTCACTGATCCTTCCTATTCCCGCCAAATCGTTACCCTTACTTATCCCCATATCGGCAATGTTGGCGTTAACGCCGCCGATGAAGAATCCAGCCAAATCCATGCTCAAGGCCTTGTCATTCGCGACCTGCCGCTGATCACCAGCAACTTCCGTAGTGAAGAGAGCCTGTCAGCTTACTTGCAGCGCAATAACATTGTGGGCATCGCCGATATTGATACGCGCAAACTGACCCGTTTGCTGCGTGAGAAGGGCGCACAGAGTGGCTGCATCATTGCAGGGGATAACCCAGACGCCGCACTGGCGCTACAAAAGGCACAGGCGTTCCCGGGTTTGAAAGGCATGGATCTGGCAAAAGAAGTGACCACCGCGGAAACCTACGCGTGGCAACAGGGTAGCTGGACGCTGGAAGGTGATCTGCCAGAGCAGAAAACTGCCGCAGAGCTGCCATTCCATGTTGTTGCTTATGACTTTGGTGCGAAGCGCAACATTCTGCGCATGCTGGTGGATCGCGGCTGCCGCCTGACGGTTGTCCCAGCGAAAACCAGCGCTGAAGAGGTGCTGGCACTCAATCCCGATGGCATCTTCTTGTCAAACGGCCCGGGTGACCCGGAACCGTGCGATTACGCCATCAACGCCATTCAGGCGTTCCTGAAAACCGATATTCCCGTGTTCGGTATTTGCCTCGGCCATCAGCTGTTGGCGCTGGCCAGCGGTGCTAAGACCATTAAGATGAAGCTTGGTCATCACGGCGGCAACCATCCGGTGAAAGACCTGGATAACAACACGGTGATGATTACCGCGCAGAACCATGGTTTTGCCGTTGATGACAGCCAGTTGCCGGCGAATCTGCGTGTTACGCATGTGTCGCTGTTCGACCAGACTGTGCAAGGTATTCATCGCACCGATAAACCGGCCTTTAGCTTCCAGGGACACCCCGAAGCGAGCCCAGGCCCGCACGATGCGGCGCCGCTGTTCGATCACTTTATCGAACTGATCGAAGCTTACCGTTCTAACGCGAAGTAATCAGGAGCCCACGATGCCAAAACGTACAGACATAAAATCCATCCTGATCCTTGGCGCTGGCCCGATCGTTATCGGCCAGGCATGTGAATTCGACTACTCCGGTGCGCAGGCCTGTAAAGCGCTGCGTGAAGAGGGTTACCGCGTCATTCTGGTCAACTCCAACCCGGCTACCATCATGACCGACCCGGAAATGGCCGATGCGACCTACATCGAGCCAATTCACTGGGAAGTGGTGCGCAAAATCATCGAAAAAGAGCGCCCGGATGCAGTGCTGCCAACTATGGGCGGTCAGACCGCGCTGAACTGCGCGCTGGAGCTGGAGCGTCAGGGTGTACTGGAAGAGTTCGGTGTCACCATGATTGGTGCCACCGCAGACGCCATTGATAAAGCCGAAGACCGTCGCCGTTTCGACGTTGCGATGAAGAGCATCGGTTTGGACACCGCGCGTTCAGGTATCGCACATACCATGGAAGAAGCGCTGGCCGTGGCTGAAGATGTTGGCTTCCCTTGCATCATCCGTCCTTCCTTTACTATGGGCGGCACCGGCGGCGGTATCGCTTATAACCGTGAAGAGTTTGAAGAGATTTGTGAGCGCGGCCTTGACCTGTCGCCGACCAATGAGCTGCTGATTGATGAGTCGCTGATTGGCTGGAAAGAGTACGAGATGGAAGTGGTGCGTGATAAAAACGACAACTGCATCATCGTCTGCTCCATCGAAAACTTCGATGCGATGGGTATCCACACCGGTGACTCCATCACCGTGGCGCCAGCACAAACCCTGACGGACAAAGAGTACCAAATCATGCGTAACGCCTCGCTGGCGGTACTGCGTGAAATCGGTGTGGAAACCGGTGGTTCAAACGTGCAGTTCTCGGTGAACCCGAAAGATGGTCGCCTGATTGTTATCGAGATGAACCCGCGTGTTTCACGCTCATCAGCGCTGGCGTCTAAAGCCACCGGCTTCCCGATTGCAAAAGTGGCGGCGAAACTGGCGGTAGGCTTCACGCTCGACGAGTTGATGAACGATATCACGGGTGGTCGTACCCCAGCGTCGTTCGAGCCTTCAATCGATTATGTTGTTACCAAGCTTCCTCGCTTCAACTTCGAGAAATTTGCGGGCGCGAATGACCGTCTGACCACGCAGATGAAGTCGGTGGGTGAAGTGATGGCGATTGGCCGTACTTTCCAGGAGTCAATGCAGAAAGCACTGCGTGGTCTGGAAGTCGGTGCGAACGGTTTCGACCCGAAAGTGGATCTGGATGACGCAGAAGCCTTGACCCGTATCCGCCGCGAGCTGAAAGATGCCGGTTCTGACCGCATCTGGTACATCGCGGATGCATTCCGTGCGGGTATGTCTGTGGATGGCGTGTTCAACCTGACCAACATTGACCGCTGGTTCCTGGTGCAAATCGAAGAGCTGGTGCGTCTGGAAGAGCAGGTTGCCCGTGAAGGTGTGAACTCACTGAACGCTGATTTCCTGCGTGCTCTGAAGCGCAAAGGCTTTGCTGACGTGCGTCTGGCAAACCTGGCGGGCGTCGCTGAGAGCGAAATCCGCAAACTGCGTCAGCAGTTCAACCTGCATCCGGTTTACAAACGCGTGGATACCTGTGCGGCGGAATTCTCAACCGATACCGCGTACATGTACTCAACCTATGAAGAAGAGTGTGAAGCCAATCCAAACCAGGATCGTGACAAAATCATGATTCTGGGTGGCGGTCCAAACCGTATCGGCCAGGGTATCGAGTTCGACTACTGCTGCGTACATGCGGCGCTGGCGCTGCGCGAAGACGGTTACGAAACCATTATGGTGAACTGTAACCCGGAAACCGTATCGACGGACTATGACACCTCAGACCGTCTGTACTTCGAGCCGGTAACGCTGGAAGACGTGCTGGAAATTGTGCGCATTGAGAAGCCAAAAGGCGTGATCGTGCAGTACGGTGGTCAGACTCCACTGAAGCTGGCGCGTGCGCTGGAAGCAGCCGGTGTGCCAGTGATTGGTACCAGCCCGGATGCGATTGACCGTGCCGAAGACCGTGAACGTTTCCAGCAGGCGGTTGATCGCCTGAGCCTGAAGCAACCGGCTAACGCCACCGTTGCTACCCTGGAACAAGCGGTAGAGAAAGCGGCCGGTATCGGCTATCCGCTGGTGGTACGTCCTTCCTATGTATTGGGCGGCCGCGCGATGGAAATCGTTTACGATGAAAACGACCTGAAGCGTTACTTCCAGACCGCCGTCTCTGTGTCTAACGATGCGCCGGTACTGCTGGACCGCTTCCTGGATGATGCGGTGGAAGTCGACGTTGACGCAATTTGCGACGGTGAGCGCGTGCTGATTGGCGGCATCATGGAGCACATCGAACAAGCGGGTGTTCACTCTGGTGACTCTGCCTGTTCACTGCCGGCTTACACCTTAAGCACTGATATTCAGAACGTCATGCGTCAGCAGGTGGAGAAACTGGCCTTTGAGCTGAACGTGCGCGGTCTGATGAACGTGCAGTTTGCGGTGAAAGACAACGAAGTTTACCTGATTGAGGTGAACCCACGTGCCGCGCGTACCGTGCCGTTTGTGTCAAAAGCCACGGGTGTACCGCTGGCGAAAGTGGCCGCACGCGTGATGGCAGGCAAAACGCTGGCCGAGCAGGGCGTAACGGAAGAGGTGATTCCACCTTACTACTCTGTTAAAGAAGTGGTACTGCCGTTCAACAAGTTCCAGGGTGTTGACCCTATCCTTGGCCCAGAGATGCGCTCTACTGGTGAGGTAATGGGCGTTGGTCGTACCTTCGCTGAAGCCTTCGCCAAAGCGATGCTGGGTGCGCAGAGCAATATGAAGAAAACCGGTCGTGCCCTGCTGTCAGTGCGCGAAGGTGATAAGAAGCGTATTGTTGACCTGGCCGCTAAGTTGCAGAAGTTTGGCTTCGAGTTAGATGCCACGCACGGTACCGCCGTGGTGCTGGGCGAAGCGGGCATCAACCCACGTCTGGTGAACAAGGTGCATGAAGGCCGTCCACATATCCAGGACCGCCTGAAGAACGGTGAATACACCTACATCGTGAACACCACCGCAGGACGTCAGGCGATTGAAGATTCAAAACTGATTCGCCGCAGTGCGCTGCAATATAAGGTGCACTATGACACCACGTTGAACGGTGGATTCGCTACAGCCATGGCGCTGAACGCTGACCCAACCGAGAAAGTGATTTCTGTGCAGGAAATGCACGCGCAAATCAAAGGTTAATCCCGCGATTGACCTGAATAAAACGGCCCTAAAAGGGCCGTTTTTTTTCGCCTGTTTTCCCCTGGTTGAATATCGTTATGTGTTAAAAATCTATTGATTTGACATAGTTTTTATCAGTTGATGCGATAGCGGTTACACCTCGGATTATTCGCACAAATTTATAAATAAGATCCCGGGCAGCGCACCGTACTATTTCGCACGCTCATTAATAGAGCGCTCACCTTAACTGGGATATAAAAAATGAAAATGCGTGCTTTCACCCTCAGTGCAGTGGCTGCATTGTTAGTTGCTGCTCCTCTCGCCAGCCAGGCGGAAATTACCCTGCTCAAGCAGGATCCGCAGGCGGGCGATCCACTCAGCCGTCTTGATTTCAAAGTGGGCGGCAGTATTCGTCCACAGTTCCAGCATCAGGCGGGTGTGAACGACAAGTCTTACAAGCGTAATGGCTTTGATGGCGGTTCACGTTTCCGTTTCTCTGCTGATTACTACCTGTTTGATGACATCAGCTGGGTCAGCTACTACGAGCTGGGTGTGAACTTCCCGGCATGGTGGGGCTGGGATAACCACTATGCAGATGGCGCTCACAACACCACGCGTCGTCAGCTGTATACCGGTCTGAAAAGCAAAACCTGGGGTCAGCTGACCTTTGGACAGCAGAACAGCATTTACTATGATGTGGTTGGCGCGAAGACCGATATCTGGGACTACGACATGCTGGCCCAGGCACCAGGCAACGGTATCAACGGCGACTACGACGGTTCTTATCGCTCACGTAAGATGCTGAAGTACAAAAACACCTTCGGCGATGTAGATGTTTATGCGTCATACCTGTTTGAAGATAACAACTACCTGCCAGGTAACGGCCTGCGCTACAAGCGTAAAGGCGGCGGCTCACTGGGCGTGAACTATCACATCACCAAAGATCTGGCATGGGGCACCGCGTGGAACTACACGCGTGCTGATATCCACAACCCAGGCACTGGCGAAAGCAAAGATTACGACCAGAACATCTATGGCACCGCGCTGAGCTGGACGCCAGATAACTGGACGCTGTCTGCAGGCGGCGGCTGGTATCAGAACTTCTCACCAACCAAACGTAACACCGTGAATAACTACTTCGCGGATGATGCGTGGGGCGTGGAATACTTCGCGGGTTACAAGTTCCCAATCGGCCAGTATGCGGTTAAATCTATCCAGCCATACTTCATGGGCGACCGTCTGGAATTCGTCAACGGACGTAACTACAAGCGTATCGATAACGGCGTAGGTATCAGCACCAAGCTGGACTACGGCTTCCAGATTGATTACGAATATGTGATTACCTCCAGCACCGATAAATCACTGGGTAACATGAACCTGGTGCGTGTGCGCTACGACTTCTAATCGTGGTTTTAACGGCTCCTGCGGGAGCCGTTTTTCTTTGTCGCATAGAGTGCGATTTTCTTTACACTCCATCCCATCAATCCCTGTTTTCACCCTGAATTGTGCCGCTTCGCCGAACTATTCTGGCGCCTCTTCCCAGATATGCTGCGAAACTCGGTGTAAAACTCTGTCCAATAACAAAAATGCGGTGGCATAGGAGCTTTACGCAAATAGCGGGGTCGGCCTATCGACGAAACTTTCGCCTTTACGTATGATGGCGCCAATTTTTTTCCTGTAGGTCTTTTAACATGATTAGTCTCATCGCGGCACTGGCAGCCGATCGCATTATTGGTATGGAAAACGCCATGCCATGGAACCTGCCAGCAGATTTGGCGTGGTTTAAACGTCATACGCTGGATAAGCCGGTGATTATGGGTCGCCTGACCTTTGAATCCATTGGACGCCCATTACCGGGTCGTCTGAATATTGTGGTCAGCAGCCAGCCGGGGACGCATGAAGGCGTCACTTGGGTCACTTCACTGGATGAGGCGGTTAAAGCTGCCGGCGACGTCGAGGAGATAATGGTGATCGGTGGCGGCCGCATTTATGAACAGATGCTGGCACGTGCGGATCGTCTGTATCTGACCCATATTGATGCGGAAGTAGAAGGCGATACCCAATTCCCGGATTACGAGCCGGATGAGTGGCAGTCTACCTTTAGTGAATTCCACGATGCGGATGCGCAGAATTCACACAGCTACTGCTTTGAGATTCTGGACCGCCGCCGCTAATTTTGCCTGGTGCGCATCAATGCGCACCCTACAAAGGCCGTGCTGCGTCTGCCTTGATGCGCACCCTACGAAGGTCGTGCAGCGTCATCGTAGGGGCGCCATTTATGGCGACCGATAAAAAGCCCCGCTCAACTGGCGGGGCTTTTTACTTACTGCGCGTCACTGAGTGGTGGATGTGCGCTGACTGCGCTTTCTGCCATCGCCTGCACGCGATTCGATTGCTGCACGTGATACTGCATGGTTTCCCAATGCAACAAGGTCAGCGTGCCGCCCCAGCAGCAACCGGTATCGAGGCCAATCACATGGCTTGGCGTGCCTTTACCTTCCAGTGAAGCCCAGTGACCAAAAATTTGCGTATATTCACTGCCAATCTTGCCGGGAACATTGAACCAGGGTTTGAGTGGCGGTGGGGCAGAGTTCGGCGCTTCTTTACAGATCATATCCAGCTGACCGTTGGGGAAACAGAAGCGCATGCGTGTCAGCGCATTGGTGCTGAATCGCAGGCGTGCCAGACCCGTCAGTTCCGGTGTCCAGTTGTTTGGCATGTCGCCATACATTGCATCCAGGAACAGGGGGTAGGTATCGCTGGAAAGCACCGCTTCCACTTCAGCCGCGCACAGTTTCGCGGTATCGAGATCCCATTGCGGCGTGATGCCCGCATGCGCCATCAATAGCTTCTTTTCTTCGTCAACCTGCAGCAGCGGCTGGCGACGCAACCAGTTAATCAGTTCATCCGCATCGGCAGCCTCTAACAACGGCGTCAGGCGATCTTTCGGCTTGTTACGGCTGATGCCCGCATAAACAGCCAGCAGGTGCAGATCGTGATTGCCCAGCACCAGGCGCACGCAATCTCCCAGCGATTTCACGTAGCGTAAGACGTCCAGCGAACCCGGTCCGCGCGCGACTAAGTCGCCCGTTAGCCACAGCTCATCTTGCTGTGGATCGAAATCAACGCGCGCCAACAGCGCACGTAATTCGTCATAACAGCCGTGGATATCGCCAATCAGGTATGTGCTCATTACGTCAGTCCGATCAAAACGCGCCGCCCGGACTGGCCGGGCGGAGGAGGATTAATGAATGTGGGTTTGTATTGCGAGTCGGAACACCGGAATCTCGACGTGGAACTCTTCGCCTTCTTCGTCGATCATCACATAGTGACCTTGCATGGTGCCCATTGGTGTTTCAAGCACCGCACCGCTGGTGTATTGGAACTCTCCGCCAGCAGCAATGTGCGGTTGCTCGCCTACCACGCCTTCACCTTGTACTTCCGTCTCGCGACCGTTGCCATTGGTGATTAGCCAGTAGCGGCTCTGCAACTGCACGCTGTTACGCCCCAGATTGCGAATGGTGATGGTGTAGGCAAACACGTAGCGATCCTCGTCGGGCAAGGATTGCGATTCCACATATTGGCTCAATACATGGACACAGACGCGGGCCAATTCACTCATACACTCAGCTCTCCGGCGTTTCAGCCTGATGGTTACCCAGCCAGTTGGCCAGTTGGCAATACTGCGCCACGGTGACATTTTCTGCACGCAGCGAGGCATCAATATCGAGTTGATCCAGCGCACCGGCCGCAAACATATGTGCGAGACTGTTACGCAGAGTTTTACGACGTTTACCGAACGCTTCCGTGGTAATACGGCTCAGCAGACGAATATCGCTGACCGGATGCGGTGGCTGTGCATAAGGCATCAAACGTACCACGGCGGAATCCACTTTAGGTGGTGGGGTAAAGGATTCAGGTGGCACTTCCAGCACCGGAATAACCTGGCAGTAATATTGCGCCATCACGCTCAGACGACCATAGGCTTTGCTGCCTGGTCCGGCAACTAAACGGTTAACCACTTCTTTCTGCAGCATGAAGTGCATGTCTTTAATCGAACCAGTATAGCTGAAAAGGTGGAACATCAGCGGCGTGGAGATATTGTAAGGCAGATTGCCGAACACTCGCAGCGGCTGACCTTTCTCCTGCGCCAGAGCGGAGAAATCAAAGGTCATCGCATCTTGCTGATAGATGGTCAGCTTAGGGCCGAGGAACGGATGGGTCTGCAAACGCGCGGCCAGGTCGCGGTCCAGCTCAACAACGGTCAATGCATCGAGACGTTCGCCGACGGGCTCCGTTAAGGCGCCAAGGCCGGGACCAATCTCCACGATAGCTTCTCCCTTCTGCGGGTGAATAGCGGAGACAATGCTGTCGATAATGTACTGATCGTTCAGGAAGTTTTGCCCGAAACGTTTACGGGCGTAGTGCCCCTGGTGGACGCGATTATTCATTACTGCTCTTGATCATAGTGATGGCGAGATTAAGCGCCGTGATAAAGCTGCCCGGTTCTGCCTTGCCCTGGCCGGCTAATTCAAGCGCGGTGCCGTGGTCGACAGAGGTCCGGATAAAGGGCAGGCCAAGGGTGATATTCACCGCACGACCAAACCCCTGAAATTTTAGCACCGGTAAGCCCTGATCGTGATACATCGCCAGGACGGCATCGGCATGTTGCAAATATTTCGGCTGGAACAAGGTATCCGCTGGCAAAGGGCCAGTGAGCTGAATGCCTTGCTGACGCAGTTCGTCGAGCGCCGGAATAATGGTATCAATTTCTTCGCGACCCATGTGACCACTTTCGCCAGCATGAGGGTTTAAGCCGCAAACGAAGATGTGTGGCTGCGCTAAGCCAAATTTCTGCTGCAAATCCTGATGCAGAATGGTGATTACTTCATGCAGGCTGTCGCGGGTGATGGCATCGGAGACATCTTTTAATGGCAGATGGGTGGTCGCCAAAGCAACGCGTAACTCTTCCGTTGCCAGCATCATCACCACGCGGTCTCCGCCTGCGCGATCGGCAAAGAATTCGGTATGGCCGGTAAACGGAATGCCGGCATCATTGATCACACCTTTATGGACCGGACCGGTGATCAGCGCAGCGAACTCGCCATTCAGGCAGCCATCACAGGCACGTGCCAGCGTCTCCAGCACATAGTGACCGTTTGCGACGGTGAGCTCACCGGGCGTCACGGGTTGAGCGGTATCGACCTGCAACAGCGTTAACGTACCCGCCTGCTGCGGTTGCGCGGCTACACCAGCTTGGTAATCACGCAGCGTTAACGGCAAGCCGAGTTGGCTGGCGCGTTGGCGGAGCAGATTACCGTCGGCACACACCACCAGCTCAACTGGCCAGTCAAGCTGGGCCAGTTGAACGGTGAGATCAGGACCAATCCCGGCGGGTTCGCCGGGCGTGATCACCACACGATAGTTACTGGCCATTGCCATCCAGAATTTTCACGTAAGCACTGGCGCGCTGTTCCTGCATCCAGGTCTGTGCTTCTTCAGCAAATTTACGGTTGAACAACAGGCGATAAGCACGCTCTTTCTGCGCTGCATCGGTTTTGTCCACCTGGCGGGTATCCAGCAGCTGAATCAAGTGCCAGCCGAAGGATGAGTGTACTGGCTCGCTGATCTGGCCTTTCTGCAACTTCAGCAGTGCATCACGGAATGCCGGATCGTAGATTTCTGGGGTTGCCCAGCCGAGATCGCCACCCTGGTTAGCCGAACCGGGATCGTCAGAGAACTGTTTTGCTGCGGCGGCAAAGGTGGTTTTACCACTTTTGATATCAGCAGCGATCTGCTCGATCTTCGCCTGTGCCTGCGCGTCAGTCAGAATCGGTGACGGCTTCAGCAGAATGTGACGCGCATGAACTTCGGTCACCGAGATATTTTTACTCTCGCCGCGCAGATCGTTCACTTTCAGGATGTGGAAGCCCACGCCTGAACGAATTGGGCCAACAATGTCGCCTTTCTTCGACGTGCTCAGTGCCTGCGAGAACAGGGTTGGCAGCTCTTCAATTTTTGCCCAACCCATGTTGCCACCTTTCAGCGCTTGTGGATCAGCAGAGTAGGTGACAGCCAGTTTACCGAAGTCGGCACCGCCTTTCAGTTGTCCCACCAGCTGACGCGCCAGCGCTTCCTGATCGTCCACCTGCTGTTGGGTTGGATTTTCGGGCAGCGGCAGCAAGATCTGGCTGACATTCAGCTCCGTACCCTGGGCGTTTTGTGAACCAACCTGAGCGGCGAGCGCATCAACTTCCTGTGGCAGGATGGTCACACGACGGCGCACTTCGTTGTTACGCACTTCAGAAATCAGCATCTCCTGGCGAATCTGCGCACGGTAAGCATTGTAATTCATACCGTCATAGGCGAGGCGGCTGCGCAGCTGATCCATGGTCATCTTATTCTGTGCGGCAATGTTCTGGATCGCCTGATCCAGCTGCTGATCGCTGACCTGCAGGCCGGCTTTTTCACCCATCTGAAGAATGATGGCATCCATGACCTGACGCTCAAGGATCTGATGACGCAAGGTTTTGTCATCAGGTAACTGCTGATGTGCCTGCTGCGCCTGTGATTTCACGGTGCGCATCATGTTATCAACGTCACTTTCCAGCACCACACCGTTGTTCACGACTGCGGCAACTTTATCAACCTCTTGTGGGGCTGCGAACGCAGTGTTAGCGGTAATCGCTACACCAAGAATCAGCATTCTCCAGTTCTTCATACTTTATCCATTGTTGTTTCCGCACTGCGGGATAGCCTGTCAAACATCACAACATCAGAAAGCGCGCTGGTAAGGGATGATGCCCTGACGCAGCATTTCATTGGTGCCTAAGCCATAGTTAGAACTCAGACCACGTAGCTCAATGTTGAATGAGATTTGGTTGTCGTACTTACTGTCGTTGTTTTCCCAACCGTTGATCTTGCGCTCGTACCCCAAACGAATGGCATAGCAGCACGAGCTGTACTGCAGGCCGATAAGCTGCTCAGCCGGACGACTGTTGCGGGTATCGTAGTAATAGCCCCCCACCAGTGACCAGGCATCGGCAATCGGCCAGCTCCCGGTCGCGCCTACTTGTGAAATCCCGTTTTTATAAATCGGGTTAGTCAGCAAGCTGGAGTTGTTCAGGGCCTGAGCAACATACTCCGGACTGCTGTAACGGTAGCTTAACTGCACCATACGATCGGCATCCTGGCGATATTCCAGAATGGCGTTGCCTTGAGCGACGTTATCGAGGCGGGTGTCATATTGCAGCCCGCCGCGCGCGCCCCAGCGATCGCTGATTTTCCAGTACGTATCGCCAGCCCACACCAGGCTGCCGGTATCATCTTCGTCACTTGTCTGGTTTACGCCGGTACGAGACGGGGTAAACGAGTAGATTTGACCTACGGAAACGTTAAAACGTTCAACCAGATCGTTATCATAAATTCGTGTGGTCAAACCGGTTGATACTTCGTTAGCCGAAGCGATGCGGTCCAGACCACTGTAAGTACGATCGCGGAACAAACCGGTGTAGTCCGTTTGCAGCAGGGTGGAGTCGTATGGATAGATATTGCTCTGGTTGCGATACGGAATGTAAAGGTACTGAACACGCGGCTCCAGGGTTTGCGTGTAGCCCGGCTCCCAATCCATATTGCGGTCAAATACCAGACGTCCATCCACTTTGAACTGTGGCATGGTGCGGTTCACCGAGCTGTCCAACCGATTACCGGTGCTGTCTACGCCCGAGATTTCGTTATTGTTATAACGATCGATATTGTCCTGCTGGTAGTGCGTTGCAAGGAATTTGGCTTCGGTATCCAGGCTTGCCCAGCCATTCGATAGCGGCAGATTCAGCGTTGGCTCAATGTGAAGACGGGTGGCTTCCGGCATTTTGCTGTTCACGTTAGTGAATTTCACTGCCTGTGCGTAAATGCGGCCATCAAACGGACCAATATCGTTTTGATAAGCGTTGAGATCCAGCTGTGGCATCGCACGATACACGTTGGTGGAATCCGTGGTGCCAAAGACCTGGAAGTCTTTGGTCGACAACGTCGCATCCCAGTTGGTATCGGCATAGCCAAAGCTAAATTTCTGCGTCGCATAACCGTCGGTAGAGCTGTAATACTTCGAGTCGAGATCGTTGAAGTAGTAAGGATCGCTCACCTTGGTATAGTTAGCGTTGAAGCGCCAGTGCTGCTCATAAACGCCCGCATGCTGCCAATAGAACAGCCAGCGATCGGAGCTGTCATTCTCGGCGATTCCACGCACCGCTTTGTCGTTGTCGTACTGCTTATCAGAAGGCAGATAATCCAGTTCCATCAAACCGGCACCGAACACGGTTAGATAGCGGAATTCATTCTGCAGTTGCAGACCACGTTTACTCATGTAATGCGGCGTAATGGTGGCATCTGCCTGCGGCGCGATGTTCCAGTAATACGGCAGCATGAACTCGAAGCCATTGTTGCTGCCGTACTTCGCGTTGGGGATCAGGAAACCAGAACGACGGCGATCGCCAATCGGTAACTGCAGATACGGGCTGTAGAATACCGGGACATTGCCGAGTTTGAAGCGCGCATTCCAGATTTCGGCCACTTCTTCCTGGCGATCCTGGATCACTTCGGAGCCAACCACACTCCAGCTGTTGGAACCCGGCAAGCACGATGTAAAGCTGCCGTTTTCCAGAATGGTATAGCGGTTATCACCGCGCAGTTTCATCTGATCGGCGACGCCACGCCCCTGACGGCCGACCATTTGATAGTCACCGTTCCAGACGTTGGTGTCTTTAGTATTAAGATTGGACCATGCTTTCGGACCTTTCAGGATGACCTGATTGTCGTCATAGTGCACATTACCCAGCGCATCGACTGTACGTACTGGCGTGGTTTGCCCATCCTGCTGGCGCTGATGCAGTTGCATCTCATCGGCGCGTAAGCGGCTATTGCCCTGCTGCACGTCAACATTGCCAGTAAAAACCGCGTCATTCGGGTAGTTACCCTTGGCCGAGTCAGAGTGAATGGTGACAGGCAACGAATTGGTATCGCCACTGACCAGTGGACGGTTGTAGCTCGGCACGCCCAGCATACACTGCGACATAAGGTCGTCGGCGAACGTCTGCTGACTGTAGAGCGCTGCACCAATCATGGTTGCCAGCAGGGTAGGTATCTGTTTTTTCATACGCGGTTCGGGATTTCCATGAGAACGGGCATCATGCCGACAATCGGCTCAGAGACTAACTTACTGCCCGGCGTTGTGCCAGTGTTAATCCTTGTCTGATCGCGTTGCTGTTAGGCACTGAAGTAAATGAAAGGTATGATAATGCAATTTTCAGCCGCAAGCATGGCGAATTGAGGAGTTTATGCGCTACTGGGGAAAAGTTATTGGTCTGGCTCTCGGCTTACTTTCCGGGGCAGGCTTTTGGGGCATTGTACTGGGTCTGCTCATTGGCCATATGTTTGACAAGGTGCGCAGTGTAAAAGGACAGGGTTATTTCGCCAACAATCAGGCGCGACAAACGCTGTTTTTCAGTACCACTTTTCAAGTGATGGGCCATTTGACCAAGTCAAAAGGACGCGTCACCGAAGCTGATATTCAGATTGCTTCTTTATTTATGGATCGTATGCAGTTGCATGGCGATGCACGCGTGGCTGCCCAAAGGGCATTCCGCGAAGGCAAGCAGAGCGACTATCCGTTGCGGAATAAATTGCGTGAGCTGCGTAGCGCCTGTTTTGGCCGTTTCGACCTGATTAGGATGTTTCTGGAAATTCAGATTCAGGCAGCGTTCGCCGATGGATCGCTGCATCCCAACGAGCGTCAGGTGCTGTATGTGATCGCTGAAGAGCTGGGTATTTCGCGCACTCAATTTGATCAGTTCCTGCGCATGATGGAAGGCGGGCAACAGTTTGGCGGCGGTGGTTCGTCTTACGGCGGTGCCTATCAGCAGGCGAAACGTGGGCCAACGTTAGAGGATGCCTGTAGCGTGCTCGGCGTGAAGAGCAGTGACGACAGCACCACCATCAAACGGGCTTACCGCAAACTGATGAGCGAGCACCACCCGGATAAACTGGTGGCGAAAGGATTGCCTCCGGAAATGATGGAGATGGCGAAGCAGAAAGCGCAGGAGATTCAGGCGGCTTATGATCTGATTCGTAAGGAAAAGGGGTTTAAGTAGGGCTTTTTTCCCCTCACCCTGGCCCTCTCCCGCAAGCGGGCGAGAGGGCTGATCGAGCGAATTTCTATTAAAGCTTCAGACTGACACATCACACTGTACGTCACCTTCTCCCGCTTGCGGGAGAAGGCTGGGATAAGGGAAGCCGTTAAAAATCCGCTGGCTGCTTAAACGTCATGCTATTGCCGAAGGCCGGATGGGTGATCGTCAGGGACTCCGCATGTAACTGCAAACGCTCGGCCATGGCTAATGCCTCTTCGTGGGCATAAAAACGATCGCCCAGAATCGGATGGCCCAGTGCCAGCAAATGCACGCGCAGTTGATGCGAGCGTCCGGTAATCGGCTTAAGCCGCACGCGAGCACTGTTTCCTGCCTCATACTCCAGCACCTGATACTCGGTCTGCGCGGCTTTACCATTCTTAAAGCAGACCATCTGCTTTGGCCGATTTGGCCAGTCACAAATTAAGGGTAGGTCAATCAAACCCTCTTCAGCAGCAGGATGGCCCCAGATGCGGGCCACATAGTACTTAGAAGGCTCCCGCTCACGGAACTGACGCTTTAGCTCTCGCTCCGCCGCTTTATTCAGCGCCACTACGATCACACCGCTGGTCGCCATATCCAGTCGATGTACCGATTCCGCCTGAGGAAAATCACGCTGGATGCGCGTCATCACGCTGTCCTTATGCTCCTCAAGCCGGCCCGGCACGGACAACAAGCCACTTGGCTTGTTCACCACCATAATATGCTCGTCCTGATACAGAATATGTAACCAGGGTTCCAGCGGCGGATTGTAGGCTTCCATCAACATGTCGTAATGACCTTAAGCGATTATTGGTGCGTCACGACGATCAGACGCAGCGCATCCAGACGCCAGCCCGCATCGCCCAGGCTTTCCAGCACCTGCTCGCGATTGCTTTCCAGCGCTTCAACCTCATCATCACGGATGTTAGGGTTGACCGCTTTCAACGCTTCCAGGCGTGACAACTCGGCGCTCAGCTTCTCATCCGCTTCCACTTTCGCGGCAGCGATCAATGCCTGTGCTTCCGGCACAATCATCTTCTCGGCCTGCGTCAGAATCTCGTGCACTTCCTGCTGAACCGCATTAACCAGCTTGCTGCCGGTGTGGCGATTAACGGCATTCAGCTGACGGTTGAAGCTTTCAAACTCCACTTTGCCTGCCAGGTTGTTACCGGCACGGTCCATCAGCAAACGTACCGGTGTCGGCGGCAGGAAGCGGGTGAGCTGCAGGCTCTTCGGCGCCTGGGCTTCCACGACGTAAATCATCTCAACCAGCAGCGTGCCCACTGGCAGCGCCTTGTTTTTCAACAGCGACAGCGCGCAGCTGCCGGTATCGCCCGACAGAATCAGGTCGAGACCGTTGCGGATCAGCGGATGTTCCCAAGTGATAAACTGGGTATCTTCACGTGACAGCGCCTGGTTACGGTTGAACGTGACCGTGCAGCCGTCTTCTGGTAAGCCTGGGAAATCCGGCACCAGCATGTGATCGGAGGGGGTCAGCACGATTAAGCTGTCGCTGCGGTCTTCCTGATTGATACCGACGATATCAAACAGATTCAGCGCGAAGTTGACCAAATCGGTGTCGTTATCCTGCTCGCCAATCGCATTCGCCAGCACTTGCGCCGCTTCACCACCGTTTGAGTTCAACTCCAGCAAGCGGTCACGGCCTTGTTCCAGCTGGGCTTTCAGCGCGTCGTGCTGTTTCCGGCTTTCTGTGATGAACTCATCCAGACCTTGCGGGTTCTCTGGTGCCGCGAGGAATTCAATCAGTTTGCTGTATTCGCTGTCGTAAATGGTGCGACCGGTTGGGCAGGTATGCTCAAACGCATCCAGCCCTTCGTTGTACCAACGCAGCAGCACCGCCTGTGCGGTTTTTTCCAGCCACGGCACCAGAATCTGGATATCGTGCATCTGACCGATACGATCGAGACGACCAATACGCTGTTCCAGCAAATCCGGGTTGAATGGCAGGTCAAACATCACCAGGCGACTGGCGAACTGGAAGTTACGACCTTCCGATCCGATTTCTGAGCACAGTAGCACCTGTGCACCTTCTTCTTCAGAAGCGAAGAAGGCCGCTGCGCGGTCGCGTTCCAGAATCGATAACCCTTCGTGGAACACCGCGGCACGAATGCCTTCGCGCTCACGCAGCACTTGCTCAAGCTGCAGTGCAGTAGCGGCTTGGGCGCAGATCACCAGCACTTTCTCTTTACGGTTGCTGGTCAGATAGCCCATCAACCATTCAACGCGAGGATCGAAGTTCCACCAGGTGCCGCTATCACCTTCAAACTCTTGGTAAATCTTTTCTGGATACAGCATGTCGCGCGCACGCTCTTCAGCACTTTTACGCGTTCCCATGATGCCAGAGACTTTGATCGCGGTTTGATACTGCGCGGGCAGTGGCAAACGGATCTGATGCAGTTCGCGTTTTGGGAAGCCCTTCACGCCATTACGCGTGTTACGGAACAGGACGCGGCTGGTGCCGTGGCGATCCATCAGCATGGAAACCAGCTCTTTGCGCGCGTCCTCTTTGCCGTCGCGATCGCTATTGGCGACCTGCAGCAGCGGCTCAATATCTTGCTCGCCGATCAGGTCGTTGATCAGGTTCATCTCTTCTTTGCTGATCGCGTGGTCGGCGAGCAGCGAGCTGACGGCATCGGCCACCGGACGATAGTTCTGCTGCTCAGCCACAAACTGGCTGAAGTCGTGGAAGCGATTGGGATCCAGCAGGCGCAAACGTGCGAAGTGGCTCTCCAGGCCCAGCTGTTCAGGTGTGGCGGTCAGCAACAGCACGCCTGGGGTTTTCTCCGCTAACTGCTCAATCACCTGGTATTCGCGGCTGGGTGCCTCTTCGCTCCAGGCCAGGTGGTGGGCTTCATCGACCACCAACAGATCCCATTCGGCATCGGCCAGTAATTCGAGACGCTGTTTATTACGACGCACGAAGTCCAGTGAGCAGATAATCAGCTGCTCGGTTTCAAAGGCGTTGTCACTGTCGTGCTGCGCTTCGGTGTAACGGTCATCATCAAACAGCGCAAAGCGCAGGTTGAAGCGACGTAACATCTCAACCAGCCACTGATGCTGCAAGGTTTCCGGTACCACGATCAGCACACGTTCGGCGCGGCCAGCCAGCAACTGCTGCTGGATAATCATCCCGGCTTCGATGGTTTTACCCAAGCCCACTTCATCGGCCAGTAAAACGCGAGGGGCATGACGGCGACCCACATCATGGGCGATGTGCAGCTGATGGGGGATCAGATTGGTGCGCATCCCGCGTAAGCCGCTGATCGGCAAGCGATACTGCTCACTCTGGTATTTACGCGCGCGGAAACGCAGCGCAAAGCGGTCCATGCGGTCGAGCTGACCGGCAAACAGACGGTCTTGGGGCTTGCTGAATACCAGTTTGCTATCCAGCATCACTTCACGCATCACCACGCCGCTTTCTGCGGTGTCGAGACGTGTGCCGATGTAAGTCATTAATTCGTTATCGTTACGGACTTCATCGACGCTCATCTGCCAACCTTCGTGGTTGGTGATGGTGTCACCCGGATTAAAAATCACACGCGTGACGGGCGCATCATTGCGGGCATACAGGCGGTTTTCGCCGGTTGCTGGAAACATCATGGTGATCATGCGCGTATCAATCGCCACAACCGTTCCCAGTCCCAGTTCACTTTCTGTATCACTAATCCAGCGTTGACCCAGTGTAAAAACCATATATTTTTAGCTCGACTCTCTGACATGCCATAAAGAAGTTCACCTGTACTCAGGCAATACATCGCCGCCAAACGAGAGTTTGGTCAGATTGTATCTGCGGTGAGAATCAGGAAGGGCGCTATGGTACTGGATGGCAAGGCATTCGTCACCTGTCAAAAAAGCCCCAACTGCCCAGTAATGAGTGTAGCAAAGTCATCGCCAACAAAGGGTAAAATGCCCTCCGCCACCGGTTGTAACTGCTTGGTGACGTAGTGATCGTAGTCGAGGGGCGTGCTGCGTGCTTCCAGCGGTTCCGGGCCAGCGGTCGCCATCACATAGCGAATGGAGCCGCCATTTTGATACTGCAGCGGGCGCTGTAGTTTCCGATTTTGCTCATCGGCAATACGTGCTGCTCGCACATGGGGCGGCACATTTTTTTCATAATCTTTTAACGCCCGACGCAGCCGTTTTTTGTAGATCAACTGATCATCCAGTTCGCCCGCCAGCAACTCGGCTACCGTTTCACGGATATAGTCTTGCCAGGGCTCGCCACGGAAAATGCGACCATACAAATTTTGCTGGAACTGCTGTGCGAGCGGCGTCCAGTCGGTGCGCACCGATTCCAGCCCTTTGAACACCAATCGTTCCGTGCCGTCGGTACGAATCATCCCGGCGTAACGCTTTTTGCTGCCTTGCTCGGCCCCGCGAATAGTCGGCATCAGGAAGCGGCTGAAATGGGTTTCGTATTCCAGCTCCAGTGCACTCTCCAGCCCGTAGGTTTGCTGCAGATGTTGCTGCCACCAGCTGTTGACCTGTTCTGCCAGGCGACGGCCAATCGCTGCGGCATCAGCTTCGCTGTGCGCGCTTTTTAGCCAGACAAAGGTTGAATCGGTATCGCCGTAAATGACATCAAAACCCTCGGCTTCGATCAGTTGACGCGTTTGCTGCATGATGGCGTGCCCGCGCAGGGTGATCGATGACGCCAGGCGAGGATCAAAGAAGCGGCAGGCGCTGGTGCCGAGCACGCCATAAAAGGCGTTCATGATGATCTTTAATGCCTGCGACAAGGGTTGATTGCCCTCGCGCTTTGCGGCTTCACGCCCTTGCCAAATCTGCTGCACAATCGCCGGTAAGCAATGTGTATGGCGCGAGAAGCGCGCATGGCGGAAACCGGGCACCGAATCTTTATCATCCGGATGTGCCAGCCCTTCAACCAGACCCACCGGATCTATAAGGAACGTGCGGATAATCGAGGGGTAGAGACTTTTGTAGTCCAGCACCAGTACCGAATCATAAAGACCGGGACGTGAATCCATCACGTAGCCGCCAGGGCTGGCTTCGGGGGCCACTTCACCGAGATTAGGCGCGACAAACCCGGCGCGATGCATGCGCGGAATATAGAGGTGACCGAACGCGGCCACCGAGCCCCCGTGGCGATCCACCGCCAGGCCATTGACGGTGGCGCGTTCCAACAGAAACGGCATGATGGCAGTGTGCTGAAAGATGCGCGTCACCAGCTCGCAGTCTTTCAGGTTGTACTTCGCTAATGCCGGTTTGTCATGGGCAAAACGCCAGTTGATCTCTTCCATGCGCTGCCAGGGGTTATCAATGGCTTTGCCTTCACCGAGTAATTGACGCGATACCGCTTCGAGGCTGAATGAGGGGAAATCCCAAAACGCTGATTTAAGCGCTTCAATGCCATCGATCACCAGCCGCCCTTGGGCCTGGGCGAAAAACACACCCGGTTTGAAACCGTGCTCACGCCACTCCAGCGCTTGATTTTGCCGGCCTAAACGCAGCGGAATGCCATAACGGTCGGCATGTTTTTGCAGCACGCGCAGGTCAAACTGCACCACACTCCAGCCGATAATCACATCCGGGTCGTGACGCGCAAACCAGGCATTGAGCTGCTCCAGCAACTGGGGGCGACTGTCCACATAGATCAGGTCGAAATCCAGCGCGCTGGCATCGCCGTTTGGCGGACCGAGCATGTAAACCTGGCGCTGACCGCAGCCTTCAAGTCCGATACAGTAGAGTTCGCCGTGCTCGGTGGTTTCAATGTCCAGCGACACCCATTTCAGCTGCGGACGATAATCAGGATGCGGTTTCAGGCGCGCATTGACCACGCTGTCGCCGCGAACGTCACCGCTGAACCACACTGGCGCGGTAATAAAACGCTCCATTAAATAGCGTTCAGTCGGCCTAATATCCGCTTCATACACGGAGATGCCATTTTCGCGCAGGCGCTTTTCCAGATTTTGCAGCTGGCGGTTGCTGCGGCAATAGAGACCAAATACCGGACGGAGACGAAAATCTTTCAGGGTCAGTGCTTGCAGACGCGTATGGCGCTCATCAGCGATCAGCGCTTCGGTTTGGCTGCGAAACTCTTCCGGAATAAACGCCACCGACTCCTGCGCGGGCAGCACCAGGCGTTGTGGCCCTTGGTCGGTGGCCAGCCACAGCACCACTTCGCTGCCGGTTGGCGTGTCTCGCCAGTGTCGGGTGAGTAGAAAACCTGCGCGCGGATCGGTCACGTGAACTCCAGAGATTGAATTACATTGAGTATATCATGGATGTTTATACAGTGTGCTGTTGGCTGAATTGTCAATATTGACGTACAAATCTTGGCTTGACGCTGTGGCGCTGGCTCCGGACAATCCAGCCTCTATATTCCGCAGAGGATAGTTATGGAAGCCTGGATTCAACACCTGTTTACGCAATCGCTGGAGTTCGCCCTCTTTGCCGTGGCGCTGGTCACTTTTCTGGAGTCGCTGGCGTTCGTGGGATTGCTGTTACCAGGCACCGTATTGATGGCCAGCCTTGGGGCGCTGGTCGGTAGCGGACAGATTGGCCTTTATCCCGCCTGGGCGGCTGGTTTTGCCGGTTGTCTAATCGGCGATTGGGTGTCATACGGTATCGGCTGGAAGTTTCAGGGGCCGCTGCATCGTTGGAAATATCTGAAAAAGTATAAAGGCTTGCTGGATAAAACCGAGCATGCTCTGCACGAACACAGCATGTTCACCATCCTGGTGGGGCGCTTTGTCGGTCCGACCCGACCACTGATTCCACTGGCGGCGGGCATGCTGGAGCTGCCGGTACGCAAGTTCCTGCCGCCTAACCTGATCGGCTGTATTCTCTGGCCGCCCGCCTATCTGATGCCGGGTATTTTGGCGGGTGTGGCGATTGATGTGCCGCAGGCGGCGCAAGGAGGCAACTTCAAATGGCTGCTGTTGCTGGTTGCGGTGCTGGTGTGGCTGGGTTGCTGGCTGCTGTGGCGTTGGTATCGCAGTGGCAAAACGATCGATTGGGCGACCAAATATCTGCCGCTCGCCCGTCTGCGTTGGCTGGCACCGCTGTCGGCAGCCATCGGCGTGGCGGCATTTATTGCCATTCAATACCACCCGATGATGCCGATCTTCCGTCAGTTGCTGTGGAAGGTGTTCTTCGCTTAAGACTTTCTCACGCCAAGGATGGCGGCCGCTTCACTCTCACCGTTGATCAAACTTTCTGTGCTGCCATCCCAGTAAATCCGACCATCCACCACCACCAGGCTGCGTGGGGCAATCTGTTGCGCATCTTCCAGACTGTGCGACACCATCAGCAAGGTAATGTTGCGACTTTCGCACACCGAGCGCACCAGTTGCAGCATCTCACCGCGCAGTGCCGGATCGAGCGCGGAAAAAGGCTCATCCAGCAGTAAGATTGGCTGATTGCGCAGCAGGCAGCGCGCCAGCGCGACGCGTTGACGCTGACCGCCTGACAGCTGATCGGGTAAGCGCGTCAGCAGGCTTTGCAAACCGGTTTGTTCGGCGATGGCGGCGATCTGTTGCTGCTGTTGCGGCGTGAGTTTCAGGCCGGGGTGTAAACCCAATCCCAGATTCTGCTGCACCGTGAGGTGCGGGAACAGATTGTTCTCCTGAAACAGCATCGATACCGGTCGCGCCGAGGGGACGCTGCGCGTGTGATCGACGCCATTCATGATCAAGGTTCCCTGGCTGACGGGCAGGAAGCCGCCCAGCAGACTCAGTAAGGTGCTTTTACCCGCGCCACTGGGGCCAAGGATCGCCAGGCGCTCACCCGCCTGCGCCTCGAAACGGAAGCGCATCGGCAAGTGTTGGTACAGGTAGGTGAGGTTATTCAGTGTCAGCATGGCGACCCGGCAATTTTTCCATCAGAGTAAAGAGTAACAGGCACAGCAATAACAGCAGCAGTGCCGTGACGGCACCATCCTCACCGCGATAGGCCCCAATTTGCTGGAACAGATAGAACGGCAGGGTGCGGAAATCGGCGCTGCCAAACAGCGCGACCACACCGAAATCGCCGATGGAGAGCACGCAGGCAAATGCCAGCGCCTGGGCCAATGGGCGCTTCAGCGCGCGCAGTTCAATCATTTTCAGGCGATTAAACCCGGCAATGCCGAGCGAAGCACAGAGCTGGCTGTAACGCGTATTGATATCGCGCATCGGGTTTTCCAGCACTTTCATGGCATAAGGGATGGCGATCAACGCATTGGTGAAAATCACCAGCCCGTCGGCCCGCTGTGGCAAACCGACCGTGGCGTTGAACAGCAGGAAGAATCCACTGGCCAGCACGATGCCGGGCATCGCCAGAATCAGCATACCGCTCAGTTCCATCGCCTGAGCCGCCACCTTACGTTGGCGCTGGCGTAATTCTCGGCTGCTCCACAGCAGCATTATGGTCAGTATCACGCACAGCAGCCCGGCACCGAGCGCGATGCGCAGTGACGTCAAGGTCGCCTGCCACAGCGCAGGTTGTTGCAGCGCGCCCGCCACGCCGCCGCGTAAGCCATCAACAACCACTGCGGCTAAGGGCGGCAGGAGCAGCAAGAGCGCAAGGCCAATCAGTAGGGTATCGCTGATGCGTGCCTGCCAGGAATCCTGCGGGTCACGCCAACCGCGAATGTTCTGGCTGCCCGTGGGGATGGCTTTGCTAAAGCGCTGGCTTAACAGCACCAGCATTAAGCAGCAACCGAGCTGGAGCAGTGCCAGCAGCGCCGCCCGGCTGGGATCGTAATCGAAACTCAACGCCTGATAGATCGCCAACTCCAGCGTGGTGGCTTGCGGGCCACCACCCAACGCCAGCACCGTGGCGAAACTGGCAAAGCACAGCATAAAGATCAGCGCGGCGGTGGGCAGGATTTGGCGGCGCAACCACGGCCACTCCAGCAGACAAAACTGGTTCCAGCCACGCAGACCAAGCTGTGCGGCCAGCTGGCGCTGTTCACCGGGAATATTCTCCAGCGCCTGCAATAGAATGCGCGTGGCCAAAGGCAGATTGAAGAACACGTGCGCCAGCAGAATGCCCTGCAAACCATAAGGTGAGAAGCGGTAATCAAGGCCCAACAGAGCACAGAGTTGGGCCAGCCAGCCGCTGTGACCGTAGACGCTGAGCAGCCCGAACACCGCGACCAGCACCGGCAGCACCAGCGTCATGGCGCAAAGGCGTAGCAACAGCGTTCGTCCGGGGAAGCGACGGCGATAGAGCGCCCGCGCGAGCAAAATGGCGGGCAGCACGGAGAACAGGGCCGACAGCAGCGCCTGCTCAAAGGAGAACGCCAGCACATGATGCAGATAACTGTCAGTGAGCAGGGCGCACCAGTCTGTCACTGGCGCGGCCACGACCAGCGCGCCAAAGGCCAGCAGCGCCACCGCACAGAGTAGGAGTGCGATGGCCGTGCCAGGAATCAACCAACCGGGCATTATTGGCTAACGGCGCGTTGCCATGCGCTGATCCAATCGGCGCGATGGTCAGCAACTTGTGCAGGTGTGAACTGCAGCGCCGTCGCCGGTTTGGACAATGACTGATAACCCGCTGGCAGATCGCTTTTAATCACTGGATACATCCAGTTGCCGGTGGGAATGGTCTGCTGGAAGGCCGGAGAGACCATAAACTGCATAAATTGCTGCGCCAGTTTCGGTTGCTTGCTGCTGGCGAGTTGAGCTGCAACTTCCACCTGCAAATAGTGCCCTTCGCTGAAAGGTGCTGCCGCGTAGTTCTCTTTTTTCTCTTCAATGATGTGGTAAGCCGGAGAGGTGGTGTAACTCAGCACCAGATCGCTTTCCCCTTTCAGAAACAAACCGTAGGCTTCACTCCAACCCTTGGTGACCGTGACGGTCTTTTTTGCCAGCTTCTGCCAGGCGTCAGGTGCTTGATCGCCGTACACTTTCTGCATCCACAGCAGTAAACCGAGGCCTGGCGTACTGGTGCGCGGATCTTCATAAATCACGCGCCACTTCTCAGGGCTTTCCACCAACTCTTTCAGGCTTTTCGGCGGGTTCTTCAGCTTGTTCTTATCGTAAACGAATGCGAAGTAGCCGTAGTCAAACGGAATGAAGGTGTCGTTGTGCCAGGCATCCGGTAACTGGAGTTTGCTGGTGTCCACGGAGCTCTTGGCGAACAAGCCGGTTTTCTCGGCGGCCTGCACCAGATTATTGTCGAGACCCAGCACCACATCAGCTTTGCTGTTTTTGCCTTCCATGCGCACGCGGTTGAGCAGTGACACACCATCTTTCAGGGCGACATATTTCAGCTCGCAGCCACATTCAGCTTCAAAGGCTTTTTTAACCGCTGGGCCAGGGCCCCAGTCCGCAGAGAAGGAATCATAGGTATACACGGTGAGTACTGGTTTTGCGGCGAAAGCCGGGGCAGCAACCAGCAGGACCAGAGGCAGGACTTTGTTTAACACTTTGCGCTCCTTAAGGAGAATAATAAGTTCGAGTCGCAAAGGATCTGAGTTAATGGACATCTCAAATCCCTACGCCGGTATTAACCGGATCAGGTTCGACGGGTTTATCTCAGCCCGAAAAGGGCACCCCGTTGAGAACGGCCTAGTTTAGACACTTCTGTGACAGCGTGAAAGCCTCACAACTCCGGCGGCGCAAACCAGGCCGATTTAAAGTCAAACCAGCCGAGCGTGTTCAGGCGCACCCCACGCATACTGCGTTGACCTTCAAGCAATAACCAGTGGTGAAACAGCGGATGGATGAAGTCATTGTTGACCAGATGTTTGCTCCATTCGGCCAGAGGCAGGTTTTTTTGTCGCCACTGTTCAGCATCGGCTTGCCAGTCAATGGGCACACAGTGATGCATCAGCGGCAGCTCGTACAGTTGGGCAAACAGTGCGTAGTCCAGTGGTAACGTAAAATTGACGCTGCCGAGCCAGATATCGCTTTCACCCGCGCCCTCGAACCACGCTTCATAGCTGAGTTCTTGGGTAATTAGCTCAACACCTTGTTCCGCCAGTAGCGGACGTAACGCATTTGCGATGCCCTCATGTTCGACATGATGGCTGTACCAGCTCAGTGTCAGTTGCGTTAACCCTTCAGGTTTTGTGGCAGGCGTCAGGTCGCGACGATGGTGCCAGCGCGGCAGTAAACCGTACGCCGGGAACCAGTAGCGCTGATAACCTACTCCTGCATGGTTCAGCAGGGCGATGGGATTGAACAGATAGCTGACCCAGCGGCGAAAATGGGCATCGCGTCCACGTTCGGACCGCTGATCGTACAGCAGAAAATAGCAGCCTTCTTCAAGCCGGCTCTCTTCGGACTTCTCATCCGCGGTTTCACCCTGCAGTTTCACCCCGGCGTACACCAGTTCATCACTGATCTCAGGCAATACCCAAATAGACACATCATCAATTAAGGCGCGATAGCCAAAATAGTCATCCCAGGCGGCGATTTTTAGCTGTGTCTGCTGATTACGCACCACGCTGTAGGGTCCGGTGCCGATGGGTTGGCGTGAAAAATGGCGCAGCGTGGGCCATTCGCGCGGCAGGATCATGGCACTGACGCTAGCCAACAGCCAGGGCAACCAATCGTCAGGTTGGCTCAGGTGGATATCCAGCGTCCAGGGCGCCGGGGAATGCAAATTCTCGATATGGGAAAACAGCGGCTGGGTGCGCACGCGGTCCAGCGAGGCGATGATATCTTCCATCTCCAGTTCACGACCATGATGAAAGCGAATCGCCGGTCGCAAAAAGAATCGCCAGTGCAGCGGTGAGGTTTGCTGCCAGTGATGGGCGATATCCGGTTCGACTTCCCCCTTTTCCTCATTTACTCGCGTCAGGCCATTGAAAATTTGTCGCGCCAGATGGGTTTCAGAGCGACGCAGCGGCGAGCCGGGCAGCAGATTAGGCAATGGGCGGTAGTAGAGCACGCGCAGGATGTGTTTCCCCTGACGGAAACTGCGCCCAAGGTGGGCGGCGATCATCTGGCGCACCTGATCCTTGTCACCCACCAGTTGCACCAACTGCTCGATGCGATCCTGCTCCAGCAGATCCTCGGCGCGCTGCTGCTGGAGTGCCAAACCGGTGTAATTGAAACTTAAAGTGGAGCGTTTACCGCGCCCCGCCTCTGCCTGCCAGATCAGCCAACCTGCGGCCTGCATGGCATTGAGCAGGTTACGCATATGGCGTCGTGAACAGTGTAAAAGATCGGCCAGCTCGCTTAGTGTGGTTTCCTGATCCTGGCCCTGGCAGCTTTGCCACAGGCGGATGAACTGCTGTTGCAGTCGCGCAGAGGACATAAAAGGGGAACTCCTTCTCAGAATCGCTCAGTTTTTCCTGCCCCATATTAGAGGCATACTGCCCAGCAATGGAAGAGCGGGAGGCATTCAGCAATGAATGGCGCTCTGCCAGCGGTTCTGCCGACGTAGAACCTCTTTCTGAGTAGGGTGCATTTTCACCGCCAGCAGCGTTTTCTCTGCTGGCTTTTTTCGTTTTGCTGTGGAATCTTCTACCCTCTTTTCTGTTGTCCGATTCTCCTCAAAGGGATTTCTGCATGAAATCGCTGTTAACGCGCCAGCGCCGTCTCAATCCGGTTTATCTCTCTTTTATGGCTGTGTCCTTTATGACGGGTGTGGCAGGGGCCTTACAGGCACCCACGCTCAGTCTGTTCCTGACGCGTGAAGTGCAGGTGCGGCCGTTTTGGGTGGGATTGTTTTTCACCATTAACGCCATAGCCGGGATTGTGATTAGCCTGTTGATGGCGAAGCGCTCGGACAGCCGGGGTGACCGGCGTAATTTGATCCTTTTTTGCTGTCTGATGGCGGTGCTCAATGCCCTGTTGTTCGCCTTTAACCGTCACTATCTGACGTTAATTAGTGTGGGCGTATTGCTGTCAGGACTGGCTAGCGTGGCGATTCCGCAGATCTTTGCCTTGGCACGTGAGTATGCCGATCAGTCGGCACGTGAAGTGGTGATGTTCAGTTCGGTGATGCGTGCGCAGCTGTCCCTGGCGTGGGTGATTGGCCCGCCGCTCTCTTTTGCACTGGCGCTCAACTACGGTTTCGTGACGCTGTTTTGCGTGGCGGCCGCGATTTTCCTGCTGAGTTTGCTGCTGATCTGGCGCACGCTGCCATCAGTGCCGCGTGTTGCAGCCACACCCGAGCAAGTGCTGACCCAGCTCAGCCCATGGAAAGACAGCCAGGTGCGCATGCTATTCATCGCATCGGTGGTGATGTGGGCGTGTAACACCATGTATATCATCGATATGCCGCTGTATATCAGCGCAACGTTGGGCCTGCCGGAAAAGCTGGCAGGTCTGTTGATGGGTACCGCGGCTGGGCTGGAGATCCCTATCATGCTATTGGCCGGTCACTACGCAAAACGGTTTGGCAAACGCAAGTTAGTGCTGCTGGCGCTGGTGGCGGCCATTCTGTTTTATCTCGGTTTGGTGCTGTTCCATTCGCGCACGGCGTTGATGGTGCTGCAACTGTTTAATGCCGCGTTTATCGGCATTGTGGCGGGGATTGGCATGCTGTGGTTCCAGGATTTGATGCCGGGACGCGCCGGTGCGGCTACCACAATGTTCACCACGTCCATTTCGACCGGTCTAATCATTGCGGGATTGATCCAAGGCACGCTCAGTGAGCGCTTCGGACATGAATCGGTGTACTGGCTGGCGTTGGTAATGGCGATAGTCGCGTTGGGACTGGCGTCACGCGTGCGGGATGCGCAATAAATAAAGGTCGCCATAAATGGCGACCTTAGGGCACATTTTACGTAGGGTGCGCATCATGCGCACCTGTTTATATCAACGTAAAAACGCGGGCTGGCTGGTCTCGTAGTTGGCAATGGACGCTTCGTGTTGCAGCGTCAGGCCAATGCTGTCGAGGCCATTGATCATGCAGTGGCGACGGAAACTGTCGATTTCAAAGCTATAGGTCTTATCACCCGCCGTCACCGTCTGCGCTTCCAGGTCAACCGTGAATGTCACACCCGGCTGCGCGGCAACCAGTTTGAACATCTCATCAACTTCTTCATCGCTTAATTTCACTGGCAGCAACTGGTTGTTGAAGCTGTTGCCGTAGAAAATATCCGCGAAGCTTGGTGCAATCACTACATGGAAACCGAAATCAGTCAGTGCCCAAGGAGCGTGCTCACGGGATGAGCCACAGCCGAAGTTTTCACGCGCCAACAGAATGCTGGTGCCTTTAAACTCCGGTTTATTCAACACGAAGCTGGCGGTGGGCACGGTGCCGGCGTCATCTTCGAAGCGCCAGTCGTGGAACAGATGCGCGCCGAACCCGGTGCGGGTCACTTTCTGCAAGAACTGCTTAGGGATGATGGCATCGGTGTCGACGTTGGCGGCATCCAGTGGGGCCACAATCCCGGTGTGCTGAGTAAATTTGTTCGCCATGGCTTAAGCTCCCTGAGTCAATTCACGAATGTCGGCAAAACGACCGGTTACCGCCGCAGCTGCAGCCATCGCCGGGCTCACCAAGTGAGTACGACCACCACGGCCCTGACGACCTTCAAAGTTACGGTTGCTGGTGGATGCGCAACGCTCGCCTGGATTCAGACGGTCGTTGTTCATCGCCAGACACATGGAGCAACCCGGCAGACGCCATTCAAAACCCGCCTCTAGGAAGATTTTATCCAGACCTTCCGCTTCGGCTTGCGCCTTCACTGGACCGGAACCCGGTACCACCATCGCGACGACGCCTGGTGCCACTTTGCGGCCTTTAGCGATAGCGGCAGCCGCACGCAGATCTTCAATACGTGAGTTGGTGCAGGAACCGATAAACACTTTATCGATGGCTACGTCGGTCAGTTTGATGCCTGGCTGCAAATCCATATAAGCCAAGGCTTTTTCGGCAGAGGCGCGCTCAACCGGATCGGCGAAGGACTGTGGATTCGGGATAGCCTGATCCACCGCCATCACCTGGCCTGGGTTGGTGCCCCAGGTCACCTGTGGTGCGATATCAGCCGCGTTCAGGGTGACAATGGTATCGAATTTGGCATCGCTGTCGGACTTCAGGGTGCGCCAGTAAGCTACGGCCTCTTCCCACTGCTCGCCTTTTGGCGCGAACTGCTTATCTTTCAGATACGCGAAAGTGGTGTCGTCTGGCGCGACCAGGCCAGCTTTCGCGCCCATTTCAATCGCCATATTACACAGCGTCATACGGCCTTCCATGCTCAGCGCTTCAATCGCCGGGCCACAGAACTCCACCACATGACCGGTACCGCCGGCGCTGCCGGTTTTACCGATAATCGCCAACACAATGTCTTTTGCGGTGATGCCCGTGGCAGCTTCGCCCTGGACTTCAATCTTCATGGTTTTGGCACGACCCTGTTTCAGGGTCTGTGTGGCGAAGACGTGCTCCACTTCAGAGGTCCCGATGCCGAAGGCCAGTGAACCGAACGCGCCATGCGTGGCGGTATGAGAGTCACCGCAGACAATGGTCATGCCTGGCAACGTCATGCCTTGTTCAGGCCCGATCACGTGCACGATGCCCTGGAACGGGTGATTCAGGTCATACAGCTGAATACCGAACTCAGCACAGTTCTTGATCAGTTCTTGCATCTGAATACGCGCCATCTCACCCGACGCATTAATGTCTTTGGTCTGGGTTGAAACGTTGTGATCCATGGTGGCGAACGTCTTTGACGGCTGGCGCACTTTGCGGCCGTGGGCGCGCAGGCCATCAAAGGCCTGCGGTGACGTCACTTCATGGATCAAATGGCGATCGATGTACAGTAACGGGGTTTCGTTTGGTGCTTCGTGGACGACATGTGCATCAAATAATTTCTGGTATAAGCTTTTCATTTTATTATTTTTCCTCAGCGATGAAACCGGCAATGATGCTGCCCATCTCATCTGTGCTCACGGCTGGGCCGTTGCCGGCCAAATCGCGGGTGCGATGGCCCGCTTCCAGCGCACGGCTCACCGCACGCTCGATGCTGTTCGCTGCGTCATCCGCATTCAGGCTGTAACGCAACAGCATAGAGAGCGAGAGAATCTGGGCAATCGGGTTAGCGATATTCTGGCCGGCGATATCTGGCGCAGAGCCGCCTGCGGGCTCGTACAAACCAAAACTCTCTTCGTTCATGCTGGCAGAAGGCAGCATGCCCATTGAGCCGGTAATCATCGCGCACTCATCTGACAGAATGTCACCGAATAGGTTAGAACACAGCAGCACGTCAAACTGTGATGGATCTTTAATCAGCTGCATGGTGGCGTTGTCGATGTACATATGGCTCAACTGCACATCCGGGTAATCTTTTGCCACTTCGTTGACGATTTCACGCCACATTACGGAGGTCTGCAACACGTTGGCTTTATCAACGGAAGTCACTTTGTTACGGCGCTTACGTGCAGCTTCAAAGGCGTTACGGGCGATACGTTCAATCTCAAAGCGGTGATACACCTCGGTATCGAAAGCACGCTCGTGTGGGCCGCTGCCTTCACGACCTTTTGGCTGGCCGAAGTAGATACCGCCGGTTAATTCACGCACGCACAGAATGTCGAAACCGCGTGCTGCGATATCGCTGCGCAGTGGGCAGAACGCTTCCAGACCTTTGTACAGGGCAGCAGGGCGCAGGTTGCTGAACAGCTTGAAGTGCTTACGCAACGGCAGCAGTGCACCGCGCTCAGGCTGAGCGGCTGGTGGCAGGTGTTCCCATTTTGGTCCACCCACTGAACCGAACAGAATCGCGTCGGCCTGCTCAGCACCCGCAACGGTGGCCGGTGGCAGAGGTTCACCGTGACGATCGATGGCGATACCGCCCACGTCATATTCGCTGGTGGTGATGCGCATATCGAAACGCGCGCGAATCGCATCGAGCACTTTCATGGCCTGCGCCATTACTTCCGGGCCGATTCCGTCGCCGGGCATTACCGCAATATGGTAAGACTGAGTCATAGTTACACCGTTTCCTTCTGATCTTTAAATTTACGCTGCAATTCTTTTTCTACCTGCTTGGCACGCCAGATGTTGTTCAGGGCATTCACCATCGCTTTAGCAGAAGATTCGACGATATCGGTCGCCAGACCAACGCCATGGAATTTACGACCGTTGTAATTAACGACGATATCGACCTGGCCCAGGGCATTTTCGCCGTGACCTTTCGCTGTTAATTTGTAGTTCACCAGTTCAGCTTCAAAACCGGTAATACGGTTGATGGCTTGATAAACCGCATCAACTGGACCGTTACCGGTCGCTGCATCCGCTTTGGTCTCTTCACCACAGCCCAGCTGGACAGAGGCGGTAGCAGTGACGCTCGAACCGGTCTGCACGTTGAACTCTTTCAACTGGAAATATTCAGGCTCTTCGTTCTGCTTATTAATGAAGGCCAAGGCTTCCAGGTCGTAATCGAATACCTGACCTTTTTTGTCCGCCAGCTTCAGGAAGGCATCGTACAAAGCATCCACGTTGTAGTCGGAATCTTTGTAGCCCATCTCTTCCATGCGATGTTTTACCGCCGCGCGGCCTGAACGAGAGGTCAGGTTCAGCTGGATTTTGTGCAGGCCAATAGATTCTGGCGTCAAGATTTCGTAGTTCTCGCGGTTCTTCAATACGCCATCCTGGTGGATGCCAGAAGAGTGGGCGAAAGCACCGGTGCCGACGATGGCTTTGTTGGCCGGAATCGGCATGTTGCAGATCTGGCTGATCAACTGGCTGGTGCGGTAGATTTCCTGATGATGGATATTGGTATGCAGATTCATGATCTGCTGGCGGGTTTTAATCGTCATGATCACTTCTTCCAACGCACAGTTGCCGGCGCGCTCACCTAAACCGTTGATCGTGCCTTCAACCTGGCGAGCACCGGCCAATACTGCGGCAACCGCATTGCCGGTGGCCATACCTAAGTCATCGTGGGTGTGAACCGACAAAATCGCTTTATCGATATTTGGTACACGTTCGCGCAGTTGGCTGAAGATGTTGGCGTATTCATGCGGCAAGGTGTAGCCAACGGTGTCCGGAATGTTGATGGTGGTGGCGCCTGCGTTGATAGCGGCTTCGACCACGCGGCACAAATCGTCGATCGGCGTGCGTCCACCATCTTCACAAGAGAACTCTACGTCGTCGGTATAGTTACGGGCACGTTTAATAGAGGCTACCGCGCGCTCAATCACTTCGGGCAGGGTGCTGCGCAATTTGGTGGCGATATGCATCGGCGAAGTGGCGAGGAAGGTGTGGATACGAAATGCCTCTGCAACGCGCAGTGCTTCGTAAGCGGCATCGATATCTTTATCAACGCAACGCGCCAAAGCGGCAACACGGCTGTTTTTCACCGAGCGGGCGATGGTCTGTACCGATTCGAAATCGCCAGGTGAGGA
Organism: Pantoea sp. CFCC18177; assembly: GCF_059412425.1. Taxonomy (NCBI): domain Bacteria; kingdom Pseudomonadati; phylum Pseudomonadota; class Gammaproteobacteria; order Enterobacterales; family Erwiniaceae; genus Pantoea; species Pantoea sp. CFCC18177. The sequence goes on from NZ_JBNBPL010000006.1 coordinate 99,550, forward strand.
AATAGGGAAACCGACTTCCATTACATCCACGCCCATACGTTCCAGTGCCAAGGCGATCTGCAGTTTTTCTTTAACACTCAGGCTGGCCTGTAATGCTTGTTCGCCGTCACGCAGAGTGGTATCGAAAATAATAACTTGCTGGCTCATGGTCATCTTCCTTTTGCTTTAACTTCGCCGTTGCGAGCATAAAAAAACCCGCGCATCGGCGCGGGTTTCTTAAACTTCTTCAGGTTCGAATCAGTGATTGATTCCGCCCACAAGTCTACCGCGCAAACTGAATGCGTTTAGTAGTAGACCGAGTAGACGGAAAGAACGGGACATGATTCGAACCTCGTAAATTTTGTGTTGCCCATATTGATACTGGGATTGCGGCGGGAAGTCAACCCTAAGTGAAAGGGTATTTCTTAAGGTGGCTAAGGGCGATCTGCTGTGAATATCTGGCTGTGCAGAGCATTGGCGTTAATTAGCTGCTGCCTGAAGGGGTTAATCATCCTAAAAAATCTTTTAAAAAAGCCAATTAACTTTAAGGTGTTGAATTTTAATTGTTTTTCTTGGTGATATATGTGGTTTTATACAGAGCGTTCAGCGCATTGCATAGCACAATGTCATGCGAATACAGGATTTCAAAGTTAATCACGCCAGAAAGTAATTCTCAGGGGAAATTGTGGACTGAGCGGTCAGGCAATATGAAAATCATATTTCTTAGAACACGCTGCAAATAATCGCCAAACCAGCATATTCCTCTGTGGTTGTGCAGTCCGATTAGTTTAATCCTCGCGAGCAATTATCACGCGTCAGTGCCTTTTCTGCCGGATTAAGCGCGCCGTGGCGTCCTGACGTTTGCAGGGCGGGTTTTCTACGGTTATGGTAATCGACCTACTCTTAAAAGAATTCAGGCTGCGTCCCGCCATTATTCGTGGATGCCGCTGGATGCTAAATGGCCTTGCGGCAAGGCATGAATCACGAGGTTTGGTGGGCCCAAATACGTGATGAATAACGCAGCTGCAAGGCCATTTAGCTCCAGCCCTACGGGTCGCATCCCAAAAAGCCGTTCTCATCGTTGTCGGGTTTGGCCATAGGCCCACTATGGCCTTCACCCTCCGCCTTGATAACGGCTTTTTGGGATGTGACGGCACCGCGAATAATGGCGGGACGCAGCCTAAAAGTAGATTCCCTGTACCTGGAAGACAGAAATGAATTCTGTGTTCTGAGCATAAACATAAGATTTTGATCTTAATTGGCGAATAGAGAGCGGTATGCCAGTCGCGCAGGGATAATTCGCGTTGCTGGGTGCTGATCCTCAAGCCTGGAGGCAGAAAATGGAGATGTTGTCAGGAGCCGAAATGGTCGTCCGTTCGTTAATCGATCAGGGCGTTAAGCAAGTATTCGGCTATCCGGGCGGAGCGGTGCTCGATATTTATGATGCGCTGCAAACGGTCGGTGGTATTGACCACGTACTGGTTCGCCATGAGCAAGGCGCAGTTCATATGGCTGATGGTCTGGCGCGCGCAACCGGCGAAGTCGGTGTGGTGCTGGTCACCTCAGGCCCGGGCGCAACCAATGCGATTACCGGTATTGCTACCGCGTACATGGATTCTATTCCGATGGTGATTCTGTCGGGACAGGTACCCTCTTCATTGATTGGTTACGATGCGTTCCAGGAGTGCGACATGGTCGGGATTTCCCGTCCAGTGGTGAAGCACAGCTTCCTGGTGAAAAACGCGGAAGAGATCCCAACCGTGCTGAAAAAAGCCTTTTGGCTGGCAGCAAGTGGTCGCCCAGGCCCGGTGGTGATCGATCTGCCAAAAGATATCCTGAATCCTGCGAACAAATTACCGTATGTCTGGCCGGAAACAGTGAGCATGCGCTCATATAACCCGACCATTCAGGGTCACAAAGGGCAAATCAAGCGTGCTCTGCAAACGTTGCTGGCCGCACACAAACCGGTGATTTACGCCGGTGGTGGCGCAATTATGTCAGGCTGTGAAGCGGAACTGCTGCAACTGGCAGAACAGCTGAACATCCCAGTGACCACGTCGCTGATGGGGCTGGGCGTGTTCCCTGGCACACACCGTCAGTGTGTGGGCATGCTCGGCATGCACGGTACTTATGAAGCCAACATGACGATGCACAATGCCGACCTGATTTTCGGCATTGGTGTGCGTTTTGATGACCGTACCACCAACAATCTGGCGAAATACTGCCCGAACGCCACCATCATGCATATCGACGTTGACCCAACGTCGATTTCGAAGACGGTGAGCGCGGATATTCCGATTGTTGGCGATGCCAAACAAACGCTGTCTCAGATGTTGGAAATGCTGGCGCAAAGCGATGCCAAACAAGAGCTGGATAGCCTGCGTGACTGGTGGCAGACCATTGATGGCTGGCGTAGCCGCAAGTGTCTGGAGTTTGACCGCACCAGTGACAAGATCAAACCGCAGGCAGTTATTGAGACCATCTGGCGTTTGACCAAAGGCGATGCTTACGTCACCTCTGACGTGGGTCAGCATCAGATGTTTGCTGCGCTTTACTATCAGTTCGACAAGCCGCGTCGTTGGATCAACTCCGGCGGTCTCGGCACCATGGGCTTCGGCTTGCCAGCGGCGCTGGGCGTGAAAATGGCGCTGCCTGATGAAACCGTTATCTGTGTTACCGGCGATGGCAGTATCCAGATGAATATTCAGGAGCTGTCGACCGCGCTGCAGTACGATCTGCCGGTGTTGGTGCTGAACCTGAACAACGGCTTCCTCGGCATGGTGAAGCAGTGGCAGGACATGATCTATTCCGGTCGCCACTCGCAATCTTACATGCAATCTCTGCCTGACTTCGTGCGTTTAGCGGAAGCCTATGGCCATGTGGGGATTTCGATTGCCCATCCTGCCGAGCTGGAAGAGAAGCTACAGCTGGCATTGGATACCCTGGCGAAAGGGCGTCTGGTGTTTGTGGATGTGAATATTGATGGCAGCGAGCACGTGTATCCAATGCAGATTCGTGGTGGCTCGATGGACGAGATGTGGTTGAGCAAAACGGAGAGGACATAATTATGCGTCGTATTTTATCAGTTCTGCTGGAAAATGAATCCGGCGCATTGTCTCGCGTGGTGGGCCTGTTCTCTCAGCGCGGCTACAACATCGAAAGCCTGACGGTTGCACCAACGGACGATCCTACACTTTCACGCATGACCATTCAGACCGTCGGCGACGAGAAAGTGCTGGAGCAAATCGAGAAGCAACTGCACAAGCTGGTGGACGTGTTACGTGTCAGCGAACTGGGGCAGGGTGCCTACGTTGAACGTGAAATCATGTTGGTGAAAATCCAGGCGAGCGGTTATGGCCGTGAAGAAGTGAAGCGTAGCGCGGAGATTTTCCGTGGTCAGATTATTGACGTCACACCAACGCTGTACACGGTTCAGCTCGCGGGCACCAGTGATAAACTCGACGCCTTCCTCAACACGGTGCGCGACGTCGCTGAGATCGTTGAAGTGGCACGCTCGGGTATTGTTGGCGTCTCGCGTGGCGACCGCGTGATGCGTTAATTCCGCCATGTGACCATTGTGTATCAAAGCTAACCCGGCGTAATGCCGGGTTTTTTTTATTTTATGCGCTTGTGATAGCTGCCAGATAAAAGCGGTTGCTCAGCGTAGTTTTCTGCGGTTAGATGTTACAAATGTTTTACCCCTAGCTACACTGCGGACATTTCCGCCAGCCATAGCTAATCAGAATTAAGGTGTCATCGTGAAACTGGATGAAATTGCGCGCCTGGCGGGCGTGTCGCGCACCACGGCCAGCTATGTCATTAATGGCAAAGCGCGGCAGTATCGTGTCAGCGACAAAACCGTTGAAAAAGTGATGGCGGTGGTGCGTGAATACAATTATCACCCCAATGCCGTTGCGGCGGGCCTGCGCGCGGGTCGAACGCGTTCGATTGGCTTAGTCATACCTGATTTGGAAAACACCAGTTACACGCGTATCGCGAACTACCTTGAGCGCCAGGCGCGTCAGCGTGGCTATCAATTGCTGATTGCCTGCTCAGAAGATCAGCCTGATAACGAAATGCGCTGTATCGAGCATCTGCTGCAGCGTCAGGTGGATGCGATTATCGTTTCAACCTCACTTCCTCCTGAGCACCCGTTCTATCAGCGCTGGATCAACGATCCACTGCCAATTATCGCGCTTGACCGTGCGCTGGATCGTGAACACTTCACTAGCGTGGTGGGAGCCGATCAGGACGATGCACATGCTTTGGCCGCTGAATTGCGTCAGCTTCCGGTGAAGAATGTGCTATTCCTCGGGGCGCTTCCGGAGCTATCGGTAAGTTTTCTGCGTGAGATGGGCTTCCGTGATGCGTGGAAAGATGACGAACGTCCTATCGATTACCTCTACTGTAATAGCTTTGACCGTGCCGCTGCTGCCACGCTTTTCGAGAAATACCTCGAAGATCATCCGATGCCGGAAGCCCTGTTTACCACCTCTTTTGGTCTGTTGCAGGGCGTGATGGACGTCACACTGAAACGTGAAGGACGCTTGCCGACTGAGTTGGCGATCGCCACCTTTGGCGACCACGAATTACTGGACTTCCTTGAGTGTCCGGTGCTGGCCGTTGGGCAGCGTCACCGTGATGTGGCCGAGCGCGTGCTGGAATTAGTATTAGCCTCGCTGGATGAACCGCGGAAACCCAAGCCGGGATTAACCCGCATTCGTCGAAATTTATTCCGCCGAGGACAATTAAGTCGTCGCACAAAATGAAATCGTGGGCAGAAGCTTGCCCGCGTTTATTCATCCTGCAAATATTTTATTGCCAGCGGATTGCGGTAAAAAAGCGTAAATTATCGCCACCTCTGCTAACGAATTAACAGCGCTACATTTTCTTACTTGTTTACATCTTCAACAGTGATGCGTAGCAGAGCTGGCGCGATGGTGCTGGGCTTCCTTTCAGAAATCCCCTAAAATGCAGCCGCTGTCGCATATCCCGGGATAATTATCTTTCGCGGTAAAAGCGCTTTATTTTTCACCATTTCTCAAATCGTGAAAATTTTTATTCCATTATTCATTAGGTTAATTTTTTATTTTGCCATTCTTCAGCTGTCATTTCCCTCCACTAAATAATTCTATCCCTTGTAAAGAGTGATATTCACTTGTCGTTGCGGCTTGACAAGGATTTCATAGGCTCCGTAAACTCGTTTCGTGGTAAAAAGTGGGATAAAGTGGTGAAAACGGGTGACTGAGGGGTAAGGCTGGCATGTTCCGTGGGGCAACGTTAGTCAATCTCGACAGCAAAGGCCGACTGGCGGTACCTACGCGCTATCGTGATTTGCTCGTCGCAGAGTCTCAGGGTCAAATGGTGTGCACCATTGACCTCCATCAGCCCTGCCTGTTGCTTTATACCCTGCCCGAATGGGAAATCATTGAGAAAAAACTGGCGCGCTTATCCAGCATGAATCCGAATGAACGTCGCGTGCAGCGACTGCTGTTAGGGCATGCCAGTGAATGTCAGATGGATAATGCAGGTCGTTTGTTGCTGGCCAATACGCTACGCCAACATGCGAGCCTCACCAAAGAAGTGATGCTGGTTGGACAGTTCAACAAGTTTGAGCTGTGGGATGAACAGACCTGGTATCAACAAGTTAAGGACGATATTGACGCAGAACAGTCAGCTCAGGAGCCTTTATCTGAGCGGTTGCAGGACTTGTCGCTATAGCTATGCAGGATAATTTTAAACACACCACAGTGCTGCTGGATGAGGCGGTTAACGGCCTCAATATCAGGGAAGACGGCATTTACATTGACGGCACTTTTGGTCGCGGCGGTCACTCACGCCTGATCCTTTCGCAGCTTGGCGCGAATGGACAGTTACTGGCGATTGACCGCGATCCGCAAGCCATCGCTGCTGCCGCTGAAATCCAGGACCCGCGCTTTTCGATTGTGCACGGGCCGTTTTCCGCCCTGGCTGACTATGTTGAAGAGCGTGGCCTGACGGGCAAGATCGATGGCGTATTGCTGGATCTGGGCGTCTCTTCACCCCAGTTAGATGATGCAGAGCGCGGTTTTTCATTCATGCGTGATGGCCCACTGGACATGCGCATGGACCCGACGCGGGGACAATCTGCCGCAGAGTGGCTGATGAGCGCGGAAGAGGCCGATATCGCTTTTGTGATTAAGACCTACGGTGAAGAGAAGTTTGGCAAACGCCTCGCACGCGCCATTGTGGAACGCAACCGCGAACAGCCAATGACGCGTACCAAAGAGTTAGCCACGGTGATTGCCGCTGCGATGCCAGTCAAAGACAAATTTAAGCATCCGGCAACGCGCACCTTCCAGGCGATCCGTATCTGGATCAACAGCGAACTGGAAGAGATTGATACCGCGTTGAAAGGCGCGATGTCGGTACTGGCACCGGGTGGTCGGTTGTCCATTATCAGCTTCCACTCACTGGAAGACCGCTTAGTGAAACGCTTTATGCGCGATCAAAGCCGAGGCCCACAAGTGCCAGCGGGTATTCCAATGACTGAAAGCCAGCTAAAAGCGCTGGGTGGACGCGAATTGAAAACGCTGGGCAAGCTGATTCCTGGCGAAGCTGAAGTGAATGAAAACCCACGCGCACGCAGTTCAGTCCTGCGTATTGCTGAAAGGACCGCGACATGATTGGAAACGAGCGACATAGCCTGCCCGGCGTCATTGGGGGTGACTTGCTGCGATTCGGCAAGATCCCGGTGTTGCTGCTGGTTGCGGTGCTGGTGTCCTCGATTCTGGTGGTGACCACCACGCATAAAACCCGTCTGTTGACGGCACAGCGTGAGCAATTGGTATTAGAACGCGATGCCCTCGATATCGAGTGGCGTAACCTGATTCTGGAAGAGAATGCGCTTGGCGATCACAGCCGGGTAGAGCGGATAGCAACCGATAAGCTGCAGATGCAGCATGTTGATCCTTCACAGGAAAATATTGTGGTGCAGAAATAAGGAATCGCAGATTTCAATGAGCGGCGCAGGCAAAACGCTGAAGTTAAAAAAACAGGAAGATAAGGCCAGCTTTATAAGCTGGCGTTTTGCGTTGCTGTGCGGCTGTATTTTACTGGCTCTGGGCGGCTTGCTGTCACGCGTTGCGTGGTTGCAGGTGATCAATCCTGACAAGCTGGTGAAAGAAGGGGATTTGCGTTCCCTGCGTGTGCAATCCGTTCCTACTGCTCGTGGGATGATAAGCGATCGTGCAGGTCGTCCTTTAGCCGTGAGTGTGCCGGTGAATGCGATCTGGGCCGATCCCAAAGAGCTGGCAGAACATGGCGGGGTCTCTCTGGATAGCCGCTGGAAAGCGCTGTCCGATGCGCTATCGATCCCACTGGATCAACTGGCTGCACGCATCAACGCAAACCCGAAAGGGCGCTTTATCTATCTGGCACGTCAGGTCAACCCGGCGATTGGTGAGTATGTCAAAAAACTCCGTTTGCCAGGCATTTACCTGCGTGAAGAGTCACGCCGCTATTACCCTGCAGGCCAGGTCACCGCGCATCTGATTGGCTTTACCAACATTGATGGTCAGGGCATCGAAGGAATCGAAAAAAGCTTCGACAAATGGCTGACCGGTGCACCGGGCGAACGTACCGTGCGTAAAGATCGCAATGGCCGCGTGATTGAAGATATTTCTTCGGTAGACAGCCGCGCTGCTCACAACCTGACACTGAGCATTGATGAGCGTTTGCAGGCGCTGGTTTACCGTGAACTGAATAATGCTGTGGCGTTTAACAAAGCGGAGTCGGGTACCGCGGTTCTGGTGGATGTGAACACCGGTGAAGTGCTGGCGATGGCTAACAGCCCAGCCTACAACCCCAATAATCTCAGCAACACCCCGAAAGATGTGATGCGTAATCGCGCGATTACCGACATCTTCGAGCCAGGCTCCACAGTGAAGCCGATGGTGGTGATGACCGCACTGCAACGCGGTGTGGTGAAAGAGAACAGCGTCCTGAATACCGTGCCGTACCGCGTGAATGGTCATGAGATCAAAGACGTGGCGCGCTATAACGAATTGACCCTTACCGGGGTTTTACAGAAGTCGAGTAACGTCGGGGTTTCACGTTTGGCGTTAGCGATGCCCTCCTCAGCACTCGTAGAAACTTACGCGCGCTTTGGACTGGGTAAACCGACCAATTTGGGGCTGGTCGGGGAAAGTAGTGGCTTATACCCTCAAAAACAACGGTGGTCTGACATAGAGAGGGCCACCTTCTCTTTCGGCTACGGGCTAATGGTAACGCCGTTACAGTTAGCGCGAGTCTACGCAACCATTGGCAGCTATGGCATCAATCGCCCGCTGTCGATCACCAAAGTTGACCCGCCGGTGGCGGGTGAACGCGTTTTCCAGGAAGACCTGGTGAAAACGGTGATGCACATGATGGAAAGCGTTGCATTGCCTGGCGGTGGTGGTGTGAAAGCCGCTATCAAAGGCTATCGCATCGCTATCAAGACCGGTACCGCCAAAAAGGTCGGGCCGGATGGACGCTACGTCAATAAATACATTGCTTACACCGCAGGCGTTGCGCCTGCCAGTCGCCCTCGTTTTGCACTGGTGGTGGTGATCAACGATCCCCAGGCCGGTAAATATTATGGTGGTGCGGTTTCTGCACCGGTGTTTGGCGCCATCATGGGCGGTGTGCTGCGTACCATGAACATCGAGCCTGATGCGTTGCCAACAATTGATAAGAACGAGTTGGTGAAGAACAGAAGTGAGGAATCAAGTGACCGATCGTAACCTGCGCGAATTACTGGCCCCGTGGGTGCCGGGTGCGCCGGCGCGTCCACTCCGTGACATGACACTGGATAGCCGCGCAGCGGCTGCTGGCGATCTGTTTATCGCCGTGGCGGGCCATCATGCTGATGGACGTCGTTTTATTCCGCAAGCTATTGCTCAGGGCGTAGCGGCAGTGATTGCCGAAGCCGAGGGCGAAGCCAGCGATGGAGATATCCGCGAGATGCACGGCGTCCCGGTTATCTATCTGGCGCAGTTGCAGCAGCGTCTCTCTGCACTGGCCGGGCGCTTTTATCAGCAGCCTGCTGAAAAACTCAAATTGATCGGCGTGACGGGTACCAATGGAAAAACCACCACAACACAGCTCATTGCTCAGTGGGCCAACCTGCTAGGCGAAACCGGCGCAGTGATGGGCACGGTGGGGAATGGCCTGTATGGTCAGTTGGTGCCTACCGAAAACACCACCGGCTCTGCGGTTGATGTGCAGCATGTGTTGAATGATCTGGTCGAGCAGGGCGCAACTCTGGCGGCGATGGAAGTCTCTTCACACGGTCTGGTGCAACACCGTGTGGCTGCGCTGCCGTTTGCCGCCGCCGTGTTCACCAACCTCAGCCGCGATCATCTTGACTATCACGGCGATATGCAGAGCTACGAAGCGGCGAAATGGCTGCTGTTCTCTGAGCATCTGGTGAACGCTGCGATCGTCAATGCCGATGACGAAGTGGGCCGCCGCTGGCTGGAAAAATTACCGGATGCGGTTGCCGTTACCATGGGCGACAATTTGCAGCCGGGTTGCCGTGGTCGCTGGCTTAAAGCCACCGCAGTGAACTATCACGATGGCGGTGCGCATATTCAGTTCAGCTCAAGCTGGGGTAACGGTGAATTTGACAGCCGCCTGATGGGCGCATTCAACGTCAGCAATCTGTTGCTGGCCTTAGCGACCTTGCTGACGCTCGATTATCCGCTGGAGGCGCTGGTCTCAAGCGCCTCGCAGTTGCAGCCGGTATGCGGTCGCATGGAAGTATTCACCGCGCCAGAAAAACCCACGGTAGTGGTGGATTATGCTCACACTCCCGATGCGCTGGAAAAAGCGCTGGAAGCCGCTCGTTTGCACTGCAAAGGCAAGCTGTGGTGCGTGTTTGGCTGTGGCGGCGATCGTGACAAAGGCAAACGTCCACTGATGGGCGCGATTGCCGAGCAGTTCTCTGACATTGTGGTGATCACTGACGACAATCCGCGTAGCGAAGAGCCTGGCGCGATTGTTAACGATATTCTGACTGGCTTGCTCGATCCCGGCCGCGCTCGCATCGTTGCAGGACGTGCGCAAGCGGTCACTAACGCGGTGATGCAAGCCAGCGCTGATGACATCGTGCTGGTGGCCGGTAAAGGCCACGAAGACTATCAAATTATTGGCAACCGCCGCCTTGATTACTCCGACCGTGAAACTGTCGCCCGCTTGCTGGGGGTGATGGCATGATTCCGATTTCATTGAAAACACTGGCAGAGATTAGCGGCGGTGAATTGCTGGGCGCAGACCTGACCATTGCGGATGTGACGAGCGACACGCGTAAGGTCGCCGACGGCAGTCTGTTTGTGGCGCTGGTGGGTGAACGTTTTGATGCACATGATTTTGCGAAGGATGCCATCGCTAATGGTGCCAAGGCACTGCTGGTAAGTAAGCACTTGCCGGTGGATGTGCCACAGGTGGTGGTCGCGGATACGCGTATTGCCTTTGGTCAGCTAGGTGCCTGGGTACGTCAGCAGTCGAAAGCCCGTGTGGTGGCGTTGACCGGTTCATCTGGCAAAACCTCCGTCAAAGAGATGACGGCGGCAATTCTGCGTCAGTGTGGTGAGACCCTGTACACCGCGGGCAACCTGAACAATGATTTTGGCGTGCCGATGACACTGCTGCGCCTGACGCAGGATCATGATTACGCAGTGATTGAGCTGGGTGCCAATCATCAAGGCGAAATTGCTTACACCACCGATCTGGTGCGCCCTGAAACCGCGCTGGTGAATAACCTGGCCGCGGCGCACCTGGAAGGATTCGGTTCACTGGCTGGCGTGGCGAAAGCCAAAGGCGAAATTTTTGGCGGATTGCCAGTACATGGCACCGCGATTGTGAATGCCGAGAGCAATGACCTCGCCAACTGGCAATCACAGTTTGTCGATAAAACGCTGTGGCGCTTCTCCCCGCAACCGATGGCAGAGGCGGAATTCCGCGCCAGCGACATTGTGCTGCGTGCGGATGCCACGCTGTTTACCCTGCTTACTCCGCGCGGTGACATTGCTGTGGCGTTGCCTTTACCCGGACGTCACAACATTGCCAACGCACTCGCGGCGGCAGCGTTGGCACTGTCGGTTGATGCGCCGCTGAGCGCGATTCAATCTGGCCTGAAAACCCTGCAGCCCGTGCCGGGCCGCCTGTTCCCGATTCGTCTTGCTGACAATCAGTTACTGCTCGATGACAGCTACAACGCCAACGTCGGTTCCATGACGGCGGCTGCGCAAGTGTTAGGCGATATGCCGGGCTATCGCGTGATGGTGGTCGGGGATATGGCCGAGTTGGGCGATGAAGCCGAACAATGTCATCAGCAGGTAGGGGAAGCCGCGAAGGCAGCGGGTATTGATTGTGTGTTGAGTACCGGCACGCTGAGCCGATTGATCGGTGAAAGCAGCGGTAAAGGCGAACATTTCGCCACTAAAGCCGATCTGACGGAACGTTTACGCACTTTGCTGTCCCAACATCGGGACATCACTATTTTGGTTAAAGGCTCACGTAGCGCCGCCATGGAGCAGGTCGTCGAGAGCTTACAGGAGAAAGGAACATGCTAGTCTGGCTGGCCGAACATCTGGTCGCACTTTATTCCGGCTTTAACGTCTTCTCGTATCTGACGTTTCGCGCCATTGTCAGCCTGCTGACCGCTCTGTTCCTTTCGCTGTGGATGGGACCGCGTTTGATTGCCTGGCTGCAGAAATTGCAGATTGGCCAGGTGGTACGTAACGACGGTCCAGAGTCGCACTTCAGTAAACGTGGTACGCCGACCATGGGCGGCATCATGATCCTCACCTCGATTACCGTTTCGGTGCTGATGTGGGCTTATCCTTCCAACCCTTATGTGTGGTGTGTGTTGGCGGTGCTGGTGGGCTTTGGCGTAATTGGTTTTGTCGATGATTATCGCAAAGTGGTACGCAAAGACACCAAAGGTCTGATTGCCCGCTGGAAATACTTCTGGATGTCGGTGATCTCGCTGGGCGTGGCTTTTGCCCTGTATGCCGCAGGACACGGCACGCCAGCCACGCAGTTAGTGGTGCCGTTCTTTAAGGACATCATGCCGCAGCTGGGCCTGTTTTATGTGTTGCTGGCCTACTTTGTGATTGTCGGTACCGGTAATGCCGTAAACCTTACCGATGGTCTGGATGGTCTGGCAATCATGCCAACCGTGTTTGTCGCCGCAGGCTTTGCGCTGGTGGCATGGGCGACTGGTAACGTGAAGTTTGCTGAATATCTGCATATTCCGTATCTGCGTCACGCGGGTGAACTGGTGATTGTGTGTACCGCCATCGTCGGTGCCGGGCTGGGCTTCCTGTGGTTCAACACCTACCCGGCGCAAGTCTTTATGGGTGATGTCGGCTCACTGGCGCTGGGTGGCGCGCTGGGTACCATCGCGGTGCTGCTGCGTCAGGAGTTCTTGTTGGTGATCATGGGCGGCGTGTTTGTGGTTGAAACCCTGTCGGTGATCTTGCAGGTGGGATCGTTCAAGCTGCGCGGTCAGCGTATTTTCCGCATGGCACCGATTCACCACCACTATGAATTAAAAGGCTGGCCGGAGCCGCGCGTGATTGTGCGCTTCTGGATTATTTCACTGATGCTGGTGCTGATTGGCCTGGCAACGCTGAAGGTACGTTAATCATGGCTGACTATCGGGGCAGAAAAGTCGTCATCATCGGATTAGGCATTACCGGCCTATCCTGTGTTGATTTCTTCCTCGCGCAGGGCGTTACGCCTCGCGTGATGGATACCCGTGTGTCTCCGCCGGGCCTCGATAAACTGCCTGAGTCGGTAGAACGCTATGTTGGCGGTATCAACAGTGACTGGTTGCTGGCGTCTGATTTGATCATCGCCAGCCCGGGCATCGCGTTAGCGCATCCGGCGTTGAGTGAAGCTGCGGATGCCGGGATTGAAATCGTCGGCGATATCGAACTGTTCTGCCGTGAAGCGCAGGCACCGATTGTCGCCATCACCGGATCGAACGGCAAAAGCACCGTCACCACCTTGGTGGGCGAGATGGCGCGTGCGGCAGGCTGGCAGGTAGGGGTGGGCGGCAATATTGGCTTGCCCGCACTCACCCTGTTGAAATCCCCGGCGCAGCTGTATGTACTGGAGCTTTCCAGCTTCCAGCTCGAAACCACTTACAGCTTAAAGGCCGCAGCGGCGACCATCCTCAACGTGACTGAAGATCATATGGATCGCTATCCGTTGGGTATGCAGCAGTATCGCGCGGCGAAACTGCGCATTTATGAAAATGCCCGCATCTGCGTGGTGAATGCCGACGATGGCATGACCATGCCCGTTCGTGGCGTTGACGTGCGCTGTGTCAGTTTCGGCATTAACCTTGGCGACTACCATCTGACGCAACAGCAAGGCAGCACCTGGCTGCGTGCCCAGGGCGAACGCGTGTTGAACACCGATGATATGACGTTGGTGGGGCAACATAACTACACCAACGCCCTCGCTGCACTGGCGCTGGCTGATGCCGTCAATATTCCACGCGCATCAAGCCTGAAAGCGTTAACCACCTTCACCGGCCTGGCGCACCGTTTCCAACTGGTGCATGAAGCTAACGGCGTGCGCTGGATTAATGACTCCAAAGCCACCAACGTCGGCAGCACCGAAGCGGCACTCAACGGCTTGCAGGTGAAAGGCACGTTGTGGCTGCTGATGGGCGGTGACGGCAAGTCGGCTGATTTCAATACCCTGACGCCTTATCTGCAGGGTGACAACGTACAGCTGTTTTGCTTCGGTCGCGACGGTGATGCACTCGCCGCGCTGCGCCCGGAGATTGCCACGCGCACTGAGACCATGCAGCAAGCGATGGCGTTGATTGCCCCTCAGGTTAAAGCCGGCGATATGGTGCTGCTTTCCCCTGCGTGTGCCAGCCTTGACCAGTTCCGTAATTTTGAACAGCGCGGCGATCAGTTCGCGCAACTGGCGAAGGAGTTGAGCTGATGCGCATTCCGGGTGCCAGTATTGCCAGCTTCCTCTCCGTTCGCTTACGCGATTGGGTGATGGGCGGTCGTGAAAATGATGACGCGCCGGTAGTGTTGTACGATCGCACGCTGCTGTGGCTGACCTTTGGCCTGGCGATCATTGGTTTTGTGATGGTGACGTCGGCGTCAATGCCGGTTGGGCAGCGTCTGAATGAAGACCCGTTCTACTTTGCCAAGCGTGACGCGTTTTACATCGCGCTCGCTTTGGGGATGGCGCTGGTGACACTGCGCGTGCCAATGGATTTTTGGCAGCGTTACAGCAACGTGATGTTGATGGCATCGGTGGTGATGCTGCTGATCGTGCTGGTGGTTGGCAGCTCCGTTAACGGTGCATCACGTTGGATCGCGCTCGGCCCCTTACGTATTCAGCCCGCGGAGTTATCGAAGCTCTCGCTGTTCTGCTATCTCGCCAGTTATCTGGTGCGCAAGGTGGAAGAGGTGCGAAATAACTTTTGGGGCTTCTGCAAGCCAATGGGCGTGATGGTGGTGCTGGCCGTCTTGCTGTTGGCACAGCCTGACCTCGGCACCGTGGTGGTGTTGTTCGTCACCACGCTGGCGATGCTGTTCCTCGCGGGGGCGAAGATGTGGCAGTTCCTGGCGATTATCGGCTCCGGTATTTTCGCCGTGGTCCTGCTGATTATCGCTGAACCTTACCGTATGCGCCGTGTGACCTCCTTCTGGAACCCATGGGAAGATCCCTTCGGCAGCGGTTACCAGCTGACGCAGTCCCTGATGGCCTTTGGCCGAGGTGAATTCTGGGGACAGGGCTTAGGCAACTCGGTGCAGAAACTGGAATATCTGCCGGAGGCACATACCGACTTTATCTTCTCCATTATTGGTGAAGAGTTGGGTTATGTCGGTGTGGTTTTAGCGCTGTTGATGGTATTCTTCGTCGCTTTTCGCGCGATGTCGATTGGTCGCCGTGCTCTGGAGATCGATCAGCGCTTTTCGGGCTTCCTCGCTTGTTCAATTGGCGTGTGGTTTAGCTTCCAGGCGCTGGTTAACGTCGGTGCAGCTGCAGGTATGCTGCCGACCAAAGGTCTGACATTGCCGCTGATCAGTTACGGTGGTTCGAGTCTGATCATCATGTCGACTGCCATCGTGTTTTTATTGCGTATTGATTATGAAACGCGTCTGGCAAAAGCACAGGCGTTTACCCGAGGTGCTCGATGAGTAGCAAGCGGCTGATGGTGATGGCCGGCGGAACCGGAGGACATGTGTTCCCGGGTCTGGCAGTGGCCCATCACCTGATCGAACAGGGCTGGCAAGTACGCTGGCTGGGAACCGCTGATCGCATGGAAGCGGATTTGGTACCGAAGCATGGCATCGAGATTGAGTTTATCCGCATCAGCGGTTTACGCGGAAAAGGCGTGAAAGCTTTGTTACTGGCACCGGTCAGAATTTTCAATGCATGGCGTCAGGCGCGCCGCATCATGAAAAACTGGCAGCCGGATGTGGTGCTCGGTATGGGCGGATATGTTTCCGGACCGGGTGGTCTCGCGGCGTGGAGCTGCGGTATCCCTGTGGTACTGCACGAGCAGAATGGTATTGCCGGGCTGACCAATAAATGGCTGGCGAAAATCGCCACCAAAGTGATGCAAGCTTTTCCGGGTGCATTTCCCACCGCGGATGTCGTTGGCAACCCAGTGCGCACCGATGTGCTGGCACTGCCTTTGCCCGCAGAACGTCTGAGTGGCCGCATGGGTCCGATTCGCGTGCTGGTGGTCGGTGGCAGCCAGGGGGCGCGTATTCTTAACCAGACGATGCCGCAGGTTGCCGCGCAGCTGGGTGAAGCGATCAGCCTCTGGCATCAAACCGGTAAGGGCGGGCTAGAGACGGTGCAACAGGCTTATCGCGATGCAGGACAGCCACAGCATAAAGTCACCGAGTTTATCGATGACATGGCTGAAGCCTACGCATGGGCCGATGTGGTGGTGTGCCGTTCGGGCGCATTGACGGTGAGCGAAGTGGCTGCCGCAGGTTTACCGGCCATTTTTGTGCCTTTCCAGCACAAAGATCGTCAGCAGTACTGGAACGCGCTGCCGCTTGAAAAAGCGGGCGCGGCCAAAATTTTCGAGCAGCCGCAATTTACTGCCGCTGCGGTCGCGGGCACGTTGCGCGATTGGGATCGCACCACACTATTGGTGATGGCTGAAAAAGCCCGTCAGGTCGCGATTCCTGATGCAACCGATCGGGTTGCGCAAGAAGTCGCACGCGTCGCGAAGTAAGTTAACAGGTTGGTTTGACTGACCCGTACCTGAATGCAGGTACAAACGGGATAAACAGGTAATTGAGACAGATGAATACACAACAATTGGCAAAACTGCGTTCTATTGTGCCCGAGATGCGTCGCGTCCGGCACATTCACTTTGTCGGCATCGGTGGTGCTGGCATGGGCGGTATTGCCGAAGTGTTGGCGAACGAAGGCTATCACATTAGCGGGTCCGATCTGGCACCTAACCCGGTGACCCAGCATCTGGCCGCGCTAGGCGCGACAATCTATTTCAACCATCGTCCTGAAAACGTGACCGATGCGAGTGTTGTGGTGGTATCAACTGCGGTTGCACAGGACAACCCAGAATTGGTTGCGGCACGTGAACAGCGTATCCCGGTGATTCGCCGTGCCGAAATGCTGGCTGAATTGATGCGTTTCCGTCACGGCATCGCGATTGCCGGCACGCACGGTAAAACCACCACCACGGCGATGGTGACCAGTATTTATGCCGAAGGCGGATTAGATCCTACCTTCGTTAACGGCGGGTTAGTGAAAGCGGCGGGCACACATGCGCGCCTGGGCACCAGCCGTTACCTTATTGCGGAAGCCGATGAGAGCGACGCTTCCTTCCTGCATCTGCAGCCGATGGTGGCGATCGTCACTAACATCGAAGCGGATCATATGGACACCTATCAGGGCGACTTCGAAAACCTGAAGCAGACATTCATTAACTTCCTGCATAACCTGCCGTTCTACGGTCGTGCGGTGATGTGTGTCGATGATGTGGTGATTCGCGATCTGATTCCACGCGTGGGGCGTCAGGTCACCACTTACGGCTTCAGTGATGATGCTGACGTCCGCATTGAAAACTACGAGCAGCGTGGTGCGCAAGGGCACTTCACGCTGATTCGCCAGGATAAGCCAGTGCTGAAAGTGACCCTGAATGCACCGGGACGCCACAATGCATTAAATGCGGCGGCTGCCGTAGCAGTTGCCAGCGAAGAGGGCATTGAAGACAACGCCATCCTCGCGGCGCTGGAGAGTTTTCAGGGCACAGGACGCCGCTTCGACGTGCTGGGCGAGTTTGACACCGCTGCCGTCAACGGCAATCCTGGCAGTGCGATGCTGGTTGATGATTACGGCCATCACCCAACCGAAGTAGACGTCACCATCAAAGCAGCCCGTGCGGGCTGGCCAGATAAAAAACTGGTGATGGTATTCCAGCCGCACCGCTACACGCGTACGCGCGATCTGTTTGATGACTTCGCGAATGTGCTGTCACAGGTGGATGTCCTGCTTATGCTGGACGTTTATCCGGCCGGTGAAGCGCCAATTCCGGGCGCAGACAGTCGCTCACTGTGCCGCGCCATCCGTAACCGTGGCAAGGTTGATCCGATTCTGGTGTCCGAACATGACGCATTACCGGATGCGCTGGCACCGCTGCTCTCTGGCGACGATCTGGTGATCGTGCAGGGCGCAGGCAATATCGG
This sequence comes from Pantoea sp. CFCC18177, assembly GCF_059412425.1. NCBI lineage: Bacteria > Pseudomonadati > Pseudomonadota > Gammaproteobacteria > Enterobacterales > Erwiniaceae > Pantoea > Pantoea sp. CFCC18177. The sequence goes on from NZ_JBNBPL010000006.1 coordinate 117,267, forward strand.
CAAAATCGCCCGTAAACTGGCTGAAATCGAATTGCAGCCTGCTGCAAAAGCGGAGGCACGTCATGGCTGAGAAAGTCGCCGTCCTGATGGGCGGAACCTCGGCAGAGCGCGATGTGTCGCTCAATTCGGGCAGCGCGGTATTAGCGGGTCTGCGCGAAATGGGCATTGATGCGCACGGTGTTGATACCCGTGATGTCTCGGTGCTCGACCTGAAAGCGCAGGGTTTTGCCAAAGCGTTCATTGCATTACATGGCCGTGGCGGTGAAGACGGCACGCTGCAAGCGGTGCTGGAGTTCCTGCAAATGCCTTACACCGGTAGCGGCGTAATGGCTTCGGCCATCACCATGGATAAACTGCGCAGCAAACTGCTGTGGCAGGGCAGGGGACTGCCATCGGGCAAATTTGTCTGGCTGACGCGTCAGCAGCACGATGCCGGTTTGGATGCGGCAACGCAGGCGTCGATCGCCGCCTTAGGTATGCCGTTGTTTGTGAAGCCAAGCTGTGAAGGGTCAAGCGTAGGCATTAGCCGTGTTAACAGCGTCGAAGCCTTGCCTGCCGCGCTGGAAGAGGCATTCCGTCACGATAATGACGTGCTGATCGAAGCTTTTCTCAGCGGTGCCGAATACACCGTGGGTATCCTGGGGGATGAAATTCTGCCATCCATCAGAATAAAAACCGCCAGCGAGTTCTATGACTATGAAGCTAAATACATTTCTGACGATACTGAATACTTCTGCCCGAGCGGTTTAAGCGCAGAGAAAGAAGCAGAATTGCAGACATTAGTGTTGGCGGCATGGCGTGCGCTGGGATGCAGCGGTTGGGGCCGCGTGGATGTGATGGCTGACGGTGAGGGTCATTTCCAGTTGTTGGAAGTGAACACCTCCCCTGGCATGACCAGTCATAGTCTGGTGCCGATGGCGGCCCGACAGGCGGGATACAGTTTCCCGCAGTTGGTCGCCCGAATTCTGGAGCTGGCTGACTGATATGTCTCAGGCGGCCCTACGCGTTAGAAATCGCGAACCCCAGGAGCGAAGCAGCACCGGGCGTAGCAACGGTGCACGGCTGTTTGGCATCGTGTTCCTGCTGATGGTGTTGGGCATCATGGCGGCGGGCGGCTTGGTGGTGCTGAAGTGGATGAATGATGCTTCGCGCCTGCCGTTATCGAAACTGGTGGTGACGGGGGAAACCCACTACACCACGCACGATGATATTCGCCAGGCCATTTTGTCGCTTGGCGCGCCGGGGACGTTCATGTCGCAAAACGTGGACATCATCCAGCAGCAGATTGAGCGTTTACCGTGGATTAAGCAGGTCAGTGTGCGTAAGCAGTGGCCTGATGAGCTGAAGATTAACCTGGTAGAGTATGTTCCGGTGGCTCGCTGGAATGACTCCCACATGGTAGACGCCGATGGCGTCTCCTTCAGCGTCCCGGCCAGCCACATCGGTAAAGAAACACTGCCGATGTTGTATGGCCCGGAAGGCAGTGAAACAGAGGTGCTGGCCGGTTATCACACCATGCGTGATGTGCTCCAGGCCAGCAAGTTTACCCTGAAGGTCGCGTCGATGACGGCGCGGCGCTCGTGGCAGTTAGTGACCAGCGACGATGTGCGCATCGAGCTGGGTCGCAGCGACACCATGAAGCGTCTTAACCGTTTTATTGAGCTCTATCCGGAGCTGCAACAGCAGGGCCAGAGTCAAAACAAGCGCATTGCGTATGTCGATTTGCGCTATGACTCGGGTGCCGCAGTAGGCTGGGCAGCGGCTCCGTTGGAGCAACAGGACAGTAATCAGCAACAAAACCAGGCACAGGCTAAACCACAATGATCAAGGCAACGGACAGAAAACTGGTAGTAGGACTTGAAATCGGCACCGCCAAGGTTGCCGCCCTGGTTGGGGAAATTCTGCCTGATGGTATGGTCAACATTATTGGGGTGGGCAGTTGCCCGTCTCGTGGTATGGATAAAGGTGGCGTAAACGACCTTGAGTCAGTGGTGAAATGCGTTCAGCGCGCCATCGACCAGGCTGAACTGATGGCTGATTGTCAGATTTCGTCGGTTTACCTTGCTTTATCGGGCAAACATATCAGTTGTCAGAACGAAATCGGGATGGTTCCGATTTCGGAAGAGGAAGTCACTCAGGATGATGTAGAGAACGTGGTACATACGGCGAAATCCGTACGCGTGCGCGATGAACATCGTATCCTGCATGTCATTCCTCAGGAATATGCCATTGATTATCAGGAAGGCATCAAGAACCCGGTGGGGCTTTCTGGCGTGCGTATGCAGGCAAAGGTGCACTTGATCACCTGCCACAACGACATGGCAAAAAATATTGTTAAAGCCGTTGAACGATGCGGCCTGAAAGTTGACCAACTGATTTTTGCCGGACTGGCATCCAGTTTTTCAGTTCTGACAGAAGATGAACGTGAGCTGGGAGTCTGTGTTGTTGACATCGGTGGCGGTACAATGGATATCGCAGTCTATACTGGCGGCGCACTGCGCCACACCAAAGTGATCCCTTATGCAGGGAATGTGGTGACCAGTGATATCGCGTATGCCTTCGGTACGCCGCCAACTGATGCGGAAGCCATTAAAGTCCGTCATGGTTGTGCATTGGGCTCGATTGTAGGCAAAGACGAAAACGTCGAAGTGCCAAGTGTGGGTGGACGTCCACCGCGCAGCCTTCAACGTCAAACGCTGGCGGAAGTGATTGAGCCGCGTTACACCGAACTGCTGAATCTGGTGAATGACGAGATTCTGCAACTGCAGGAGCAACTGCGCCAGCAGGGCGTGAAACATCATCTGGCGGCCGGTATCGTGCTGACCGGTGGTGCGGCGCAGATTGAAGGCCTGGCCGCTTGCGCACAGCGTGTGTTCCACACACAGGTGCGTATTGGCCAGCCACTTAACATCACTGGCCTGACGGATTACGCGCAGGAGCCGTATTACTCAACTGCAGTCGGTCTGCTGCATTACGGCAAAGAGTCACATATGAACGGTGATGCAGAAACGGAAAAACGTGCTTCAGTGGGCAATTGGTTTAAACGTATCAATAGCTGGCTGAAGAAAGAGTTTTAATTTTGAAAAAGGAGACCATGCAGGCAATGTTTATGGTCTCCAGGCGACAGGCACATAACGGAGAGAAATCATGTTTGAACCTATGGAATTAACCAATGACGCGGTGATTAAAGTCATCGGCGTCGGCGGTGGCGGTGGCAACGCCGTAGAGCACATGGTACGCGAGCGTATCGAAGGTGTAGAATTCTTCGCTGTAAACACCGACGCACAAGCGTTGCGTAAAACAGCGGTTGGCCAGACGATTCAGATCGGGACCGGTATCACCAAAGGTCTCGGTGCGGGTGCCAATCCGGAAGTCGGTCGTACCTCAGCGGAAGAAGATCGCGAAGCACTGCGTTCTGCGCTGGAAGGGGCAGACATGGTGTTTATTGCTGCTGGCATGGGCGGCGGTACCGGTACCGGTGCAGCGCCAGTGGTGGCTGAAGTAGCAAAAGATTTGGGTATCCTGACCGTTGCGGTGGTGACTAAGCCATTCAACTTTGAAGGCAAAAAGCGTATGGCTTTTGCTGAGCAGGGTATCGCAGAGCTGTCTAAGCATGTTGATTCATTGATCACCATTCCTAACGATAAGCTGCTGAAAGTGCTGGGTCGCGGTATCTCTCTGTTGGATGCGTTCGGCGCAGCTAACGACGTGCTGAAAGGCGCGGTGCAGGGTATCGCTGAGCTGATTACTCGCCCGGGCTTGATGAACGTTGACTTCGCTGACGTGCGCACCGTGATGTCAGAAATGGGCTACGCGATGATGGGTTCAGGCGTGGCATGCGGTGAAGACCGTGCTGAAGAAGCGGCCGAAATGGCGATTTCCAGCCCACTGCTGGAAGACATCGACCTGTCAGGTGCGCGCGGCGTGCTGGTCAACATCACGGCGGGCTTCGACCTGCGTTTGGATGAGTTCGAAACTGTGGGTAACACTATCCGCGCCTTCGCCTCTGACAATGCAACCGTGGTGATCGGTACTTCTCTGGATCCAGAGATGAACGATGAGCTGCGCGTGACTGTTGTTGCAACCGGTATTGGTATGGACAAGCGTCCAGAAATTACCCTTGTCACCAACAAGCCGGCCACTCAGCCAGTGATGGACCATCGTTACCAGCAGCACGGTATGGCACCGCTGCCTCAGGAACAAAAACCTGCGGCAAAAGTGGTCAATGACCAGCCTGCATCATCTAACAAAGAGCCAGATTACCTCGATATTCCAGCCTTCCTGCGTAAGCAGGCTGACTAAGAATATCCTGATAATTGGGATTCTCCGCTCTTTGTGCTAAAGTGTTCGCCCGCCGGTAATTTATACTGGCGGTCGGATGGGTAATATTGCGAGATAAAGCGATGATCAAACAAAGGACATTAAAACGTATTGTTCAGGCGACAGGTGTCGGTTTACATACCGGCAAGAAAGTCACGCTGACCTTACGCCCTGCGTCGGCTAATACCGGGGTCATCTATCGTCGCACTGACTTGAATCCACCGGTTGATTTCCCGGCTGATGCAAAATACGTGCGCGACACCATGCTGAGTACTTGCCTGGTGAATGATGAAGGCGTGCGTATTTCGACGGTTGAACACCTGAATGCAGCATTGGCTGGCCTGGGCATTGATAACATTATCGTTGAAGTCGATGCGCCAGAAATTCCAATTATGGATGGCAGTGCCGCGCCTTTTGTCTATTTGCTGATGGATGCAGGCATCGAAGAGCTGAACAGCGCGAAGAAATTCGTCCGCGTTAAGCAAACGGTGCGTGTGGAAGATGGCGATAAGTGGGCTGAGATCAAACCGTACAACGGTTTCTCGCTCGATTTTACTATCGACTTCAAACACCCAGCGATTGACTCAAGCTCGCAGCGTTACCAGCTGAACTTCTCGGCTGAGGCGTTTGTTCGCCAAATCAGCCGCGCGCGCACTTTTGGCTTTATGCGTGAAATTGAATATCTGCAGTCTAAAGGCCTGTGCCTGGGCGGTAGCTTAGACTGTGCGATTGGACTCGATGATTTCCGCGTACTTAACGAAGACGGTCTGCGCTTTGAAGATGAATTCGTTCGTCACAAAATGCTGGATGCTATCGGTGATTTGTTCATGTGTGGTCATAACGTGATTGGCGCATTCTCTGCGTTCAAATCGGGCCATGCGCTGAACAATAAATTACTGCAGGCGGTTCTGGCTAAGCAGGAAGCCTGGGAATGGGCAACCTTCGAAGACGAAGCTGAACTGCCGCTGGCATTCAAAGCACCAAATTTAGTGCTGGCGTAAGCCAGACGTAAAAACGGCAGGTCTCGCTGACACCCTCTCCGGTCAGCCGAGCCTGCCGTTTTTTATTGCCTGATAATCAATCCTGCAAGACCGCTCGCAATTCTTCACTCAGACTGGCGAAAGCCTGTACAAAAAAACGTGAATTCCCCCGTAAGCCCTTTAAACACTGGTGTCGTTGCCCCACATAAGTGCTATTATCTGGCGCTCGTATGAGTAGGGTCGTGGATGACCACGGCAGCTTCATTACTTATTTAATTAAACTCTGGACAGGTTGTGATCGGGATTTTCTCACGCTGGCGACAATTAGGCAGACGCTATTTCTGGCCTCATCTCTTGTTAGGGATGGTGGCGGCCAGTTTGGGCTTGCCTGCCTGTGCGCAAAGTGCGGAGCCCACGGCGACTGACTCGCCCATTAGCAGCCTGTTTGTCGGCAACGCTGTACACTTCGATCATTTGATTCGCCTGCAGGAAAGTGCGCGTCGACTGAACTTTAACGTCGATTACTGGCACCAGCATGCGATCCGTACCGTCATTCGCCACCTTTCATTTAGCATGACACCGCCCGCAGAAGCGGAGGCTGAGCAAGCTGTGCCGCTGGCGGCGCAAAAGCTGGCGTTAATTGATTCGTTGCAGGCGCTGCTGACATCGCCTGCACAACCCGCTCTGGCGCTTGACGCGCAGAAAACCCCAGGTCATCACGACCTCTCAATCCCGACTTCTGCTGACTGGCAGGCTGCTATCCATGGCATCCGCGCTGGGCCACTCAACGCTTAACTGCTAACTTTTTTCCACATCCTGTTTTAGATTTTCCAGACCGTAAATTACGGCTGAATTGAGAAAAATTTATCATGTTAATCAAATTATTAACCAAGGTTTTTGGCAGCAGTAACGATCGTACTCTGCGCCGTATGCGCAAAATTGTTGACGTCATCAACAAGATGGAACCGGATTTCGTTAAGTTGTCAGATGATGAGCTGAAAGCCAAAACCGATCTGTTCCGCGAGCGTCTGAAAAAAGGCGAGAGCCTTGAAAGCCTGATTCCAGAAGCTTTTGCCACCGTGCGTGAAGCCAGTAAGCGTGTGTTTGGCATGCGCCACTTCGATGTGCAGCTGATCGGCGGTATGGTGCTGAATGAGCGTTGCATCGCGGAGATGCGTACCGGTGAAGGTAAAACCCTGACCGCAACCCTACCGGCCTATCTGAATGCGCTGAGCGGCAAAGGCGTCCACGTTGTTACCGTCAACGACTATCTGGCCCAGCGTGATGCGGAAAACAACCGCGCACTGTTCGAGTTCCTCGGCCTGTCTATCGGTATCAACCTGCCGAATATGCCTGCTGTGGCGAAGCGCGCCGCATACGCCGCTGATATCACTTACGGTACCAATAACGAATACGGTTTTGACTACCTGCGTGACAACATGGCGTTCAGCCCTGAAGAGCGCGTTCAACGCAAACTGCACTATGCGCTGGTGGATGAAGTTGACTCCATTCTCATCGATGAAGCGCGTACACCGCTGATCATTTCCGGACCGGCGGAAGACAGCTCTGAGCTTTACACCAAAGTAAACAAAATCATCCCGCACCTGGTGCGTCAGGAGAAAGAAGACTCTGACACCTTCCAGGGTGAAGGTGATTTCTGGGTGGATGAAAAAGCACGTCAGGCTCACATGAGCGAGCGCGGCCTGGTTAAGGTCGAAGAGCTGCTGGTCAGCCAGGGCATCATGGAAGAGGGTGAGTCACTTTACTCCCCAACCAATATTATGTTGATGCACCACGTTACCGCTGCGCTGCGTGCCCACGCGCTGTTTACCCGCGACGTTGACTACATCGTTAAAGACGGTGAGGTCATCATCGTTGATGAACACACCGGGCGTACCATGCAGGGTCGCCGCTGGTCAGACGGCCTGCATCAGGCTGTTGAAGCCAAAGAAAGCGTCGAGATCCAGAACGAAAACCAGACGCTGGCATCCATTACCTTCCAGAACTATTTCCGTATCTACGAAAAACTGGCCGGTATGACGGGTACTGCAGATACCGAAGCGTTTGAATTCAGCTCTATCTACAAGCTCGATACCATCGTGGTGCCAACCAACCGTCCGATGGTGCGTAAAGACATGGCCGATCTGGTCTACATGACCGAGAAAGAGAAGATTGATGCCATCATTGAAGACATCCGTAACTGCACAGCAAAAGGTCAGCCGGTGCTGGTCGGTACCATTTCAATTGAAAAATCAGAAGTGGTCTCCCAGGAATTGACGCGTGCGGGCATTAAGCACAGCGTACTGAACGCTAAGTTCCACGCCAGCGAAGCGGATATTGTTGCTCAGGCGGGACAGCCTGCAGCCGTGACTATCGCGACTAACATGGCTGGTCGTGGTACCGACATCGTACTCGGTGGTAGCTGGCAGGCAGAAGTTGCCGCGCTGGAAGCACCAACTGAAGAACAAATCCAGGCAATTAAAGAGGCGTGGAAACTGCGTCACGATGCAGTACTGGCATCGGGCGGTTTACACATTATCGGTACTGAGCGTCACGAATCTCGCCGTATCGATAACCAGCTGCGCGGCCGTGCCGGTCGTCAGGGTGATGCCGGTTCCTCTCGCTTCTACCTGTCGATGGAAGATGCGCTGATGCGTATTTTCGCCTCGGATCGTGTCTCTAATATGATGCGCAAACTGGGTATGAAGCCGGGCGAAGCGATCGAGCACCCATGGGTAACCAAAGCGATTGCTAACGCACAGCGTAAAGTTGAAAGCCGCAACTTCGATATTCGTAAGCAGCTGCTGGAATACGATGACGTGGCTAACGATCAGCGTCGCGCCATTTACAGTCAGCGTAATGAGCTGCTGGATGTGTCCGATGTGTCCGAAACCATCAACAGCATCCGTGAAGATGTGTTCAAAGCGACCATCGATACCTACATTCCTCCACAGTCTCTGGAAGAAATGTGGGATGTTCCGGCGCTGGAAGAGCGTCTGCGTAACGATTTCGACCTCGATCTGCCGATTGCAGAGTGGCTGGACAAAGAGCCAGATCTGCATGAAGAGACGCTGCGTGAGCGTATCATGACTCATGCACACGAAAGCTATGCCGCCAAGGAAGAAGTGGTGGGCGCTGAGATGATGCGTAACTTCGAGAAAGGCGTAATGCTTCAGACGCTGGACTCATTGTGGAAAGAGCACTTAGCGGCGATGGATTATCTGCGCCAGGGTATCCATCTGCGTGGTTATGCGCAGAAAGATCCGAAGCAGGAATATAAGCGTGAATCCTTCTCTATGTTCGCTTCGATGCTGGAATCACTGAAATATGAAGTGATCAGCACCCTGAGCAAGGTACAGGTACGCATGCCAGAAGAAGTTGAAGCGATGGAGCAGCAGCGTCGTGAAGAAGCGGAACGTCTGGCACAGCAGCAACAGTTGAGTCATGTTGATGATGAAACGGCGGCTGCCGCTGCACTGGCTGCACAGGGCGGAGAGCGCAAAGTCGGGCGTAACGATCTGTGCCCATGCGGTTCCGGTAAGAAATACAAACAGTGTCACGGCCGTCTGGCCTGATGAACAAGGAGCCTGCGGGCTCCTTTTTTATTTGAGTGTCGGCATCGGGTTAACATTACTGGGCGACTGCTTTAAAATCAGCGTTCACTTATTAAAAGCGGAATTCAGCTTATGAAACACCTGCAGGTCGCGGTGGGCATCATTCGCAATGCCAGTCACCAGATCTTTCTTGCTCAGCGCGCAGCAAGCTCATATATGGCCAATAAATGGGAGTTTCCTGGCGGCAAAATTGAACAGGATGAAACCGCGGAACAAGCTCTAAAGCGTGAATTGATGGAAGAAACAGGCATTGATGTGACGGCAGCCAAAGCCATCGGTTTAGCCGATCACAGCTATGATGACCTGCGCGTCACGCTGCATTTCTTTCTGGTGGAAGGATGGAACGGTGAGCCGTATGGTCGAGAAGGTCAGCCACAACGCTGGGTCGAGCAGCGGGATCTGGTCGCGGATGAATTTCCTCCCGCAAACCACCAACTGATTGCTCAGTTAGTCGCTGGCGAGATTTAAGCCAAGGGGCGGTGCCCCTTGCGCATCAATGCTGCTCTTCACTCCAGTCATCGCTGTCGGTCAGATCGCTGTCACTGGGGATGCGTTTCTCCTCCGCTGCCCATTCGCCCAAATCAATCAGCTGGCAACGTTTGCTGCAAAACGGGCGCCACGGACTCAACTCATCCCACATCACGTCTTTACCGCAGTTAGGGCAGGGTACGGTAATCATCTCTTCTTGCATAACATCCTCTAGCAACAGGCTAATTCAAAATTCAGTCGAGCGGGGACTTCCCCTCGTTCGCTATCAAGTGGCAGGAAGCGAATAGCGTAACGGCTCTTATGGCCTGAGACTTGCGGGTAAAGCGCATCTTCCAGCGTGAGTTGCAGGCGCAGTAAGTCAGAGCCTTCAGCATTATCCTGATAAAAACCGTTGAGGCTGGTTTGATGGCGAAAGGCACCAGACTGGCGAATCAGATCGAGGATCAGGGTCAGGCTATTGCGCAGCGGCATCAGGGACGCCAGCCAGCCGTTCACCTGAGTATCCCGCAGTGACTGTTCCTGATGGAGCCAGATATGCAGGCTGGGCAAATCAAAACTGCAGCAACCGCCGGGTATGCTCAAGCGTTGGCGCACCAGCGCGATGAGGCGATCTTCACGTAACTGTTGTCCCATGCGTGGGGCAGCCATTAATTCAGTGGATTGGCGTTTTAAACGATCGCGCAAACTGACAATGGTTTGTTCGTCGACACCGGGCACATCCAGCCAGGCACGAAGCTTTTGCTGCTGGCGCTCCAGTTCTTTGAGTAACTCGGTGCGCATATCCCCGCGTTCGAAGATATCCAGCAAATCACCCATAATACGAAACACTGCCAGGGCAGATACCGAGCCGCTAACAGGGACCGTTTCATGTAACTGGTTCAGCAGAAACTCGACACGCAACCAGGTGCGCATCTTCTCATTCAGTGGGTGCTCAAATAGAACAACTGTGCTCATGATGTTAATCCTGTCGGGTTGCTGCCAGGCGTAAATAGCACTGGTGAAGTTCAGCAACGCGCGGTAACGCCTGCTCGGGTGTACCGCTATTATCAATGATGTCATCCGCACAGGCTAAGCGCTGTTCGCGACTGGCCTGCGCGGCAAGAATATTTTTCGCCTGGCTGAGCGTAATGCCATCCCGAGACTGCGTTCGCTGAAGTTGCGTTGCCTCATCCACGTCGACGACCAGAATGCGATCGGCCTGATGTTGTAAGCCGTTCTCCACCAGCAGTGGCACTACCCACAATACATAGGGTGAAGTCGCGAGTAATTTTAACTGATGTGTTCGCGCATTGATGAGCGGATGAAGTAACTGATTAAGCCAGTTTTTCTCCTTTGGCTGCTGGAAAATAATTTCTCGCAACCGAGCGCGATACAGCGTTCCTTCTGCCGTCAGGATCGACTCACCATGGCGCTTAACTATCGCCGATAAGGCCGGGGTGCCGGGCTCAACCACTTCTCTGGCAATCACATCGGCGTCAATGATATCAACGCTCAGCGCCGCGAAAGCGTTGGCAATGGTGCTTTTACCGCTGCCAATACCTCCGGTGAGCGCAACGGTAAAAGGCATCGCGTTCTCTCGGAATGTGTCTCATCGGCGACCACAGGTCGCAGCAAGATGAGAGCATGATCACAATCAATTTTCTCAGCTAAATTTAAGGGATTGTAGCCTAAATAAAGTGAAATTCGCAGTCTTGTCACGTCAGTAATGGCGCGTATGATAACGAGACTGGAGCCGTGAGCGCTACCCGAACTGCGGTTCGTCGTCACTAACCAGGACATCCTGCTATGCGTATTGAAGAAGATTTAAAGCTGGGCTTTAAAGATGTTTTAATCCGGCCCAAGCGCTCTACCTTAAAAAGCCGTTCTGAGGTTGAACTTGAACGCACCTACACCTTCAAACACTCTGGCCTGAACTGGACGGGCGTGCCGATAATTGCCGCCAATATGGACACCGTTGGTACCTTTACCATGGCCGAGGCCTTGGCGAGTTTCAACGTGTTGACGGCGGTGCATAAGCACTACAGCGTTGACGCCTGGCAGGCATTCATTCAGCGTGTCTCACCAACGGTACTGCGCCATGTGATGGTCTCTTCCGGCACTTCAGAATCTGACTTCACCAAGCTGGGCGCGATCCTGGCATTGACGCCGCAACTCAATTTTATCTGCATCGATGTCGCTAACGGTTATTCAGAGCACTTTGTTGAATTCCTGCAGCGAGTGCGGGAAAGTTTCCCCGGTAAGACTATCTGTGCGGGGAACGTAGTAACCGGTGAGATGGTTGAAGAGTTGATTCTCTCTGGTGCGGATATCGTCAAGGTTGGCATTGGGCCTGGTTCTGTGTGCACCACCCGCGTCAAAACCGGCGTCGGCTATCCACAGTTATCCGCGGTAATTGAGTGCGCTGATGCCGCACATGGACTCGGTGGACAGATTGTCAGTGATGGTGGCTGTTCTGTGCCTGGTGATATTGCGAAAGCCTTTGGCGGCGGAGCCGATTTCGTCATGCTCGGCGGAATGTTGGCGGCGCATGATGAGTGCGAAGGTTCCATCGTTGAAGAGAATGGCGAGCAATTTATGCTGTTCTATGGCATGAGTTCGGAGTCGGCGATGAAACGCCACGTGGGCGGCGTTGCCCAATATCGCGCAGCAGAAGGTAAAACCGTGCGGCTGCCGCTGCGTGGCCCGGTTGAAGAGACGGTGAAAGATATCCTCGGCGGATTACGCTCTGCCTGCACCTACGTTGGGGCAGAACGGCTGAAAGAGCTGACAAAACGCACCACCTTCATCCGTGTAGCAGAACAGGAAAACCGGGTGTTCACACGCTAGTGCCGGAAACAGGTGCGCGGTGCGCACCTGCTAACGGATAGCCTCTCCCAGGCCAAATACCGGCAAGTACATTGCAATCACCAACGTTCCAACGATGCCGCCTATCACCACCATCATCAGTGGCTCCAGCGATGCCGCAAGGGTATCCGCACGAGACAGCGTTTGAGCTTCATGCCATTCAGCCAGACGCGCCAGCATCACATCCAGCGCTCCCGCTTCCTCTCCGACGCGAATAAGTTGAGCACACAGCGGGGTGAAGAGTGCATGTTGTTGCAGTGCCTGATGCAGCGGTGCGCCAGCGGCGATATGCTGTTGCAGTGCGACAATATCCTCACGCCACAGACATGAAGACAAGGTGACTTCTACCGCCTGCAGGCTATGCAGCAGGGTTAAACCGGCCTGCTGTGTCAGGTGCATAATGGCGTAGATCTGACTCAGTTGCCCTCCGCGCCACAGTGGAGATAACAGCGGCAGGCGCAATAACCCACGCTGCACACGCCGTTGCCATGGCACTGAGCGACGATAAAGCCACTTGCCGATCAATATCAGCGCGGCGATGAGCAGCGAAAGGGGAACGGCAGCCTGCTGTAACCCTTCCGACAGCGCGATGACTGCCGCAGTGAAAGCGGGAAGTGGGGCATTAAAGCTGGCATACACGGAGACGAATTCTGGCAGGACAAACAGCAGCATACCGGCACTGACCGCCATCGCAACCAGCAGAATAAACAACGGATAACGCAGCGCTTTAATCACTTTCTGGCGCAGATGCTGTTGCTTACTTTGCTGGAGCGCCAACTGTCTGCAGCACTCATCGAGTTGGCCTGTCAGTTCCCCCACCTCCATTAATGCTGGAAAGAGCGGCGGAAATATCTGCGGCCAGGCACGCAGTGCCTGCGAGAAAGTGTCTCCCGCTATAACCCGGCGGTGTAATTCACCCAGCAACACGCGCCATCCCGCATGCGGATGGCCCTCTGCCAGCAAGGTCAGGCTTTCCGCCAGCGGCAAGCCTGCCTTCAGCAAAGTGGCCAACTGGCGAACCAGGTCGATTTTCTGTTGCCATTTCCAGTCCCGAGCACGCCAGCATCGGCCGCGATGCCAGTTGACCGGCAGCATTCCGCGGTCCGAGAGCTGATTAAGCAGCGAATCCTGGTTTGCCACTAGCGAGGTGCCGTCCAGTAACAACCCCATAGTGTCGAGCGCCTGCCAGCGGTAAGAATAGAGATTAGCCATCACCCAATCCCACGACGCGCTGCATCTCCTCGAAAGACGTTTCTCCCCGACTTACCGCATCCAACCCAGCGGTGAGCAAGGTTTTCATCCCCAGCTCATTGGCTAGCGCGATAACGTGCTCCAGCGGCATATCGGCGGATATCGCGTTTTGCAACTTATTACTCATCGGGAGAATTTCGAACAGCGCAACACGACCGTAATAGCCGGAAAAACAGTGGTCACATCCCGGTGCGCGCCAGGTTTGCAATGTGCCCGGCCACATTTCATGGGGTAAGTGGGCAATCGCCTGTGCTGGCTGGCGGCAATGTGTACACAGGCGCCTGACTAGACGCTGCGCCACGACCAACTGCAATGCCGGGCCGAGCAGATAGCCGGGAATATCCATCTGCCGCAGGCGTGTGAGGGTTTCTGCGGTAGAGTTTGTGTGTAGGGTCGAGAGGACTAAATGCCCAGTCTGTGCCGCTTTCACGGCAATGCTGGCGGTTTCGGCATCGCGGATCTCTCCCACCATGATGACATCAGGATCCTGCCGTAATAGTGCGCGCAGCACGCGGTTAAAATCGAGGCCGCTGCGTGGATGGATCTGAGTCTGATTGATGCCATCGAGTGGGATCTCGACCGGATCCTCAACACTGCATACATTCTTATCCGGCACGTTCAGCGCGCTCAATCCACTGTAAAGCGTGAAGGTTTTTCCACTGCCTGTCGGTCCGGTGACCAGAATCAGCCCTTGAGGTTTAGCCAGGGCATTTTTCAACAGACGCAATTGCGCGAGCGGCATACCGAGCTTATCCAGCGTGATGGCGCTGTTTTCACTCTGCAGCAGCCTGACCACCGCTTTTTCGCCGTGGCTGGTAGGGAGCGTGGAGAGGCGAAAGGCCATCATCTGCTCATCGATCGGCAACGTAAATTGACCATCCTGTGGCAGACGGCGTTCGGCAATATCCAGACCACCCAGAATTTTGAGCCGAGCCAGCACTGCAGCAGGTTGTGCATCAGGCAGTTGTGACAATTTATGCAGCACGCCATCAATGCGCAGACGGATGCGTAAGCCATGGCGTTGCGGTTCAAAATGCACATCCGAAGCGCGCCGATGACTCGCCTGACGAAGAATGTTTTCGACGGCATTGATCGCAGACTCTGACGTAGCAGGTTCACGTGTCACAGCAGCGGCGTCGGGATTATGCAGTAACTGCTCCAATCGCGCGGCGGGCCAACACTCGACTTCAACCTTGCACTGGCTGGCGAATTGCAGCGCCTCAAGCAGAAGTGGGTCGGGGGTCTCTGCAACGGCGACGCGCAGTAATGTCGCGTCATGTTGCAGCATCACGGCTTGATAGCGCGCGCACAAGCTCTGCAATGCCGGATTAGAATGCTCCATTGTTAGCTGTCCTTATCGGCAAAACGAAACTGTTCCAGGCAGCTATCGCGTAGGCTGGCGTTGGTGCTGGTGCAACTGCGTTGCCAGTCAATTGTGCCTTCTGTGGCATTCCAGGTCGGCGTCATCTCCACCTGCAACCCGCTGAGACTCTCCTGACCGGCTAAGGAAATCACTCCATTAGCCACGCTCAATGTTGCGACATAACGCGAGCCTTTGGCCGCAGGAATACCTCCTGTCCCCGCCTGGCACTGTGCCGGATCGCCACGCTCAATGGCGCAGAGTTCCACCGCGGTTTTATAGGGCACCATGGTTTGCAGCATGTCGGTGAGCGCCGCACGTTGCAGGTAGTTTTGATAGCTGGGCAGGCCGATTGCGCTAAGAATGGCCACAATGCCAATCACAATCATTAATTCGATTAGGGTAAAACCCCGTTGTCTTTCCATCGTCAGGCTCCTTGTTGTGGAGCGGCTAAGGTAGGCAACGTCAGTGGGCAGCGAAAGCAGGACTGTGACGAAGTGGAAAACGTTACGCGTTAAATCGAGGTTGTTGCACAAGGTTTCGCTATTAATCGGGGAGAGTGCACAAACCGCCGCACTAAAGTACGGCGGCGGCCGCGATGTTATCCGTGTTCGCGGAAGCGCATGGAGAGGTCAAGGGCGCGAACATGTTTGGTCAGCGCGCCCACAGAGACGAAATCAACGCCTGTTTTGGCAATCTGCGGCAGGGAGGTTTCAGTGACATTGCCAGAAACCTCAAGCAAAGCCCGTTTCGCGGTAAGTGCCACGGCATCATGCATCATCTCAAAGCTGAAGTTATCGAGCATGATAATATCGGCTCCGGCATCAAGCGCATCCTGTAATTCCTGCAGGCTCTCTACTTCCACCTCCACCGGCACATCGGGCTCCAGCCACAGCGCTTTCTCAACCGCTTTGCGCACAGAGCCGCTGGCAATAATGTGATTTTCTTTGATCAGGAATGCATCAGAAAGGCCGAGGCGGTGATTGTTGCCACCACCGCAGAGCACGGCATATTTCAATGCAGTGCGCAGGCCTGGCAAGGTTTTGCGCGTATCCAGCAACTGGGTTTCGCTACCGTCCAGTAGCGCAACATAACGACTGACCTCTGTCGCCACGCCGGACAGGGTTTGCACGAAATTCAGTGCGGTACGCTCTGCGGTTAACAGCAAACGCGCCGGGCCGTGTAATTCAAACAGCAGTTGGTCAGCGACCACATTTTGACCGTCCTCGACATGCCAGATGGGAGTGACTTTATTACCCAGCTGGATAAAGACTTCCTCGACCCAACGTTTACCACAGAAAACACCTGCTTCGCGCGTAATGATCTGCGCTTCAGCCTGCTTGTCTTCAGGCAAGAGCAAGGCGGTGATGTCGCGATCGGCATCGACTTCGCCACCTAAGTCCTCCTGAAGCGCGCGGGACACGGCTTCTGGGATATCCTGTTCAATGCGTTTAATCAGTTCCTGACGACGATGATCGGGGTCGTAACGACGCGATGCCATGGTGATGCCACTCCACTAGTCGGAATTTTGTGCGCCCACCTTAGCCTGATTTATTGACGATTGCCAGACACCGCTGAATGAAATGTTTAGTATCCTTAACACGAGGTCGCCTGCGCATTAAGTCGCAAGCGCGCAGGGGGAATCATGGTATTCTCGGCAAAGTTTGGCTAAGGATTGAAGGCATGAAACTGGAAGATGGCTGGATCACCAGCGCGCGCAAAGTGCCCTCACCGCACTTCAATCAGCGTCCGGAATGCGAAATTCCGTCGCTGTTAATCATCCATAATATCAGTTTGCCGCCAGGCGAATTTGGCGGTCCGTGGATTGATCAATTGTTTACCGGGACCTTACCCCCGGATGCTCACCCCTATTTTGCCGATATCGCCCATTTACGCGTGGCGGCACACTGCCTGATTCGCCGTGATGGCGAACTGGTGCAGTACGTTTCTTTTGACCAGCGCGCCTGGCATGCTGGCGTTTCGCAGTTTGAAGGTCGAGAAAACTGTAATGATTTTTCGATGGGTATAGAGCTTGAAGGGACTGATACGCTGCCCTATACCGATGCACAATATGAGACTTTGCAGCAGGTTAGTGCCTTGCTGCTTCAGCATTATCCGCTGACGATGGATCGTATTACCGGTCACAGTGATATCGCACCGCAGCGTAAAACCGATCCCGGTCCCGCTTTTGACTGGATGCGCTATAAAGATGCTATCAGGCAGGAGAATCCTTGAAACCGCAGGAGCAGGTATGACGTTGTTTAGCTTGTTATTAGTTTTAGGTTGGGAGCGCCTTTTTAAATTGGGTGAGCACTGGCAACTGGATCATCGGTTGGAACCGCTGTTCCGTGGACGCCAGCGCTTCTCGCTGTTGCGCACGTTATTGATGACCCTCGTCGCCATGCTGATTGTCTGGCTGTTGGTCTGGAGCCTCAAAGGCATTCTGTTTGGCGTGGCGCAACTGGCTTTCTGGATTGTGGTGGGGCTGCTGTGCATCGGCGCGGGCTCGGTGCGTTTGCATTATCACAGCTACCTGAAAGCGGCGAGCCATGACGATGAAGCGGCGCATCAGGCCATGGCTGCCGAACTGACGCTGATTCATGGTGTGCCTGTTGAGTGCAGTGAGCGTGAATTCTTGCGTGAACTGCAGAATGCGTTGATCTGGATTAACTTCCGTTTCTACCTTGCTCCGCTGTTTTGGTTTGTGGTCGGTGGGCCATACGGCCCGGTTCTGCTGGTGGGATATGCTTTTCTGCGCGCCTGGCAGACCTGGCTGGCGAAACATCACTCGCCACTTGAGCGCGCGCAGTCAGGCGTCGATCGCGTCCTGCATGTGCTGGACTGGATCCCGGTACGCCTGGCAGGCGTGGCTTATGCGTTACTCGGTCATGGTGAACGGGCATTGCCAGCGTGGTTCGCTTCGTTGAGCGATCGCCATCGCTCGCAATATCAAGTGCTGACCAGCCTGGCGCAGTTCTCACTGGCACGCGATCCGCACATGGACAAAGTTGAAACGCCACGTGTCGCCGTGGCGTTGGCAAAGCGTATTTCTCTGGTACTGGTTGTGGTCGTGGCACTGTTGACGATTTACGGCACGCTGGTGTGATCGGCTGGCGGCACGCCAAAGTCCGGTGTGCCGTCTTCGCGCCATTCCAGGTACTTCAAACGCGTATGGCGGTTCGGATCCCATAACGGATCGCCCTCAATTTCGGTGTAGTTCCGTGCGTGATACACCAACACATCTCTTCCTTGCTCATCAACTGTAAAACTATTATGCCCCGGTCCATATTGCTGATTTTCCCAGCTGGTGGTGAAGACTGGACGCGCTGATTTCTGCCATGCGCTGTTGTCGAGCGGATCGGCCAGCGCATCAATACTCAACATGCCAAGACAGTAATTTTCATCGGTCGCGCTGGCAGAGTAGGTCACAAACAAGCGATCGCCATGGCGGATAGCTGCTGGGCCTTCATTGACGCTAAATCCTGCGCACTCCCACTGATACTCTGGCCGGCTTAGCATCACGGGGGCGCTTTTTAAGGTCCAGGGGTTGAGTAATTCCGCCAGATAGAGGTTGGAATTACCGGGGATCGCGGGATCTTTTTGCGCCCACAGATACCAGTTTTTGCCTTGATGCACGAAATGTGTGGCATCAAGAGAGAAGGAGTCGAGGGGAGTAAACACGCGACGCGCGGGCTGCCAGCGGCCCGAGAGCGGATCGCTGTCATCACACACCAGCGCGTACATACGATGTTGAAACAACCCGTCTTTAATGTCGCGTGTGGGAGCTGCGGCAAAATAGATCACCCACTGCCCATTAATATGATGGAGCTCAGGCGCCCAGATCAGTGCACTAAAAGGCCCGGTATCGGGTTTGTGCCATACCGTTACCGCTTCTGCCTCAATCAGGTCCGCTAACGTCTCTGCATAGCGAATTTCCAGGCGGTCATACTGCGGCACCGAGGCGACAAAATAGTAGCCTTGACCATGACGCAGAATAAAGGGATCGGCGCGTTGGGTAATAAAGGGATTTGGCCAGTTCATTTGATCTCTCCTGGAAGTGAGGTGGCAGAAGGGGTGCCAGGAGACGGTTCACGATGGCTGGCACGCCGAAGTGCAAGGTCATCCTGAATTGTGCGCATCAGTTGACGATCAACTTTCAGCAAGCGCACAACTCCTGCGGTGATGAGATAGCCGACACCGGGAATCACAGTGAACAGCAACACAATGCCGTTAATGGCGGTCGGTGATTGCTGCTTCGCCCCAGCGTCATAGCCATAAATGGAGAGCAAGAAACCGACCATCGCACCTGCCACCGCCAGCCCCACTTTCAGGAAAAAGAGGTTGCCAGAGAAACTCATGCCCGTGATGCGTTTACCGGTTTTCCATTCGCCATAATCATCAACGTCCGCCATCAATGACCAGTGCAGCGGAGATGGGATCTGATGCAGGATATTCAGCAGGAAGTAGGCGATGACCACCGCAACGGTTGCCAGTGGATCAATCCAATAAAAGCCACAGGAAAACAGCGCCAGCGCGATATTGATCCAAAAAAACACCTTCAGTTTGCACCAGCGGTCGGTAAGGATTTTTGCCAGCGTACTGCCTAACATCATGCCCACCACGCCCAGGCTGATAAACAGCGTAGCGAAGTGTGTGGATTGTCCCATCACCCAAATGACGTAGTACATGGTGGCCGCCATGCGGATAAAACCGGGGCAAACGTTACAGAAGGTCAGCAGCAAAATGCGTACCCATTGGTCGTTCTTCCATACGTCGCGCAGATCTTTTTTCAGGTCATCATTATTCGGCACTGCCGGGCGAATACGCTCGCGCACGGTGGCAAAACAGAACAGGAACATGGCCAGGCCAATCAGTGCCAGCACGCTCATCGCCATTTGATAGCCGCGCGCTTTGTTGTCCCCTCCGAACCACTCGGCCATGGGCAAAATGGAGAGTGACAGGATCAGTGTGGCCACACCCACCATGACAAACCGATAGGACTGACAAGAGACGCGTTCACGCGGATCGTTAGTGATTACCCCGCCCAGAGAGCAGTAGGGGATGTTGATTGCCGTGTAGGTGAGCGACATCAGGAAGTAGGTGACAAATGCCCAGATGACTTTATTTTCGTAGCTCCAGTCCGGTGTGGTGAACATCAGGACGCTGAACAGGACATAGGGTACTGACACCCATAACAGCCACGGGCGGAAACGGCCCCAGCGGCTTTGTGTGCGGTCCGCTATCGCACCCATGATGGGGTCGGTCACCGCATCCAGCACGCGCACAGAAAGCAGAAGGGTGCCGACCAGCGCCGGGGCGAGGCCAAACACGTCGGTGTAGAAATAGTTAAGGAACAGCATGATGGCACCGCCGATCATGTTGCATCCGGCATCGCCCATGCCATATCCCAGTTTCTCCCTGAACGAGAGGGCGGCTCCTTTCATTTTTCGTCTCCATCTGCAAGGTGAGACGAAATTATTAGCGTTAAATCAGTAACATGGTGGGGAGGATTTGGTTACGTAGATGGACAAAACAGGTGGGCGGAGAAAAGTGTGAGGCAGATCAGAAGAACTGCCCGGTGACGGGACACCGGGCAGAGACAAACATTAGGCTTTTTGTACTTTATTCTTGATGGCGTAACCCACAGCCAGGATCACCAGCCAGACCGGAATCAGCCAGACAGAGATCGCCATACCTGGGGTCATGACCATGATGACCAGTACTGCCGCCAAAAACAGCAAGCAGATCCAGTTCCCCAGCGGATAGAGCACCGCTTTAAAGCGCGTGGTCACACCTTGTTGGTCTTTCTTCTTACGGAATTTCATATGAGCGAGGCTGATCATTGCCCAGTTGATCACCAGCGCAGACACCACCAGCGACATCAACAGGCCAAAGGCTTCACCTGGCATCAGGTAGTTGATCAGTACACACAAAGCGGTTGCCACCGCGGAGACCATAATAGTGGCTACCGGTACGCCGCGACGGTCAACGTTTAACAGCGCTTTCGGGGCGTTACCCTGCTGTGCTAAGCCGAACAACATTCGGCTGTTGCAGTATACGCAGCTGTTATAGACCGACAGCGCAGCCGTCAGAATCACCACGTTCAGCGCGTTGGCGACCAGCGCATCACCCAGTTCATGGAAGATCAGCACGAACGGGCTGGTGTCTGCCGTTACACGCGTCCATGGCAGCAGTGAAAGCAAAACAGCCAGTGAACCGATGTAGAAGATCAGAATACGCCACAGCACTTGGTTGGTGGCTTTAGGAATGCTCTCATGAGGATTATCCGCTTCTGCCGCCGTGATACCGACCAGTTCAAGACCACCGAAGGAGAACATGATGATGGCCATCATCATCACCAGTCCAGACCAGCCATTGGGCATAAAGCCGCCCTGTTCCCACAGGTTGCGAACGGTGGCTTGTGGACCGGCGTGACCGCCAAACAGTAACCAGGCACCGAACAGGATCATGCCGACAACCGCCACTACTTTAATAATGGCGAACCAGAACTCCATCTCACCAAACACTTTAACGTTGGTCAGGTTAATGGCGTTAATCACCACGAAGAAGATGGCGGCACTGGCCCAGGTGGGAAATTCGGGATACCAGAACTGAATGTATTTACCGACGGCGCTTAATTCGGCCATGGCAACCAGCACATACAGCACCCAGTAGTTCCAGCCAGAGGCGAAACCGGCGAAGTTGCCCCAGTACTTATAAGCGAAGTGGCTGAAGCTACCGGCAACCGGCTCTTCTACGACCATTTCGCCCAGCTGACGCATAATCAGAAAGGCAATAAAACCGGCAATGGCATAACCCAGAATCACGGCCGGGCCGGCCGATTTAATCACTGATGCGCTGCCCAGAAACAGACCGGTACCCACGGCACCGCCCAGCGCAATAAGCTGAATATGGCGATTTTTCAGGCCGCGATGCAGCGACTCGCCATGCTGTTGTTCCATACAAACCTCGTGATGTTGTTATTGTGCACCTGCAGTGCGCGCACTGTAAGGCTGTTTTTACCTAATGTATTCTTTTCTTTACGGTATCTGGCGTGCTGTGTGCATGTCCCGGCTACCATGGCGTCCAGAATAGTGATAAGCGCGCCGCTTTGCACCTGCTTTTGCTTTTTGTGCTGAGAGATGGCTGAAAAAGCAGCAGTATCCTCTGTGGAGCACCCAAGATATTTCTGACATGAATAAACAATAAACACGAATAGCTTTGCCTTATGGTTTAGCGACGCTGCAACGGCTAACCCTGTGTAAGGTTTAGTAAAAGTGAAATCTGTTAACAATTCACTTTGCCGGCAAATTTATGCCTTTAACACGGTGAGTTAGCGTGCGGCAACAGCGATATACCCTTGAAGTGTGATGGGGGCCATATAGACACAAGGTGAATACTTTGTTACTTTACGGGCACTATTTTTCAATTGGTATTACCAATTTACTCCGGACGTTTGGCTGATAAGAAGGGAAGATGGCTTACAGTAAAATTCGCCAACCCAAGCTCTCCGATGCGATTGAGCAACAGCTGGAGTCCCTCATTATGGAGGGGACACTTCAGCCGGGTGAAAAGCTGCTCCCCGAACGCGAACTGGCGAAACAGTTCGATGTCTCACGTCCATCCCTGCGCGAAGCGATCCAGAGCCTTGAAGCCAAAGGCCTGCTGCTGCGCCGTCAGGGCGGTGGTACCTTCGTGCAAACGAATCTCTGGCAGAGCATGAGTGACCCGCTGGTCAGTCTGCTTGCTGAGCATCCAGAATCTCAGTTTGACCTGTTGGAAACCCGTCACGCACTGGAAGGTGTGGCTGCGTATTACGCCGCGCTGCGTGGCACAGATGAAGATTTGCAGCGTATCCGTGACTGCCATGTTCATATTCAGCAGGCACAGGACAGTGGCGATCTGGATGCCGAGGCCGATGCAGTGATGAAGTATCAGATCGCTGTCACAGAAGCCGCTCATAATGTGGTGCTGTTGCATTTGCTGCGCTCTATGGGCCCTATGCTGGAACAAAACGTTCGCCAGAATTTTGAATTGCTCTACGCTCGCCGGGAAATGCTGGCGAAAGTGAGTGGTCACCGCGCCAGTATTTTTGAGGCGATTGTGGCTCGTGAGCCAGAACAAGCGCGCGAGGCATCTCATCGTCACCTGGCGTTCATTGAGGAAATCTTGCTGGACAGAAGTCGGGAGCAGAGTCGTCGTGAACGCTCCCTGCGTCGTTTACAGCAACGTAAGGAATAACGCACGGCAACGAACGTGCGGAAAACAAACGACGGACCTGTCTTCTTGTGCTGTGAATAAGAAGCAAAGCACAAGCAGACAGGCTCCTGATAATTCAACGTATTAGACACAGATAAGGAACACACCCCATGTCAGAACGTTTACAGAATGACGTGGATCCGATCGAAACTCGTGACTGGCTACAGGCGATCGAATCGGTCATCCGTGAAGAAGGTGTTGAGCGTGCGCAGTATCTGCTTGATCAGGTATTGAACACAGCACGCAAAGGTGGCGTTAAAGTCGCTGGCGGTGCTTCTGCAATCAGCAACTACATTAACTCTATTGCTGTTGAAGATGAACCGGACTATCCGGGCAACACCTCTCTTGAACGTCGTATCCGTTCCGCAATTCGCTGGAACGCCATCATGTCGGTGCTGCGTGCGTCGAAGAAAGATCTGGAGCTGGGCGGTCACCTCTCATCTTTCCAGTCTTCTGCCACCATTTATGAAGTGTGTTTTAACCACTTCTTCCGTGCGCGCAGTGATAAAGACGGCGGCGATCTGGTTTACTTCCAGGGTCACATTTCTCCGGGCATCTACTCACGTGCTTTCCTTGAAGGCCGTCTGACTGAAGAGCAGATGAACAACTTCCGTCAGGAAGTTCACGGTAAAGGTCTGTCTTCTTACCCGCACCCGAAACTGATGCCAGATTTCTGGCAGTTCCCGACCGTATCAATGGGTCTGGGTCCGTTGAATGCGATCTATCAGGCGAAGTTCCTGAAGTATCTGGAACACCGTGGCCTGAAAGACACCTCAAACCAGACCGTTTATGCCTTCCTGGGTGACGGTGAAATGGATGAGCCAGAATCTAAAGGTGCGATCACCATCGCCACCCGTGAGAAGCTGGACAACCTGGTGTTCATCATCAACTGTAACCTGCAGCGTCTGGATGGTCCGGTCACCGGTAACGGTAAGATCATCAACGAGCTGGAAGGCATCTTCGCGGGTGCAGGCTGGAACGTGATCAAAGTGATCTGGGGCGCGCGTTGGGATGAACTGCTGAAGCAGGACACCAGCGGCAAGCTGATCCAGCTGATGAACGAAACCGTTGATGGCGATTACCAGACCTTCAAATCCCGTGATGGCGCATACGTGCGTGAACACTTCTTCGGTAAATATCCGGAAACGGCTGCGCTGGTAAAAGACTGGTCAGACGAAGAGATCTTCGCCCTGAACCGTGGCGGTCACGATCCGAAGAAAATCTACGCGGCACTGAAAAAAGCGCAGGACACCAAAGGTCAGCCGACTCTGATCCTGGCACATACCATCAAAGGTTATGGTATGGGTGACACCGCGGAAGGTAAAAACATCGCGCACCAGGTGAAGAAGATGAACATGGATGGCGTTCGCTACATCCGCGATCGCTTCAATGTGCCAGTGGCTGACGATAAGATCGAATCCCTGCCTTACGTCACCTTCGAGAAAGGTTCCGACGAGTACAACTATCTGCACGGTCAGCGCGAGAAGCTGGGTGGCTATCTGCCAACGCGTCAGGCGGAATTCAGCGAGAAGCTGGAAATGCCGACGCTGGAAGAGTTCAAGCCGCTGCTGGAAGAGCAGAACAAAGAGATCTCGACCACCATTGCCTTCGTGCGTGCGTTGAACGTGATGCTGAAGAACAAGTCGATCAAAGATCGTCTGGTGCCAATCCTTGCGGATGAAGCACGTACCTTCGGTATGGAAGGTCTGTTCCGTCAGATTGGTATCTACAGCCCGAACGGCCAGCAATACACCCCGCAGGACCGTGAGCAGGTTGCTTACTATAAAGAAGACGAGAAAGGCCAGATTCTGCAGGAAGGGATCAACGAGCTGGGCGCAGGTTCATCCTGGCTGGCGGCGGCGACCTCTTACAGCACCAACAACCTGCCGATGATTCCGTTCTACATCTATTACTCAATGTTCGGCTTCCAGCGTATCGGCGATCTGATGTGGCTGGCGGGCGACCAACAGGCACGCGGCTTCCTGGTCGGCGGTACCTCTGGTCGTACGACGCTGAACGGCGAAGGTCTGCAGCATGAAGATGGTCACAGCCACATTCAGTCGCTGACTATCCCGAACTGTATCTCTTACGATCCGTCTTACGCGTACGAAGTGGCTGTCATCATGCAGGATGGCCTGGTGCGTATGTATGGCGAAGCGCAGGAAAACATCTACTACTACATCACCACGCTGAACGAAAACTACCACATGCCTGCGATGCCGCAGGGTGCGGAAGAGGGTATCCGTAAGGGTATCTACAAGCTGGAAACGGTAGCAGGTAGCAAAGGTAAAGTGCAGCTGCTGGGTTCAGGTTCTATCCTGCGTCACGTGCGTGAAGCGGCACAGATTCTGGCTAACGACTACGGCATCGGTTCTGATGTGTATAGCGTCACCTCGTTCACTGAACTGGCACGTGATGGCCAGGATTGTGAGCGCTGGAACATGCTGCATCCGACTGAAGCACCGCGCGTTCCTTACATCGCTCAGGTGATGAACGAAGCGCCTGCAGTGGCCTCAACCGACTACATGAAGCTGTTCGCTGAACAGGTTCGCAGCTACGTTCCAGCCAGCGACTATCGCGTACTGGGTACGGATGGCTTCGGTCGTTCTGACAGCCGTGAAAACCTGCGTCACCACTTCGAAGTGGATGCATCATACGTGGTTGTTGCTGCACTGGGTGAACTGGCTAAACGCGGCGAAATCGATAAGAAAGTGGTGGCGGATGCGATCACTAAGTTCAATATCGATGCCGATAAAGTTAACCCGCGTCTGGCTTAAGAGGTAAGAGAGTAATGGCTATCGAAATTAACGTACCAGATATCGGGTCAGACGAAGTTGAAGTCACCGAAATCCTGGTGAAGGTAGGCGACAAAGTTGAAGCTGAACAGTCGCTCATCACCGTGGAAGGCGATAAAGCCTCAATGGAAGTCCCTTCGCCGAAGGCTGGCGTAGTGAAAGAGATCAAGATCGCCACCGGTGACAAAGTGAATACCGGTTCACTGATCATGATCTTCGACGCAGAAGGCGCGGCGGCTGCACCGGCAGCAGAAGAGAAAAAAGCCGAAGCGGCGCCAGCCCCAGCGGCGGCTGCGGTCAGCAAAGAAGTCAACGTGCCTGACATCGGCGGTGATGAAGTTGAAGTCACTGAGATCCTGGTGAAAGTTGGCGACAAAGTTGAAGCGGAACAATCACTGATCACCGTTGAAGGCGACAAGGCTTCAATGGAAGTGCCTGCACCGTTCGCGGGCGTGGTGAAAGAGATCAAAATCACCACTGGCGATAAAGTGAATACCGGTTCGCTGATCATGATCTTCGAAGCGGAAGGAGCCGCTCCGGCTGCCGCTCCAGCAGCGAAGCAGGAAGCGGCTCCAGCTGCAGCCCCTGCAGCTGCGGGTGGTGCGAAAGACGTGAATGTGCCTGACATCGGCGGCGATGAAGTTGAAGTCACTGAAGTGCTGGTAAAAGTGGGCGACAAAGTCACCGCTGAACAGTCACTGATCGTGGTTGAAGGCGACAAAGCATCGATGGAAGTGCCTGCGCCATTCGCCGGTACTGTAAAAGAACTGAAAGTGTCCACGGGCGACAAAGTCAGCACCGGTTCACTGATCATGGTGTTTGAAGTCGAAGGCGCTGCGCCTGCTGCTGCGGCACCTGCGGCGAAACAGGAAGCGGCTCCAGCACCGGCAGCGGCGAAACCTGCGGCTGCTCCAGCGGCTAAAGCGGACGCGAAAGGCGAGTTTGCTGAGAACGATGCTTACGTGCACGCCACGCCAGTGATTCGTCGTCTGGCACGCGAGTTCGGTGTCAACCTGGCGAAAGTCAAAGGCACTGGCCGTAAAGGTCGTATTCTGAAAGAAGACGTGCAGTCTTACGTGAAAGATGCGGTGAAACGTGCGGAAGCAGCACCGGCTGCTGCGGCAAGCGGCGGAAGCCTGCCAGGCTTGCTGCCTTGGCCGAAAGTAGACTTCAGCAAGTTTGGTGAAGTTGAAGAAGTGGAACTGGGCCGTATCCAGAAAATCTCGGGTGCCAACCTGAGCCGTAACTGGGTGGTTATCCCACACGTTACGCACTTCGATAAGACCGATATCACCGATCTGGAAGCATTCCGTAAGCAGCAGAACGCTGAAGCGGAAAAACGTAAGCTGGATGTGAAGTTCACCCCGGTGGTGTTCATCATGAAAGCTGTTGCGGCCGCGCTGGAGCAGATGCCACGTTTCAACAGTTCTCTGTCTGAAGATGCACAGAAACTGACGCTGAAGAAATACATCAACATCGGTGTGGCGGTGGATACGCCAAACGGTCTGGTGGTTCCAGTGTTCAAAGATGTGAATAAGAAAGGCATCACTGAACTGTCGCGTGAACTGATGGCGATTTCTAAGAAAGCGCGTGATGGCAAGCTGACCGCCAGCGATATGCAGGGCGGTTGCTTCACCATCTCCAGCCTGGGTGGCTTGGGTACCACGCACTTTGCGCCAATTGTTAATGCGCCGGAAGTGGCTATCCTCGGTGTTTCCAAGTCAGCGATGGAGCCGGTGTGGAACGGTAAAGAGTTTGAACCGCGTCTGATGATGCCAATCTCACTCTCCTTCGACCACCGCGTGATCGACGGTGCAGATGGTGCGCGCTTTATCACCATCATCAATAACACACTGTCCGACATTCGCCGTCTGGTGATGTGAAGTTAACCAAGGCCGGCAAATGCCGGCCTTGTTGTAAGCATTCAGAGTTGCCGCGGTTGGCAGTTTATTAACAATTCTGTAAACTCTTGCGGTGAAATGTCCCGGTGGATAAAGGGCATGCGGAGCCTGGGACGGGCTCGCTTTTGACCGCCGGCAATCTAATAAGAGGTCATGATGAGTACAGAGATTAAAACTCAAGTCGTGGTACTTGGGGCAGGTCCTGCAGGTTACTCTGCAGCCTTCCGTTGCGCTGATTTAGGTCTGGAAACCGTAATCGTTGAGCGTTACAGCACCCTCGGTGGTGTTTGTCTGAACGTGGGCTGTATCCCGTCAAAAGCGCTGCTGCACGTTGCGAAAGTGATTGAAGAAGCGAAAGCGCTGGAAGAGCACGGTATCGTGTTTGGCCAGCCGCAAACTGACATCAACAAAATTCGTTCCTGGAAAGAGAAGGTTATCACCCAACTGACTGGCGGTCTGGCCGGTATGGCCAAAGGCCGTAAAGTGAAAGTGGTTACCGGTCTGGGTAAATTCACCGGTGCGAATACGCTGGTGGTGGAAGGTGAGGGTGGCGCAACCACCATCAACTTCGACAACGCGATTATCGCGGCGGGTTCTCGCCCAATCGAACTGCCATTCATCCCACACCATGATCCACGTGTATGGGATTCAACTGACGCGCTGGAACTGAAAGAAGTGCCTAAGCGCCTGCTGGTGATGGGTGGTGGGATTATCGGCCTGGAGATGGGTACCGTTTACCATGCGCTGGGTTCAGAGATCGACGTGGTTGAGATGTTTGACCAGGTTATCCCTGCTGCTGATAAAGACGTAGTGAAAGTGTTCACCAAACGTATCAGCAAGAAATTCAACCTGATGCTGGAGACCAAAGTCACCGCTGTTGAAGCGAAAGATGATGGTATCTACGTATCAATGGAAGGTAAAAAAGCCCCTGCAGAAGCGCAGCGTTACGACGCCGTGCTGGTGGCCATTGGCCGTGTACCAAACGGTAAAGGCCTGGATGCGGGTAAAGCGGGCGTTGAAGTGGACGATCGCGGTTTCATCCGTGTCGACAAGCAGCTGCGCACTAACGTGCCTCACATCTTTGCAATCGGCGATATCGTTGGTCAGCCAATGCTGGCGCACAAAGGTGTGCACGAAGGCCACGTGGCGGCAGAAGTTATCTCTGGTCTGAAGCACTACTTCGACCCGAAAGTGATTCCTTCTATCGCGTACACCGAGCCAGAAGTTGCATGGGTAGGTTTGACCGAGAAAGAAGCTAAAGAGAAAGGCATCAGCTACGAAGTGTCCACCTTCCCGTGGGCAGCCTCTGGCCGTGCGATTGCTTCTGACTGTGCAGATGGCATGACCAAACTGATCTTCGACAAAGAGACTCACCGTGTGATCGGTGGTGCAATTGTCGGCACCAACGGCGGCGAGCTGTTGGGTGAGATCGGTCTGGCGATCGAAATGGGCTGTGATGCAGAAGACATCGCACTGACCATTCATGCCCACCCAACGCTGCATGAGTCTGTTGGCCTGGCGGCTGAAGTGTTTGAAGGTAGCATTACTGACCTGCCAAACCCTAAAGCGAAAAAGAAATAAGTTTTTGCGGTAAATAGAAAAACGGCTCCTTTTAGGAGCCGTTTTTTATTATAAGAACAATGTATTTTGAATATCGACTTCATAGTCACTTACCTCTTGCATTAGCACGAGCGAGCGACTAACCTGACATTTCTTACGTGTAGGGTAGTCGGCTCGCTCGCAGGGTTAATTAACATTGACTCTGCGAGCAAACTCTCCACAACCTACCTCTAAATAACTATGCTTAAGGCAGATTGCCTCAAGCGCCCGCAGGCAGTCTACGCGATTTTATTTATATTTCACGCATCCATTTTGTTTATTTTTAATTTATTACTTCATTGTTAGTGGTTTCTGTTATTTGTTTTTTTAAATATTTATCTTAATATGTTTTCGTTGTTTTTTATCCAGTCTATAAAATGCCTGAGTGGCGCTGAAATATATTTCCTGCTGGGGTAGTAAAGCCAGAATCCCTCTTCAACTTGCGTATATTCAGTGAGAATCTCAATTAACTCTCCACTCGCCAGCGCATTATTGACGGCATCCTGATGTATAAAAGCGATGCCCAATCCAGCCCGTGCTGCTTGTAGAATGCGATCATTATTATCCAGTACCAGCGAGCCTTTTACCGCGACTTCCTGTTTACGGCCGTCCTGCCAAAATTCCCAACGATAACGCCGCCCGCTGGGAAAGCGTCGCTCAATGCAGGGGAAGTGTAATAACTCGGCAGGGGATTGGGGGATGCCATGCTGAGCAAGGAAATCCGGGCTGGCGACGGCCAGCGCGCGCATGGGGTGGCCAAAGGGCACGGCGATCATGTCCTGCGCCAGCACATCACCATAGCGTACACCGGCATCAAAGCCCGCTTCCACGATATCGACCAACGCGTCATTGCTGTCGATCTCCAGCGTAATCTCGGGATAGCGTTGCACAAACGGCAGTATCAAAGACGGGAAGAACAGTGCTTCTGCTGATCGTGGCATACTGATACGCAGTATCCCGCCCGGTTCTTCACGCCAGTCATTCAACTCATCCACCGCCTGCGACAAATCGGCTAACGCGGGCTGAATGCGCAGCAAAAAGCGCTCGCCTGCTGTTGTCAGCGCGACTTTGCGCGTGGTGCGCGTGAGTAAGCGGACGCCCAGGCGCGCTTCAAAATGGCGCATGGCATGGCTCAAGCTGGAGGGCGTGACGTTGCGCTCCTCGGCGGCTTTGCGAAAGCTGAGATGCTGTGCAATTGCGGCAAACATCTCCAGTTCCTGCAGGGTGGCTCGGTATTTATTCATTGCTGAGTTTTACTCACTAAATCAACGAAAATAGCGCAATTGTTGTGGTAATTGCTGAGGTTTATAACATTAACACCGAAAGCAAAGAGGATGGAACAATGCAACAGCGTCAATTGGGCAGTCAGGGATTAATGGTTTCAGCACTGGGTTTGGGATGCATGGGCATGAGTTTCGCCTATGGGCAAAATGACGAAAAACAGGCGCTGGATACCTTGGCAAGGGCGTTTGAGTTGGGGGTGAATTTCCTCGATACCGCAGAAGTTTACGGTCCTTTCACCAATGAGACACTGCTGGCGAAAGCGATTAAGGGACGTCACGATATTAAAGTGGCGACCAAATTTGGTTTTCGCATTACTGAACATGGCGAGGGCTGGGAGCGCATTACCGGTGCAAACAGCGAACCGGCGCATATTCGCCGTGCCGTTGAAGGTTCACTACAGCGACTGGGCGTTGAAACCATTGAACTGCTCTATCAGCATCGTATCGATCCCGCCGTGCCGATTGAAGACGTTGTCGGTGTGATGGCCGATTTGGTGCGGGAAGGCAAAGTGAAATATCTCGGATTGTCCGAAGTCTCCTCTGCCACGTTGCGTCGGGCACAGTCAGTGCATCCTATTTCGGCTTTGCAGAGTGAATATTCGCTGTGGACACGCGATCCGGAAGAAGAGATCCTCGCCACCTGCCGTGAACTCAATATTGGATTTGTACCTTATAGCCCGCTGGGTCGTGGCTTCCTCACCGGAAAATTCCCGGCCGCAGCCACGTTGGCAGAGGATGATTTTCGTCGCGGATTACCGCGTTTCCAGCAGGATGCACAGGCACATAACCAAAAGTTGGTGAACCAGTTATCAGAGATGGCTGCAGGTTATGACGCTACGGCGGCACAGTTGGCGCTGGCATGGGTACTGGCGAAAGGTGATGATATTGTGCCGATTCCAGGTGCCAGCAAAATTGTCAACCTGGAACAAAACTGTGCTGCGGCGTCATTGGTGTTGCAAGCAACGGATATCACGGCGCTGGATGCGCTGTTTGATGCGAAAAATATTCAAGGCGAGCGCTACACCGCCAACGAATTCAGCATGGTCGATCGCTAATCTTTCTCTCTGCACTGATCAAAAGCAGGCACCGGTTGCCTGCTTTTTTTATGTGATCCCGCTCAACAGGCAGATAAATCTGCTAATTAACGCGCGGATGTTGCTTTTTTGTAAACAGATTAACAATCAGCCGAAATGCTGCTATGCTGGCCGACGCGGAACCGGGCACCTCACCCTACTGTTTGACAGCTCAAGGGGTGCACCGGAAAGCTATACAATGAGAGCGAGGAGAACGTCGTGCTAGAAGAATACCGTAAGCACGTTGCCGAGCGTGCTGCCCAGGGAATCGTACCTAAGCCGTTAGATGCATCCCAAATGGCCGCGCTGGTTGAACTGCTGAAAAACCCGCCAGCGGGTGAAGAAGAATTCCTGACCGACTTATTGGTCAACCGTGTCCCGCCAGGTGTTGATGAAGCGGCGTATGTCAAAGCCGGATTCCTGGCCGCAGTAGTTAAGGGCGAAGCCCTCTCTCCTCTGGTAACTCGTGAAAAAGCAGTTGAACTGCTGGGTACCATGCAAGGCGGCTATAACATCCATGCGTTGATTGAAGCACTGGATGACGAAGCGCTGGCCCCAATTGCCGCAGAAGCCCTGTCCCACACGCTGCTGATGTTCGATAACTTCTACGACGTCGAAGAGAAAGCCAAAGCAGGCAACCCACACGCGAAAAAAATCATCCAGTCATGGGCTGATGCAGAGTGGTTCCTTAAGCGTCCTAAGCTGGCAGAAAAAATCACCACCACCGTGTTTAAAGTGACCGGCGAAACCAACACCGATGACCTCTCTCCGGCACCGGATGCATGGTCTCGCCCGGATATTCCACTGCACGCACTGGCGATGTTGAAAAACCCACGTGATGGTATCGAACCCGACGATGCTGGCAACATTGGGCCGATCAAACAGATCGAAGCATTGCAGAAAAAAGGCTTCCCGCTGACGTACGTTGGTGACGTGGTCGGCACCGGTTCTTCCCGTAAATCCGCGACCAACTCGGTGTTGTGGTTCATGGGCGATGACATTCCGTACGTGCCAAACAAAAAAGGCGGCGGTCTGTGTCTCGGCGGTAAAATTGCACCTATCTTCTTCAACACCATGGAAGATGCTGGCGCGCTGCCGATCGAAGTCGACGTTGATCGTCTGGAAATGGGCGATGTGATTGACGTTTACCCGTACAAAGGTGAAGTGCGCAATCATGAAACCAACGAACTGCTGGCGAGCTTCGAGCTGAAGACCGAAGTCCTGCTGGATGAAGTGCGTGCCGGTGGCCGTATTCCCCTGATCATCGGCCGTGGCCTGACCACCAAAGCGCGTGAGTCGCTGGGTCTGCCGCACAGCGATGTGTTTGTAAAAGCCAAAGATGTGGCGGAAAGCACCCGCGGTTACTCGCTGGCGCAGAAAATGGTTGGCCGTGCGTGCGGCGTAGAAGGGATTCGTCCTGGCGCATACTGCGAGCCGAAAATGACCTCGGTGGGTTCTCAGGATACCACCGGTCCAATGACCCGTGATGAACTGAAAGACCTGGCGTGCCTGGGCTTCTCTTCTGATCTGGTAATGCAGTCATTCTGCCATACCGCTGCTTATCCGAAGCCAGTGGATGTGACCACTCACCATACGCTGCCTGACTTCATCATGAACCGTGGCGGTGTCTCACTGCGTCCGGGCGATGGCGTTATCCACAGCTGGCTGAACCGGATGCTGCTGCCAGATACCGTTGGTACCGGTGGTGACTCACATACCCGTTTCCCAATCGGTATCTCCTTCCCGGCGGGTTCAGGTCTGGTGGCGTTTGCTGCTGCCACCGGCGTGATGCCACTGGATATGCCAGAATCAGTATTGGTGCGCTTTAAGGGTGAAATGCAGCCAGGTATCACTCTGCGTGATCTGGTGCATGCAATTCCACTGTATGCGATTAAAGCGGGCTTGCTGACCGTTGAGAAGAAAGGGAAGAAAAACATCTTCTCTGGCCGCGTGCTGGAAATTGAAGGTCTGCCAAAACTCAAAGTTGAGCAGGCTTTCGAACTGACCGATGCGTCTGCAGAGCGTTCTGCTGCAGGTTGTACCATCAAGCTGGATCAGGAGCCGATTATTGAGTATCTGAACTCAAACATCGTGCTGCTGAAGTGGATGATCTCTGAAGGTTACGGCGATCGTCGTACGCTAGAGCGCCGCGTTGAAGGCATGCAGAAATGGTTGGCGGATCCGCAATTGCTGGAAGGCGATGCGGATGCGGAATACGCTGCGGTGATCGAGATCGATCTGGCAGAAATCAAAGAGCCAATTCTATGTGCGCCGAACGACCCAGATGATGCGCGCTGGTTGTCTGATGTGCAGGGCGAGAAGATCGATGAAGTGTTTATCGGTTCTTGCATGACCAACATCGGTCACTTCCGTGCAGCAGGTAAACTGCTGGATGCGCACAAAGGTCAGTTGCCAACTCGCCTGTGGGTTGCGCCACCGACCAAGATGGATGCCGCACAGCTGACTGAAGAGGGCTACTACAGCGTCTTTGGTAAAAGTGGTGCGCGTATCGAAATCCCAGGTTGTTCACTGTGCATGGGTAACCAGGCGCGCGTGAAAGACGGTGCAACGGTGGTTTCCACCTCAACCCGTAACTTCCCGAACCGTTTGGGTACCGGCGCGAACGTCTTCCTGGCGTCAGCAGAACTGGCGGCAGTGGCTTCACTGCTCGGCAAACTGCCAACGCCAGACGAATACCAGCAGTTCATGGTGCAGGTTGATAAGACGGCGGCTGATACCTACCGCTACCTCAACTTTGACCAACTCGGTCAGTACACTGAGAAAGCTGATGGTGTGATCTTCCAGACCGCAGTTTAATCAGCGGCAGGAATGAGAAAAAGGGGCGATGTGAATCGTCCCTTTTTTATTGGTTCTTTTCTGGATAATTTTCCGAAAACGTCAATTTCATCATACTTTTTCGAATGATTAATAATAACTCATCATGATTAGTTTTATTGTGTTATTTCATTAATTGGTTTCGTCATTTCCGTTATAATTTATCAATGTAAGCAGTTTTAATTAAGGATATTGCTTGTTTATTGTTAAGTTTTATTGGTTGGGTGCAAAGGGCTTTTTTTTAATGAATCGAATTAACAAAGAAAAATTCTACTTAAAATCGATTTAGCGCAGATTAAATGCCATGGATAAGATCAAATTAAGGGTATAAATGCGTTTTAAGAATATTCCTATCTCCTCGCTATCTTATTTTTCATCACACGGTTATGTTTAAAAAAAGTGACAGCGGCCATTTGGCTTATGCACGCTTCACTTGCATAACGTCCCGATATTCAATAATCAAATCTTAATGCTTGTTTAAAGCTCGATCGGTTGCGATTGGGTCATGTTTAAGATTGTTTAATTGTTTCCAGATATCGCGGGCTCAACAACAATGCTGTCATTGTGTGGGGTCAAAATGGAATTCAAAACCGCCATCTATGCACTTACTATCGCAACTGTATTAACAACACCCTTGGCGGCCAGTGCCGCCGGTACGCTCACGGGCCAGGTGGGGATTCAAGTGGTGATTAGCGACGGTTGTACCGTCGGGAATAATGACTCAAGCGGGTCAACCAACAACTGGGGCTCAATTAATTTTGGCACCTATGCCGATCTCGCCAATATTATTGATGGCAGTGTATTAGGGTCTGACGGCAGCAGCAGCGTGACGGTCACCTGTACCAGTGGATTATCTCCGACATTAACGCTGGATGGCGGCCTCAACGGCAGCAGTACCCTGCGTAATATGACATCGGGCACCACGTTAATTCCTTATCGCCTCTATTCTGACTCCTCACGCAGCACTGAAATTGCTGTGAACGGCAGCGTGTCATTAACTGCCGACGGTACCGAACAGGATGTACCGATTTACGGCCGCATTTTGCCTTCGGACCAAAGCACCACTTCACCGGCTTCCGGCACCTATGTTGATACGGTCACGGCGACGTTAGCCTGGTAACACGGCGAGCGCCATGGGACGGCACCTTATCGCATGCCTCTGCTTATGGAGTTCGTGGCCCTGCTTTGCCAGCAGCACCACTGATAGTTTCCAGGTGATGGCTGCCATCACCAGCGGCTGCGCTTTTGGCAGCAATAGCAGCGCCAGTGCAGACTTCGGCACGCTGGATTTTGGCACGATGTCTGCCATCAGCACGCCTGTTGATGTGTCGAGCAGCAGTGGGGCGGGATCGATAGTGGTGACCTGCACGCCGGGCACTGCCATTACGCTGGCTTTGGACTACGGCGAACATGGCGGCAGTGCCAGTACACGCTACCTGAGCAATGGCAGCGCCACTCTGGCTTATCAACTGTATCAGGATGCGGCACACACCACGGTGTGGGGCAGCGATGCGCTGGCGTATAGCGTGTCGTCGTTTCCTGATAGCACACAAACTTACACCATTTATGGACGCCTGTTTGCCACGTCGGGCTTGCCCGCTTCTGGCACTTACAGCGATACCGTAACTGTCACCTTGACCTACTGAATCATGAAAAAACTGATCGTTATCGCGTTGCTGGCGTTACAGAGTTGTGTGTCCCATGCAGCAAGCTCGGTGTTAGTCTGGCCGATTTTCCAGGTCATTGAAGCTGACCAACACGGCAGTGCCTTGTGGCTGGAGAATCGGGGAAGCCAGCCGGTGCGTTTGCAAATTCGTCTGTTAAGTTGGCAACAACAGGATTATCGCGACCGCTACGCCGATCAAAGTGACGTTATCGCCAGTCCACCGTTTGCCACTGTGCCGCCGCAACAGCGACAACTGGTGCGCTTAATTCGCACTGGCCCAGCGCCAGCTGAGGGTGAAAAAGCCTACCGTATCATTCTGGATGAGATCCCAGATGCGAATGTTCCCGTGGTGAAAAACAGCGCAGGCCTGCGTTTGCAGATGCGATATGTACTGCCTCTGTTTCTCGATAGCCAAGGCGTCTGGACCCAGACACGCAGTGATATTCGGCGCGATCCCGCCTCGGCAAGTCAGCCAAATCTAAGCTGGCAGCTGATCAATGTGCAGGGTAAAACCGTGCTGCGCATTCGCAACACCGGCAAAGTGCATGCACGTTTGAGCCAGGTATTTTGGGGCCGCGATGCGGATATCAATACAGCGTCGTTCACGCTGGCAAAAGGTTTTCTCGGCTATGTGCTAGCGGGTCAGAGTATGCAGTTCCCTCTGCCGCCGGGGAAAACGGTGCCAATGGGGATCTCGCTGTATACCAAACTCACCGATAATGGCCCAGCGGTAGCCATCAGCCAATGATTTCAGCGCCAACGCGAAGGCTGGCGCTGCTGCCTGGCCTGCTGTTGTGCGGCGTGATGGAGGCTAACGCGGAAGTTTACGATGGTTTGCCTCCGCCACGTGCGTTACAGAGTGCGCCGACGGAATACATGCTGTGGCTGACGCTGAGTGTCAATGGTCGTAATGACGGCAGCGTGGTGCCGGTGACGGTGCAGGGTACGCACTATCTGTTGGATGCGGCAGTACTGAGGCGCAATCACATCCGGTTAGCCGACACCGCCAGCGGCATGCAGGATGTGAGTGCTCTGGCGCAGATCACTGCCCGCTATGACAGCGTGCATCAGATATTGCAGTTGCAGGTGCCGGACAGTTGGTTACCCCGGCAAGTGCTCGGCGAGCAGAAAAATGCGGCATTCCGGGCGACCAGTTCCCCCGGAATGCTGCTCAATTACGACGCTTACAGCGTAAAAAGCGCGAATAGCAGCGGCTACAGCGCGGTCTGGCTGGAACAGCGTGTGTTTTCGGCTTCGGGCTATCTCTCCAATACCGGCACCTGGCGACAAGACTGGCAGTCGAAAGGTGACAGCGATAGCCGTGAGGGCTATCTGCGTTACGACACCACCTGGAAATACAGTGATGTTGATCGCATGGTGAGTTATCAGATGGGCGATGTGATCAGCAACTCGCTCAGCTGGAGTAATTCGGTGCGATTAGGTGGCCTGCGTATCAGCCGCAGTTTTGCGGTGCGTCCCGACCTGGTGACCTATCCGATGCTGAACTGGTCGGGGACCGCAGCCGTTCCCGGCAGCGTGGACGTGTTTATTAATGGCTATAAAGCCAGCAGCAACAGCCTGAATGCCGGTCCCTGGACACTCACCAGTACGCCCTATATCAACGGTGCAGGTGAAGCCACGCTGGTGACCACGGATGCTTTGGGCCGGCAGGCCGAGACCAGCATTCCGTTTTATGTCTCGAATCAACTGTTGCGCAGCGGATTGAGTGATTTTGATTTCAGTGCGGGGGCGTTGCGGCAAAACTATGGCATACGCAGTGCGGATTATGACGCAGCAGCGGTCAGCGGGTTTTATCGCTATGGCTTTAATGATCATCTGACGTTGGCGCTGCAAGGCGAGGGCCGTGGCGGCCTGGCGCGTATGGGCGCGGGTGCGGATATGGCCGTTGCACGTTTAGGCACACTTTCGCTAAGCGCCAGTCAGTCTCAATCCGGGCAGAGCGGGCAGCAATATTCCGCCGGTTACTCTTGGTATGCACCCAGCTTCAGCCTCAGTGTCAGCCATGTACAACGCACTGCGGGGTTTAGCGATCTGTCGGTCTATCACACCAGTGCCACGCTGAGCCGCCGTGCTGAACAAGCCACCCTCAGCCTGGCCCCTTTTGGTCGCTGGGCGGGTACCTTTGGCGTGGGTTATTTTGATATCACCGCGCATGATGGCACGCGCACCCGGTTAGCCAATCTCTCCTGGAGCCATGGCTTGTGGGCGAACAGCAGCCTGCATCTGACACTGAATAACACCCTGGGAGATCGGGGAATGGCGGCGCAAATCCAGTTGCTCATTCCTTTTGATCAGTCTGGATCGCTCTCCCTCTCCAGCCAGCGGGATAGCAACGGCGAGACGACACAGACAATGAGTTACAGCCGCGCCGCGCCCGCCGGGGGGGGACTGGGCTGGAATCTGGCGGCATCCCCTAACGCTGAAGGCTATCGTCAGGCCGATCTGACCTGGAAGAATCGCTATAGCGTGTTGAGTGGCGGTATCTATGGATCATCCGGCGATCGTAGCCAATGGTTTGATGCCAGTGGTGCCTTGGTGTGGATGGATAATGCCTTGTTTGCCAGCAGCAAAATCAATGATGCCTTTATCGTGGTCAGCACCTCGGGTTACAGCGGCGTGCCTGTACGTTATGAAAATCAGTTATTGGGTGAGACGGACAGCGGAGGCCACATTTTGGTGCCGTGGGTGAGCGCATGGTATCCCGCCAAACTGACTATCGATCCCCTGAATTTACCGGCGGATATTAATACACCCCAAGTGGAGCAACGGGTGGCGGTGCGCGAGGCCAGCGGCGCACTGGTGAATTTTCCACTGCGTAAAACCCGGCCGCTGCTACTGACGTTGGTCGATGGCCAATATCATCCTTTACCCCCCGGCACCCTGGTGACGGAAATTCACAGCGGTCAAACCACGCAGATGGGCTATGGCGGTCAGGCGTGGTTTGACGATGTGCCGGAGCACAGTGATATCGCGGTTTCGCTCCCCGGTGGCCAGTGTCGTCACGCGCTAGTCCTGGACGGTAAGCAAGCCCAGTACCTCGTTGGACCGCTGGTATGTGCGATGCGTGATAAACAGGAGAGGCAGCAATGAAAAGGATACTGATTAGCCTGGTGGTACTGCTGGCAGGCTGGAGCAGTTCGCTGTGGGCAGCGTGCACTGCCAGTTCCAGCAGCACGGACTTTGGCAGTCTGAGTTCGTTTACGCTGGCCAGCACCGCTCAGGTGGTGGAAACCGGTACCGGCTTCACCTGTTCGGGCAGTGCGCTATCACTTCTCAGCACCAATACGGTGACAGGCACCATGACCCGTTCAGCCAATGCGTCGGGGACCACGCCACAATTTTATAACAGCAGCACGGGCAGTTATGTGCCTTACAGCATTTGCGGTGACAGTGGCTGTAGTACGGTCTACAGCATTGGTAGCAGCAAAACCTGGAGTTCGACTTCATTGCTGGGGCTGCTGGGATTGTTCAACGCCAGCGACGGCACACTGCCGCTCTACTTAAAAACCACCACCGGCACCAATGTGCCTGCGGGAACCTACACCGACACACTGACGATCACCTGGAACTACAGTATCTGTTTTGTCGGCGTATTGGGGATATGTTCTTACACCACGGGCACGGTAACCTCGACTATCCAGCTACAGTTTGCAGTTACTAATGACTGTGCCATCGACAGCGCGCCCGATGTGGATTTTGGCAGTGCCTCACTGCCAGCCAGTTTTGGCACGATCTCCTCGACACTGGGCATACGCTGCACCTTGAATGCGGCCTACAGCGTCAATCTTGCCAGCAGTAATGCCACCAGCGGTGACTGGCGACAAATGATCAATGGCACCTCGCTGTTGCAATATCAGCTTTATCAGCCTGATGGCTCAGCCTGGACCGCCAGTAATGACTTGAGCGAAACCGGCACGGGGGCAACGCAAAGCATCAATTACACCGCCAAGGTAAATCCGGATCAGACCAACCAGCCTGCGGGCAGTTATAGCGATACTGTGACGGTCACCGTCACCTATTGAGCGGTAGCTTCTGGCATAATGCGAGCGTGATCCCACTTTATTCAGCGCGCTACGCACAAAATGCACTTATTCGGTGCTGTAAGTTGCGCCATTAGCTACACGAGGCGAACCCCATGGAGTATGAATTTCTGCGTGATTTGACGGGTCAGGTCAAAGTCCGTATGTCGATGGACCACGAAGCGGTGGGGCACTGGTTCAACGAAGAAGTGAAAGATAATTTGGCCCTGTTGGATGAGGTCGAGGTCGCTGCTCGCGAGGTGAAGGGCACCATCAACCAGTGGCAGCGTGTCGGGCACGAGTACACGATCTGGCTGGATGAGGAAGAGGTGATGATCCGCGCCAATCAGCTGGCGCTGGAAGATGACGGTCTCGAAGAAGGGATGACTTATTACGACGAAGAGAGCCTCTCCTTTTGCGGGGTGGAAGATTTTCTCGCGGTGATCGCAGCGTACCGGCAATTTATGGCGGGCAAATAGCCGCCTTTATCGCAGGTCCCGTAGCGGCGCAATTAATTGCGCATGTTTAAACATCCGCGCAATAAATCGCGCCGCTACGGTATGTGGCGGTTTACACCGTGGCAATCGGCGTGGCGGGCGATCCTACCGCGCCAGGTAAACGCAGCGGCGGTGCCGTGAGCAGAAACGCATGGCGTTGATGCTGTGCCAGCCAGTCGGCCAGCGGGCTTAGCAACNGTGGCAATCGGCGTGGCGGGCGATCCTACCGCGCCAGGTAAACGCAGCGGCGGTGCCGTGAGCAGAAACGCATGGCGTTGATGCTGTGCCAGCCAGTCGGCCAGCGGGCTTAGCAACATCAGCTCGCCGAGATATACGCCTAAACGGAACAGGCACAAATCATGCAGTGGATGAGACGGATAAAAATCATCGTTCATCGGGCGCGCCGGTAGAATTTCTACCGCCGGATTATCGGCAATCAATGCCACCACACCACTCTCCACCACCCAATTGCGCAACTGCTCATCACTGCCATCCAGTCCGGCAAAATGGCTATTGAGGAAGGTCATATCCGGCTCACCCTGCATGGCCAGAATTGCTTCATCCATGCCAGTGCGGAAACAGACCATGTCGCCAGGACGGACTTCAATCGCATCCGCTTGCAGAATCTGTTGCAGATGCTGATAACCAAAGGCAAACCGCTCAGTACCGAAATGGCGTTTGATATCAATCATCACCGCGCGGCCCTGCATGCCATGTTGCGCCACATTCTCAATACCGAGTTTCCTGGCCCCTAAATGACTGCCGTGATTGCAGCCACAACCACCGCGATAATCGGTTTCACCGACGATATCCACATTCGCTTTATAGCCGTTGTAGAACACCATCTCCGGTTCGCCGTTGCCGTTAACGTCAAACCACTGCCCCATGTGCGCCAGACTGTCCCACTGGGTCGAATATTGCAGCGCCAGGGTCACGGTATCATCGCAGATCACATCGGTGAGCAACGGATTATCACGCGATAACGGATAGGTCATGTTGGCGTGTTCGCCGCGCCGTGTGGCATTGAGTTGCGGTGGTGGACGGCGTGGATTCATCGCCGTCCCTCCTGGCAAATCAAGCGGCAAACTCAGGCAGAAAGTTTGTCCGGTTTTGACTTCCGTCACCCCTTCCAGCACCTTCTGCGCAGTCAGCAGATTCAGCCGACCCAGTTGATCGTCCGGGCCAAAATCGCCCCAGGTTGAATGTGTCGGGCGTTGCTTCCAGCGAGGATTCATACCTCTCTCCTTAAATTTCCATCCAATGCGGTAGCGGTGTCCATGCCCATCGGCTGCACACGCGGTAACCAGAAGGCATAAATCAATGCACCGACCACACCAATCACACCGGCAATCTCCAGCGGGATGACAAAGGAGTGGGTGTACTGCATGATCACGCCGATCATCACCGGCGAAATGATGCCTGCCAGATTGGCGGCCATGTTCTGAATACCGCCAATGGTGGCCACATTAGCGCGGTTCGGCGCGACATCAGAAGGCAACGCCCACAAGGCTGCGGAGGCAAAGGTGGCGGCGAAATTCGCAAAACAGAGTGCCGCCAGCGCTAATCCCACCGTCGGTGAAAACGCCGCCAGGCCGATGGTCGCACTGCCCAGCATGCCGCCCACCAAGGGGATCTTGCGGGCCACGCTGAGGGAATAACCGCGACGCACCAGGGAATCGGATAGCAACCCGCCGCACCAGCCGCCGACAATCGCCGCCAGTCCTGGCAGCATGCCCAGTAAGCCAAACTTCATCAGTGACAGATGGAAGGTTTCCACTAAATAGGTGGGGAACCAGGTGAAGAAGAAGTAAGAAACAAAGTTGATGCAGAAGAAGCCCGCCATCATCGCCTGCACGGCGCGCTGGCCCAGCAACTGTCGCACGCTCATCGGTTCTCCGGTTTGCGGATCCTGATTCGCTTCAATGAATTCGACTTCTTCACGCGAAACGGTTTTATGATCGCGTGGATCGCGATACCACAGATACCAGGCCAGCGCCCAAACCACCGCCACCACACCCGAAATGACAAACGTCATGCGCCAGCCGACCAAGGCAATCAGGAAGGAGATGATCGGAATCGCCAGCGTGCCACCGATTTTGCTGCCGTTGTTAAAGGTGGCAGCGGCAAAGCTGCGCTCTTGGCGCGGGAACCAACGCGTCACCGTTGAGGAGCTGGCGGGATAGCTGGGGGCTTCCACTGCGCCCAGCACAAACCGGAAACCCACCAGCGCCGCAATCGAACTGGCGAGGCCGCAAGCCGCGGTGGCTAATCCCCATCCGAGGCTGCTGACTGCAAAAGTGATGCGGGGTCCCAGCTTATCGACTAACCAGCCGCCGGGCAGTTGGAACAGCACATAGCTCCAGAAAAACGCCGAGAGTAACAAGCCGCTGTCAGTGGGCGAGAAGTGCAACTCCTGGCTCATAAACGGCATGGCGACACTCATGGCGGCGCGATC
The DNA here is from genome assembly GCF_059412425.1 of Pantoea sp. CFCC18177. Lineage (NCBI taxonomy): Bacteria > Pseudomonadati > Pseudomonadota > Gammaproteobacteria > Enterobacterales > Erwiniaceae > Pantoea > Pantoea sp. CFCC18177. The sequence continues at coordinate 160,528 of NZ_JBNBPL010000006.1, forward strand.
GATATAGTTAATGGCGATGCCGACGGACAGCACCGTGAGAATGACGAAACGAAATTTCCCTTTCGCTTTACTTGCCTCAATTGCAGCAGGTGATCCATTGGAATTCAGCGACATGTCGCCTCCAATTGTTTTTTATTTTCTGTAGGGGAAACGCCGCATCAGGACGATGCGGCGGGTTTGGCACTTACGCGCCGCTCACAACGGAATGTGAATGATGCACCTGCTCCTCATCCACGATAGGTTCAACTTTGCCCATCAGGAACAGGTAGTTAAGAATACCAATCACCACCAGCACGGCAGAAAACACCAGTGCCCAGGTAAAGTGGCCGGTTGCGCCAACGATAGCGCCGGTAATAATTGGGCCGACTGCGCCGCCCATGTTTGAGACGGTATTCTGCAGGCCCGCCACAATCGACACGCTGTTTTGTGGTGCCACATCACCCGGCAGAGCCCAGACCTGAGAGGCCGCTACCGTGGTACCGGATTTGGCGATACACAGCAGCAGCACGGTCATAAATACGGAATCCGTGAACGGCGCAAAACCGATACACAGTGCCATCAGCAGACCGATGGTCAGGAACAGCTTACGGGTGGCGGTCAGTGACAGCACTTTATTGTGTACCATGCGATCGGATGCCCAACCCGCCAGCACTTCAATCACCATGCCGCAAATCAGTGGCAGTGCAGCGACCATCCCCATTTTGAGGAAATCCATGCCTTTATCTTTCACCAGGTAAGTTGGCAGCCAGGTGATAAAGAAGTAGGAGGTGTAGTTGATGGTGAAGAAGCCAATGCACATCGCCCAGATATTGCGGTAGCGCAGCAGCTTATACCACTTCATCGGTTTCACGCTTTTATCGCCGTGTTTCTGCGCCTGGCCATCACGAATGAATCGCACTTCATCCTGGCTGATCGATTTATGATCTTCCGGGTTCTCGGAATAGATGAAGTACCAGGCGATCACCCAGAACACACCGAGTGAGCCAATCACCAGGAAGGTGATGCGCCAGTCGAACATGGCGATCATAAACACGATCAACGGCATGGCAACGGCACCACCAAACTTCGACGCGCTGTCGAACAGGCCTGAAACCGTGGCACGTTCGCGATCCGGGAACCAGCGCGCGGTAATACCGGCGTTGCTCGGGTAAGCTGCGGCTTCACCGACACCCAGCGCTAAACGCAGCGCCAGTAGGGATTTAAAGCCGGTCGCCAGGCCCATCGCCATGGTGGCAATCGACCACCAGGCAACAGCAATACCCAGACCTTTTTTCTGTCCAAAGCGATCGGCGAACCAGCCGGCCGGGATCTGCAAGAGTGCATAGGACCAGAAAAATGCCGCCATAATAAAACCCATCATCTCTGGGTTTATATCAAGTTCTTTAATCAGGTGCGGAGCGGCCGCAGAGAGTACAGTTCGGTCAATATAGTTAATGGCGATTGCCAGCCACATCAGGCCTGCAATCCACCAGCGAATACGGGTAGAGCGAGAGGTGTTATTCATATTATTTTCACCTTCCCGGCGTCCTTCGCGCTGTAGCGGCGTTGGCTGCATTCATTCCCCCCTGGAATAAGCTCCTGAGGATGAATGAATTTACCGCCTTGCTACAACACCAATGACTTGGGATATAAAATGGATTAAATAGGGGTTTGAAAAAGTTAATCCAGCCCGTTCATGATATTTACTGGGCGTTCGCCCTGTTTAATGCACTGCACTATTTGCATCACGCAGCGTTCACCAATAGCGCTGATGGCACCGTCGGTATATCCCGCGATATGCGAGGTCGGGATAAAGTTGCTCAGCGTAAACAGCGGATGCTCCACCAGCGGCTCCTGTTCGAACACATCGGCAGCCGCGCCGGCAATCACGTTATCCAGCAACGCCTGATAGAGGTCCTGCTCATTAACGATGCCACCGCGTGACGCGTTGATCAGGAAAGCGCTTTTCTTCATGCGCTTGATGCGCGCAGCATCAAACAGGTTTTGGGTTTTATCGGTGAGCGGCTTATGCAGCGTGATAAAATCACTGCTTTCAGTCAGTTGGTCGAGACTGACAAATTCGATACCGTGTTCTGCGGCGAATTTCTCATCCGGATAAAAATCAAAAGCGATAACGCGCATGTTGAAACCTTTGGCGCGCAACGCCACCTGCTTGCCAATATTGCCAAGGCCGATAATGCCCAACGTCTTGCCATACACGTCGGTGGCAAAGATGCGTGGCCAGTTGCCCGCCCGGGTTTCAATCGCCGCCTGAGTAATCTGGCGCGCGCTGTTGAGGATCAGCGCAAAGGCAAAATCAGCCACCGCATGTTTATTGGCATCCGGCACGTTGGTGACATAAATGCCGCGCGCGCGGGTGGCATCCAGATTGATGTTGTCAACGCCAACGCCGTGCTTACACACGATCTTCAGATGTGGCGCTTTCTCCAGCAGTGCTTCGTTGACGTCAGTGAACGCAACGATCATCGCCACGGTATCGGCCAGATGCGGTTCCAGCGCGCTGAGCGGTGCATCAGCGGGCAGGGTAATCAGCTCAAAACCGTGCTGCTGCAGGGTGTCGATGGGGGCAGCGTCGTATTTGGCGAATGAAGGTGAGGTACAGATGACTTTCATGATTCTTCCCGGTGTTAATACCCGTCATACTTCAAGCTGCAGGTGCGTTGGCTGCGTGAGCTAACCCCAGTCACTTACTTCAGTAAGCTCCTGGGGATTAACTCACTTGCCGCGTGATTCGGCTAAAGCCTCACCCTGCGGGCCAGCGCTAGCGCTGTTCAAATAAGCCTGCGGCATATTTGTCCTGCAGCTCGAATTATTTAGGGTATTTAGGTGGTAAAAAGGCAAAAAGACTGCCCAAAATCATTACTGCAAATACTGATTCACGATCTGGCGGATCTTCTGCTCTTCTTCGGCAGAGAAGCTCACTGCATAGCGGCTGTTGCCTACATCAGAACCCAGCAGTGAAACCGCACGTTTCACGGTGGCCGGTGGGAAACCGACGCTGTAGAGATCGGTACGCAGACCGGTGATGTTCTCTTGCGCCTGGCGTGAACCTTCAATATCGCCCGCGTGGAAACGTGCCCAGATGGCGTTGATCTCTTTCGGTGCCACGTTGGCCAGACCAGAAATACAGGCGGTGCAACCTTCGACAAAGCCGCGATGGATCAGCGAGTCTGGGCCAGTCAGCACGTTAAAGTTTTCCATGCCTTCTGCTGCTTGCAGGAAGCCGCTCAGGCTTTCGTAGCTGCCCGCACTGTCTTTAATGCCGATGATGTTCGGGTGCGCGGCCAGCGTGCGCACAGTCTCCGGCTGCAGGGTGTTGCCGGTACGCGCAGGGATGTTGTACAGATAAAGCGGCACATCAATCGCGTCGGCTACCGCGCGGTAGTGAGCAATCAGCTCTTCCTGCTTCAGCGGCACGAAATAGGGTGTGATCACCGAAACGGCATCGACGCCCAGTTTGGCAATCTGCTTGCCCAGACGGATAGTTTCACGGGTGGAGATCTCACCAATGTGCGCCACAACCGGTGCCGCACCGTTCACTTCTTCGACACAGGTTTCCGTCACCGCCAGTTTCTCCTGCTCGTTCAGCACGAAGAATTCACCGTTGGTGCCGCCGCAGAAAATACCGTTGCCTGCGCTCAGCTGGCGTTGTACCTGCACGCGTTGCGCGGCTGGGTTGAATGCACCTTCGCTATCAAAAGTGGTGACGATGGCGGTTAATACGCCCTGAATTTTCTTGCTCATGATTCCCTCATTAATCCTTAGTGATTCAAAGCCGGAAACAGCGTCAGGTAGACGTTTCTCACGTCATCGGCGCTGACTTTCATCGGCACATTCTTCATCAGACGCTGCACGTCGAGCGCGGCTTCAACCAGATACGGCAGATGATCTGGGCCAATGCCCAGTTCTTCCAGACTGGCCGGTAATTTGAGACGCTTCACCAGCGCGGCGAAATACTCCACCAGCGCGTGAGATTTGGCTTCTTCATCCAGTGTGGTATCGGCATCTGGCAGTAAATCGTAGGCTTGCGCGAATTTGCTCACCGCAGCAGGGCGGACGAAGCGCATGCAAGGGGCCAGCAGAATGGCATTCGCCACGCCGTGTGGCAGGTGATATTTGCCGCCCAGAGGATAAGACATTGCATGGACCAGATGCGTCCCGGCATGAGCAATGGACGCGCCGCCATAATAGGAGGCCCACAGCATATTGAGGCGCGCCTCAAGGTTGCCCGGCTCGGCAATGGTGGTCTCAAGACTGGCGAACAACTTTTTCATGCCGATCAGTGCATAGTTATCGCTTACCGGGTTGGACACGGTGGCGGTAAAGCACTCGATCAGATGGCACAACGCATCGATACCGGTTGAAGAAGCGATGTGAGGCGGCATGCTGGTGGTCAGCTCGGGGACCAGTGCGACATAATCTGGCAGCATCACCGGTGTGATAATGCCCACCTTAGTCTCTTTCTCAGGGATCGCCAGGATCGCATTAGGCGTGGCTTCCGATCCTGTACCCGCAGTGGTCGGGATCAACAGGGATGTGGTACGGGTTTGTGGTTTTTCACCGGCCAGCAGCGCATCCAGCGTGGGTGCGCCGTCAACGCACAGGATCGACAGCAGCTTTGCGACATCCAGTACGCTGCCTCCGCCGACGCCGATCACCAGGTCCACATCTGTAGAGGGCAACGCAGCAACAATGGCAGCAACATCATGCTGGCTCGGTTCTGGTGGGACGCTGTTTACAATGCTTAAACTGCTGATCTGCTGCTTCAGCTGCGCGATCAGCGTCTGAACCGCTGGAATGCCTTCAATATTCTTATCGGTTACCAGAAGCGCTTTTTCTTTACCTTGCAGCAAATAGCTAAGGTCATTAAGCGCCTGAAAGCCACTGATCACGGTGCTGTTGATATTCATTTCATACCCTTATTGCGGTTTTTTCGTACTGAATGATTAACTTTGCTCAATCAGTGCAGGTTCTGTCACTACAGTGCCTAAATTTATAGGGCAAATTGATTTCAAATAATTTGATCTTGCTCACATATAATCAATCATGATTGAATATAATCAATCTCAACACGGCGAGCTGCCGGTAGAGGAAAGAGAATGACTTCACAGCCATGGAAAACGCCAGTCTTAGTGATCGCCGATGATTTTACCGGGGCCAATGATGCCGGTAGCGGATTGGCGCGAGCGGGCGCAAAAGTGCATGTGCTGTTTGATAGCAGCACGCCACATGATGCCAACAGTGCGGATGTACTGGTGATCAGCACCGATAGCCGAGCGGTGAGCGCCGCAGATGCTGCGCATCGTACAACGCTTGCCGTACAGCAGCATCAGGCGATTGCCCAGGATGGTTGGCTGTTTAAAAAGATCGATTCCACACTGCGCGGCAATCCAGGCGCTGAAATTGAAGCGGCATTAACAGCCAGCGGGAAAACCCTGGCGTTGGTGGTGCCTGCGGTACCCAGGTTGGGACGCACCACCCGCCAGGGAGAGGTGTGGATCAATCAGCAGCGTCTGACCGATACCGAATTTGCCAGCGATCCTAAAACGCCCGTCACCAGCAGCCATGTGCTAACCCGGCTACAAATGCAGAGTGCAATGGCGGGCGAAACGCTCGATCTGGACACCGTACGCAGTGGTCAACTGGCACAGATTCTCGCCACAAAACAGGGCCTGGTGGTGGTGGATGCCGAACAGGATGCGGACATCGCGTTACTGATGGCGGCAGCAGCGACCTTGCCCGTTCGACCGCTACTGGCGGGGGCATCGGGACTGGGCGACGCGCTGGGAGAGTATATGGCTGCACGTCCGGCACGGCCGGTGTTAGCGGTGGTGGGGTCGATGAGCGCGATTGCCCAGCAGCAGATTGCCCGTCTCGCTACTCAGCGAGAGATCCGCATTATCGACATCGATATTCGCCAGCTGTTTGCGCAGCCCGCATGGCCGCAAGCTAACGTGTGGCAACAGGCCATGCAACAAGCAATAAGTGCCGGGGCGCATTGTGTAGTGCGCACCACACAGCATGCCGATCAGCGTCACGATATTGAACAGCTCTGCCAGCAGCATCAGGTTTCACGCCAGGAATTAGGTGAACGCATTTGCCAGCTCCTGGCGCAGTTAACCAGCAAAGTTTGTCGTCACGCATTGCCCGCCGGGTTGTACCTCTCTGGCGGCGACGTTGCGATTGCCGTAGCACAGGCGCTAGGTGCCAGCGGTTTCCAGATTCAGGGCTTGGTGGCAGGCTGTGTGCCGCACGGGGTTCTGCTTAATAGCGAATTACACCTGCCGGTGATGACCAAAGCGGGTGGCTTTGGCGACGTAAACACCCTGGTAGAAGCCATCCGTTTCATTGAGGAGAAGTCGAGTGAATAAAATTATTGCGGTGACCATGGGCGATCCGGCGGGCATCAGCCCGGAGATCATCATTAAAGCGTTAGCAGAAGGCGAGCTGGCGGGTATTCCCGCGGTGGTGATCGGCTGCGCCAGCACGCTGCGTCGGGTGATGGGATTGAATATTACGCCGCAGGCTGAACTGCGCGTGCTGGATCAAGTGAAAGATGCGCATTTTGCACCCGGCATTATTAACGTGATTGACGAACCTCTGGCAAATCCTGAAGCCCTTAAGCCAGGTGTCGTGCAGAAAGAAGCGGGCGATTTGGCCTGGCGATGTGTGAAGCGTGCCACTGAACTGGCGCTGGCGGGTGACGTCCATGCGATTGCCACAGCACCGCTGAATAAAGAAGCGCTGCACTCAGCAGGGCATATTTATCCGGGGCACACTGAGCTGTTGGCGCAACTCACCAACACCAAAAATTACGCGATGGTGCTGTACACCGATCACCTCAAGGTGATTCACGTGACCACCCACATTGCGCTGCGTAAGTTCCTCGACACCCTGAATGGCGAACGTATTCAGACGGTAATTGGTATGGCGGATAGTTTCCTGCGCCGCGTCGGCTTTGACAATCCTCGTATTGCCGTGGCCGGTGTGAATCCGCATGCAGGTGAGAACGGTCTGTTTGGTGATGAAGAGATCACTACCGTCGCGCCGGCAATCAAAGTGATGAAAGAGAAGGGGATTGATGTCTATGGCCCTTGCCCGCCGGATACCGTGTTCCTGCAGTGTCAGCAGGGGCAGTACGATATGGTGGTGGCGATGTATCACGATCAAGGTCATATCCCACTGAAACTATTAGGCTTTTATGACGGCGTCAACATCACTGCGGGATTGCCTTTTATCCGTACTTCGGCGGACCATGGCACGGCGTTTGATATCGCCTGGACAGGTAAAGCGAACTCTGCGAGCATGGCGATCTCCATTAAACTCGCGATGCAGCTAGCATAGGGAAATATGAAGGGACAAAGCCGTCTCGACCAGATTATGGACTATTTGAAAAGTCATAATCTGGTCACTGTAGAACAGCTGGTGAGTGCGATTTCTGCCTCGCCTGCGACGATCCGCCGCGATCTGATCAAGCTCGACAAGGAAGGCGTCATTAGCCGCAGCCATGGCGGTGTGACGCTTAATCGCTTCATTCCTGCCCAGCCCACCACGCTGGAGAAGATGCAGCGTAATCTGGCTGAGAAGCAAGCCATCGCGCAGTTTGCCGCCAGCTATGTCAAGACGGGCGATTCTGTGGTGCTGGATGCGGGCACCACCATGCTGGAGCTGGCGCGTCAATTGACCCATCTGCAGTTGCGCGTCATCACCGCAGACCTGCATATCGCGTTATTCCTGTCTGAATTTAAGCAGATTGAAACCACCATTATTGGTGGCCGTATTGATGATTCCAGCCAGTCTTGCATTGGGGAACACGGTCGCCGTCTGTTACGCAGTATCAATCCGGATATCGCTTTTGTCAGCTGTAACTCGTGGAGTATCGAACGCGGTATTACCACGCCGACGGAAGATAAAGCCGGGCTGAAGATGGATCTGTTGGCCAATGCACGTCGCCGGATTTTGCTGGCCGATAGCAGTAAGTATGGCTCCTGGTCGCTGTATTGCGCCGCGCCGATTGATAGCCTGACCGATGTGGTGACCGATGCCCGTCTGGATGAAGTGGTATGCCGCGATCTGCGCGAGCGCGGGATAGGGCTGCAACTGACTGCCTGACTATTTCCCTCACCCTAACCCTCTCCCGCAAGCGGGCGAGGGGACCGCCCGCAGAACATGCCAAATTTCACACGTTTTACTCCCTCTCCCATTGAGAGAGGGCGGGGTGAGGGTATTAGCACCCACCGAACTACAACAGCTTCAACCCCGTCGCCGGAATATTGCGGCCGTAATAAATCTCGCGCATCTCTTTCCACAGCAGATTGGTAATCCGCTTGTGTTCCTGCGGACTCAGCTCTTCAGGCTTGGTGTTGAACAGATAATATTTCAGGTCAAATTCCTTCAGCAACATCTTGGTGTGGAAGATATTTTCCTGATAAACGTTCACATCCACCATGTCGTACATTGCCTTCATATCTTCGGACATAAAGTTCTGAATCGAATTGATCTCATGGTCGATGAAGTGCTTAACGCCGTTCACATCGCGGGTAAAACCGCGTACGCGATAATCAATGGTGACGATGTCAGATTCCAGCTGGTGTATCAGGTAATTCAACGCTTTGAGCGGTGAAATCACGCCACAAGTGGAGACTTCGATATCGGCGCGGAAAGTACATAAACCCCCTTCAGGATGACTTTCCGGATAGGTGTGTACGCATATATGGCTTTTATCTAAGTGCGCTACCACCGAATTGGGCAACGGACCTGGGATTTCTGATTGATCAATATCCTGCGGGTTGATCGGCTCCTCACTCACCAAAATCGTGACGCTGGCTCCCTGAGGTTCATAATCCTGACGCGCAATATTCAACACGTTGGCACCAATAATCGAACAGGTCTCCGTCAGGATTTCCGTGAGGCGGTTGGCATTGTATTGCTCATCAATATACGCGATATAACCATCACGCTCGGCTTCGCTGTTGGCGTAGCAAATATCGTAAATACAAAAACTCAGGCTTTTCGTCAGATTATTGAAGCCGTGTAGTTTCAGCTTTTGCAATTTCGTCACTCCTCACACGACAAAGCATTCAGCAGGTACTGCGGCAGGGCGAAGCTACCGACATGAATCGCAGGATTGTAGTAACGGCAGCGCAGGTCCGCATCGTCCAAGCGCGATTGCAAAGTGGCTGCATCCCACTGGCGCAGGGTTTCGTTGTCCGTGGCCCAGGCGAAGGTCATGATGCCGCCATAATAAGTAGGGATCGCCGCCTGATAAAAACTGACGTCTGAGAAGTAGTGGCTGAGTTTACGATGGCTGTTAATGGCTTCTTCTTGTTGCAGGAAGCAGACCCCATTTTGCGCGACGAAGATGCCGCCTGGATTTAAGGCATTTTTACAGCCCGCATAGAACTCGGAGGTGAACAGACTCTCACCTGGCCCAATAGGATCGGTGCAGTCAGAGATAATGACGTCGAACTTCTCTTCGGTCTGATTAACGAAATTGACGCCATCATCAATCACCAGGTTCAATCGCGTATCGTCAAAAGCCCCTGCGCTGTGATTCGGCAGGTACTCTTTGCAGAAACTCACCACGCCCGCATCGATTTCCACCATGGTGATCTGTTCAACCGATGAGTGGCGTGAAACTTCACGCAGCATAGCACCGTCGCCACCGCCAATAATCAGCACACGTTTTGCTTTGCCGTGCGCCAGAATCGGCACGTGGGTCATCATTTCGTGGTAGATGAACTCATCGCGTTCGGTGGTTTGCACCACGCCATCCAGCGCCATCACTCGCCCAAAGGCGGCATTTTCAAAGATCACCAGATCTTGATGCGCGGTCTTATCGCGATAAAGCAGTTTATCTACCGTGAAATACTGTCCAAATCCGGCATGAAGCGTCTCATACCACATTTCATTTTGGGCCATGATGGGGCTCTCCTCTAATGTCATCGCCATGAAAATGGAACAAAAAAGGATAGCGAATTATGACCGTGGTTGCACGGTCAAATCTTCAGCAGGAGAGCGGTGTAGCGGGCTATTTGACGTAAGCGAGCAGACTCAGCGAATCACGCGCCAGCGACTTACATTTCTTGTCGTTGGTGATGGCGATACCGCTCAAATCTTTATAGCTCTCTTCGCCGAGGGATTTCATATTGTAGTTACTGTAGTTGCTCAGATCCCAACGGTTCTGCTGGGCGAAAAACACCAGTGCTTTACGAATCTGCGCATCCGGTAAATCCTGATAACCGCAATCATTCTTCAGGTAGACAAACACCGCGGTGAGGTCAGCCAGATCTTCTGCTTCGGATTCGCTCAGCGCAAAACTGGTGGAGGAGAAGCCAAGGAGTCCCGCCAGCAGCAGGATCTTGATGCTTTTCGTCATAATCATTCTCAACAAGGGACAATTTATTGACGTTAGCACAGTTATTGCAGGGATTCCGCTAAATTTGCCGAAATGGGCCATTCCCACGGTTTTTATCAGTGCATTCTGTTTCAGGGCTTGACCCTCCCACAGGGGAAAGGTTTACGCTGTGCCCTTATTCACGACAAGGATAAGAATATGCAACGTCGTCATTTTCTAAAGTTGACCGCTGCGCTCAGCGCTGCGGGTGCGCTGCCGCTGTGGAGTCGCTCGCTAATGGCGGCTACGCGCCCGCTCTTACCGATTCCCTCTATTTTACAGCCTGATGCCCACGGGCAGTACACGCTCACGGCGATGAGCGGCACCAGCCAATGGAACGGCAAAGCGGTCCCCACCTGGGGCTACAACGGTAATCTGCTTGGTCCAGCACTGCGCTTGCAGCGTGAGAAAGCGGTGACCGTCAATATTCATAACCGTCTGGCTGAAGGCACCACGGTGCACTGGCATGGGCTGGAAATACCCGGCGACGTGGATGGCGGCCCGCAGGCGGTGATCGCGCCTGGTGCATCACGACAAGTGACTTTTACTCCAGACCAGCCCGCCGCAACGTGCTGGTTCCATCCCCATCAGCATGGCAAAACCGGCAATCAGGTGGCGCAAGGATTAGCGGGGTTGGTGCTGCTGGAGGATGAAGACTCCGGCAAATTGCGCCTGCCGATGCAGTGGGGCGAAGACGATGTCCCGTTGATTTTCCAGGACAAACAATTGACCAAAGATGGCACCCGCATCGATTATCAACTCGATATCATGCGTGCGGCGGTGGGCTGGTTTGGCGACATGATGCTGACCAACGGCGTGCAGTATCCGCAGCAGGCGGTGCCGCGCGGCTGGTTACGTCTGCGTTTGCTCAATGGATGTAATGCGCGTTCACTGGATATCGCCACCAGCGATCGCCGTGCGATGTATGTGATTGCCAGCGATGGTGGGCTACTGGCCGAGCCGGTGAAGGTTGATCACCTGCCGCTGCTGCCGGGTGAGCGCTTTGAAGTGATGATTGATACTTCCGATGGCAAAACCTTCGATATGGTGACGCTGCCGGTGACGCAGATGGGCATGACGCTGGCCCCGTTTGACCAGCCGTTACCGCTGGTGCAGATCTTGCCACTGCGCGTGATGGCGAGCGGTTCCCTGCCGGATAAGCTGGTGAATCTGCCGCCATTACCTTCAGCCGAAGGGGTGCAAAACCGCTGGCTGCAGCTGATGATGGACCCGCAACTGGATCAACAAGGGATGCAGGCGTTGATGGATCGTTACGGTCATAAAGCCATGGGCGACATGAAGATGGATCATGGTACGAAAATGGACCATGGCAGCATGGACATGGGTGACGGCGCGATGAAGATGGACCATGGCAGTAAGCCGATGGACCACGGCAGCGAGAGCAAAACCGCCGGATACGATTTCCACAACGGCAATAAAATCAACGGCCAGGCATTCAACATGACCAAGCCGATGTTTAATGCCGAACTGGGCAAGCTGGAGAAGTGGACGATTTCCGGTGAAGGCGATGCGATGCTACATCCTTTCCATATTCACGGCGCACAGTTCCGCATTCTGTCAGAAAACGGCAAGCCGCCTGCAGCGCATCGTGCCGGCTGGAAAGATATGGTCAGCGTCAACGGCTGGCGCAGCGAAGTGCTGGTGCAGTTCAACTATGTCGCTAATGCCGATAATGCCTATATGGCCCACTGTCATCTGTTGGAGCATGAAGATACCGGCATGATGCTCGGGTTTACGGTCAGTTAACTAACACCGTTTCATCATTGCGCACGTCTCGGTCGCCATAAATGGCGACCCTACGAAAATCGGTGTGATTTACCGTAGGGTGCGCATTTATGCGCACTGGAAAACATTACGCTGATTGAGCCGCCTCCAGCGCCAGCCGGATATCCTCGATCAGATCCTCGGCGTGCTCGATACCAATCGACAAACGTACCGTGGCATCCGTAATGCCAATGCGCTGCCGCACCTCCTGCGGCACTCCTGAGTGGGTGGTGCTGCCCGGATGGCTGGCGAGCGATTCAGTGCCGCCCAGACTCACCGCCAACTTAAACAGCCCCAATGCATTAAGAAAACGGAAGGCTGCCGGTTGTCCGCCTTTGATATCAAAGGAAAAGGTTGAACCCGCACCGCTGCACTGACGTTGATAAGTCTCGCCAGCTGGGCTGCTTTCGTCGAGATAAGGCAGCCAGTGCAGTTTCTCTACCTGCTCATGATCGCGCAAATAGGCCGCGACTTTTTCCGCATTGCTGGCGGCTTTTTCCATCCTCAACGACAGCGTTTCCAGCGAACGACCAATCATCCAGCTGGAATGGGGATCAAGCTGCGTGCCAATGGCGCTGCGCAGCGATCGCACTTTGCCTACCAAGGCTTTGTTGCCAAGCACTGCCCCCGCAATTAAATCTGAATGCCCGCCGACATACTTAGTCAGCGAGTAGAGCGATAAGTCTGCGCCGTGCTGCAGCGGGTGCTGGAACAGGGGGCCAAGCAAAGTATTGTCACAGGCCAGAACAGGCCGCGATCCTTGCTGCTGCGTGATGACATCTGCCACCTGTTTCATCAGTTGAATGTCGACCAGACTGTTGGTGGGATTGGCGGGCGTTTCAATCAGAATCAGCGCGACCCGACCGCGCTGCCATGCCAGTTTGGCGGCCTCATACACTTTGTCTTCATCGGTGCCATCGCTGAAACCCACGGCCTTGATCTCAAGGTCGTGCAGGGTTTTGCTTAACAGCGTTTCGGTGCCGCCGTACAGCGGCTGTGAATGCAATATCACTTCTCCGGGGCGGGCGAAGGCCAGCAGCGTGGTGGCGATCGCTGACATGCCGGATGAGAACAGGGCGGCGCTCTCGGCACCTTCATAGATCGCTAGCCGATCTTCGACGATTTCACTGTTGGGATGGTTAAAGCGCGAATAGACCAGCCCGCCGCTTTTGCCTTCCGGCGGCTGTTTACGTCCGGCCACGTAATCAAAGAAATCCTGCCCCTCTTCGGCGCTGTTGAACACAAAGGTGGAGGTGAGAAACACCGGCGGTTTCACCGCGCCTTCGGACAGCCGCGGATCGTAGCCGTAATTCAGCATTTGCGTTTCCGGATGCAGGTCGTGGTTGCCAATCTGCGTTTTTTTACTGGATGAAGCGGCCATAGGATCTCCAGAGGTCACCGGTGAGAGGGCGGGAGGTTTCCTGTAGTTAAGGTCAGAGCAATAAATTTTGCCACGGTATCGTTTGCGTTCTGTGCGCCGCGTTAGAGGTTGGTTCGACTATGATAGACTTCGTGGCTTTCTGAAAAACCTTAACCAGGCGAATGCAATGAAACACACCGTCGACGTGATGATCTCTGAGCAGGAGATCGCAACCCGTATTGCCGAACTGGGCAAGCAGATAAGCGAACACTACCGCAGCAGCGGCAGCGAAATGGTTTTAGTGGGCCTGCTGCGCGGTTCCTTTATGTTTATGGCCGATCTGTGTCGCGCGATTGATGTGCCGCACGAAGTCGATTTTATGACCGCGTCCAGCTACGGCAGCGGTATGTCATCCACCCGCGATGTGAAGATCCTTAAAGATCTCGACGAAGATATTCGTGGCAAAGATGTGTTGATCGTGGAAGACATCATCGACTCCGGCAATACGCTCAGCAAAGTGCGTGAAATCTTGCGTCTGCGTGAGCCAAAATCACTGGCCATCTGCACCCTGCTGGATAAACCCGAGCGCCGCGAAGTCGAAGTGACCGTTGAATACGTTGGCTTCACCATTCCAGATGAGTTCGTTGTAGGCTTTGGTATCGACTACGCGCAACGCTATCGCCATTTGCCGTACATCGGCAAAGTTATCCCAACCGGTGAATAACCGCACAATCTTCCAAGGCTAATCCCTTTAGCCTGCGATAAGATGCGCAGCCCGCGAGTCACTGACTTACGGGCTATGCTCGCGTTCCCCTGCGACAAGCAGAGTGGTAAAGTGTGGCGGGCGCTTCATCTTTGATTTTTCACTTATTATCTCTGAATAACCCCGCACGCTCGCTGTGAGCGCACTATCATTTCATAGGGCTTTGATGTCACTACAACAGGGTATGGATTCGCAATGACTTATGCACTGGAACTTTCCGGGCTGACCAAAACCTATCCCGGCGGCGTACAGGCGCTGAAGAAGCTGGATCTCAACGTAGAGGCTGGCGATTTTTACGCACTGCTCGGGCCGAATGGCGCGGGTAAATCCACCACCATCGGCATTATCAGTTCACTGGTGAATAAATCCGGTGGCAGCGTGCGCGTATTTGGTTATGACCTGGAAAAAGATGTGGTCAACGCCAAGCGCCAGCTCGGTTTGGTGCCACAGGAATTCAACTTTAACCCGTTTGAAACCGTGATGCAGATTGTGGTGAATCAGGCTGGTTACTACGGCGTAGAGCGCAGTGAGGCCAACAAGCGCGCCGAGAAATACCTCAACCAGCTCGATCTATGGGGTAAACGCAACGAGCGTGCGCGTATGCTTTCGGGCGGCATGAAGCGTCGTCTGATGATTGCGCGTGCACTGATGCATGAGCCAAAGCTGCTGATCCTCGACGAACCCACCGCTGGCGTGGATATTGAACTGCGCCGCTCGATGTGGACCTTCCTGAAAGATCTCAATATCAAAGGCACCACCATTATTCTCACCACTCACTATCTGGAAGAGGCCGAAATGCTGTGCCGTAACATCGGCATTATTCAGAGCGGTGAACTGGTGGAAAACACCTCGATGAAAGGTCTGCTGTCGAAGCTGCAATCAGAAACCTTCATTCTGGATCTTGCGCCGCGTAGCCCCCTGCCGCAGCTGGAAGGTTTCCAGTATCGTCTGGTGGATACCTCTACGCTGGAAGTGGAAGTGATGCGTGAGCAGGGGCTGAATAGCGTGTTCAGCCAACTGAGCGCGCAGGGCGTGCAGGTGTTGAGTATGCGTAATAAAGCGAACCGCCTTGAAGAGCTGTTCGTCAGCCTGACCCAGGGAAAAGGAGCAAAAGCATGACACATCTTTACTGGGTGGCACTGAAGAGTATCTGGGCCAAGGAGATCAACCGCTTTGCACGCATCTGGATTCAGACGCTGGTGCCGCCGGTGATCACCATGACGCTCTATTTTATTATTTTCGGCAATCTGATTGGTTCACGTATTGGTGATATGCATGGCTTTAGCTATATGCAGTTTATCGTGCCTGGCCTGATCATGATGGCGGTGATCACCAATGCCTATGCCAACGTAGCCTCATCGTTCTTTAGCGCTAAATTCCAGCGCAATATTGAAGAGCTGCTGGTGGCACCGGTGCCGACGCATATTATCATTGCCGGTTATGTGGGTGGTGGCGTGGCGCGTGGCGTGTGTGTCGGGATTTTGGTGACCGCCATTTCACTGTTCTTTGTGCCATTCCACGTGCATTCCTGGTCGATGGTGGCCCTGACGCTGCTGCTGACCGCGATTCTGTTCTCGCTGGCGGGTCTGCTGAATGCGGTGTTTGCGCGCACCTTTGACGATATCAGTTTGATTCCGACCTTCGTGTTAACACCGTTGACCTATCTGGGCGGGGTGTTCTATTCGCTGACGTTGCTGCCACCTTTCTGGCAGGCGGTGTCGAAGCTGAACCCGGTGGTGTATATGATCAGCGGTTTCCGCTACGGTTTTCTCGGCATTAATGATGTGCCACTGGTGTTCACCTTGTCGGTGCTGATTGCGTTTATCGTGGTGTTTTACGTATTGGTGTATGCGCTGATTCAGCGTGGACGCGGCTTACGTACTTAGTCACATCCGCTATTAAAAATGCAGCTACGGCTGCATTTTTTGTTTTTGGAATAGTGATATATTCATTTCTTCCAAAGTACACTTTAAGATAAATTCCAAATTAATCAGCGCCAGCGAATTAATTTATATATATTAAATCCATTGTTTACTGTTTTTGATATTTTGCGTCTTTTTCTGATAAATGTCATGACGATGCTCTGTAACTGCTTAATCTATAAGGCGTAAGGAATTTGTTATGGCTTTAGCGGAATTTTGAACTTGTCATTAATTCCCCGTAATTAGAATATTGCCTTGCTTATTGTTTTCAGGCTACACAACCACACAGCAACGCATAACAAATGCGCCACTCTGTTTGTTTAAAGAGATGGCTCTTATTATCTTTGTCAGGCAGGGGAAAATATGAATCGGATAACGTGGGTGGATAATCTGCGAGGTATAGGTGTACTTGTTGTTATTCTGCTGCACTGCGTTATTGCGGTAAATGGCAATGTTGGGCACTTCGCACCGCTGATCTCAGTACTGGATCCGTTGTTAATACCAGTATTTCTTGGCTTAGTATTTTTTGTGTCGGGATTATTTGTTGATGCCGGATTACGGAAAGGACTCGGACCATTTATCAATAATAAAGTCCAGACAATCTTATATCCCTTTGCCGTCTGGGTAGTGGTGTATGGCGGCTTAAAAATCTTATTTAGCTCGATGGCGAATAACCCGCAATCTCCCTTGCATGTTATTGCTATGCATCTGAGCGGCGGCGGTGATATCACCTGGTTCTTACATTCACTGTTCTTTTTCTTCCTCGCCATCATTGTGGTACGGCAAATGCCGTTTTGGCTGGTGATTCCCGCGTGTTTACTGCTGAGTTATTTCTTACCTGAATTCAGTGCGGATGGCATGTTTGCCAGCTTCGACAATGCGCACATCAATAAATCCGTTAACTTGTTTATTTTCTTCTACGTGGGCGATCAGCTGGTTCGTAAGCAGTATGATGTGCCGAAACTGGCTGAAAATACGCTGCTGGTGCTGCTCTCTTTTGCCAGCGTGGTGCTGTTCGTGTGCCTCAACCTGCTGAGTGAGCGCCCGCCATCACACGTTCTGCTTGCCGCATTGGCGCTGTTATCGATTCCGGTGTTTGTCTGGATATCGCTGAAACTCAATTCACGGCTGGTGCATTACGTGGGCGTCAATTCCATCGTATTTTACCTGTCGCATTATTTGGTGATTCAGTTCTTTAGCAAAATCGTCAAGCTGCATACCCAGTCGCTTTGGGTTTACGACCTGTTGTTTGTGCTGGCGTTTATTGCGGCGATGATCTTCCCCTGGACGCTGTGCCTGTTGCGCCAGCGCGGTTGGTTCAACTTCCTGTTTACCCTGAAGTCTCAACCAAGGGTAAAGATCGTAAAGCCGGTGTGAGGAAAGGGCGGAACCTCTGAACAGAGGTTCCGTTGTTATCAGGCGACCTGCACTGGTAACGCTTTGGCGATGCGTTTCATCTCGTTATCACCTTCGAAATAGGCGACTTTCGGTTGCCAGCTGCGAGCGACTTCATCCTCCACCTGCACATACGAGCAGATGATCATGATATCGCCTTCGCAGGCGCAACGCGCGGCGGCACCGTTCACGGAGATGATTTTAGAGCCGCGCTCAGCGGCAATCGCGTAGGTCGAGAAACGTTGACCATTGGTGACGTTATAGATGTCGATGGCTTCATATTGCAGAATGCCGGAGGCATCGAGAAAATCCTGGTCAATGGCGCAGGAGCCTTCATAGTGCAAATCTGCCTGAGTGACTTTCACGCGATGCAGCTTGCCCTGAAGTACGGTACGAATCATAGCGACAGAATCCTGGTTAGCTTCTAATAAATAACGGAAATTACTCCGTCAGATCCACTTGCTGATTATCAATCAGGCGCGCATTGCCCAGCCATGCGGCCATCAGAATCACGGCACGCTGACTGTCTACGGTCAGCGGCTGCAGATTGTCGGCATCACAAATCGCCAAACCGTCAGGGCGGAATCCTTTCTCCTGCAAGGCGGCTTCGGCGTTTTCGATAATCTCATCCACATGGCGTTCACCGTTGCTCAGGCGCGCTGCCATGCTGTTCATCACCTGGCTCAGACCGGCGGCGATAGCGCGCTCTTCAGCGGTGAGATAGCCGTTGCGCGAGCTCAACGCGAGGCCATCTTTCGCGCGTACGGTAGGCACACCGACAATCTCGATGTCGAAGCCCATATCGGCCACCATCTTGCGGATAATCGCCAACTGCTGGAAATCCTTCTCGCCGAAGCAGGCAATGTCGGGCTGGACCAGGTTGAACAGCTTGCTCACGATGGTGGAGACGCCGCGGAAATGCCCCGGACGGCTAGCCCCTTCCAGTAGCGAGGATAAGCCCGGCACTTCCACAAAGGTTTGGCTATCCAGCCCTTTAGGATAGACATCCGCCGGTGCCGGTGCGAAAACCAGATCCACGCTATGGCGATTAAGCTTCTCGCAGTCATCCTGCAAGGTGCGTGGATAGCGCGCCAGGTCATCGGCGCGTTCAAACTGCATCGGGTTGACGAAAATCGACACCACCACGATATCGGCCCGTTCGCGCGCTTCGTCCACCAGTGTGAGGTGGCCGTCATGCAGGTTGCCCATGGTGGGCACCAGCGCGATACGTTTGCCTTCCTGCCGCCAGCGACGAATTTCACGGCGCAGCATCGGCAGCGATTCAATAATCAACACTGCAAATCTCCTGATTTACTGGAAACTGTGTTCGGCGGCAGGATAAATGCCCGCCTCAACGTCGGCAATATACTGGCGAATGGCCGCGCGAATGTCGCCGGTTTCCGCGAGGAAGTTTTTGGCGAATTTAGGGATGTGGCCGCCAGTAATGCCAAAGGCGTCGTGCATCACCAGAATCTGGCCATCGGTGACGTTACCGGCACCAATGCCGATCACCGGAATGCTTAACGCCTGGGTCACGCGCGCCGCCAGCGCGACGGGTACGCACTCCAGCACCATCAGCTGTGCGCCCGCCGCTTCCAGTGCCAGCGCGTCGGCCAGCACACGCTCTGCGCCCGCTTCGTCACGGCCCTGCACCTTGTAGCCACCGAAGATATTGACGGATTGCGGCGTCAGGCCAAGGTGACCGCACACCGGCACGGCACGTTCCGTCAGCATACGCACGGTGTCAGCCAGCCACTCTCCGCCTTCCAGCTTCACCATATTGGCACCGGCACGCATCAACTGTGCGGCGTTATCAAAGGTTTGCTGTGGCGTGGCGTAACTCATAAAGGGTAAGTCGGCCATCACCAGCGCCTGAGGCGCACCACGGCGCACGGCGGCAGTGTGATAGGCGATATCTGCCACGGTCACGGGCAGGGTGGATTCATGACCTTGCACGGTCATGCCGAGGGAGTCGCCAATCAGCATCACCTGAATGCCTTCATCGGCAAACAGGCGGGCAAAGCTGAAATCGTAAGCCGTCAGGGTGGCAAATTTGCGGCCACTGGCTTTCAACTGGCGTAAATGGGAGATGGTGGTTGGTTTCATCGCGCTCTCCAGCGTTTTCAGATGCGCGCAGTTTACTGGATTGGCTGGAAAGGCGATACGAACACAGTGCGATTATTACAGGCTAGACATTCCACGGACGAATGGCGCTGCGATCGAGCGTGGCCAGGATCCCGGCCAGTGGCTGACCGTTAGGCAGACGCAGCGCAGGAGCGATCTCTAACAGCGGCACCAGCATAAACGCGCGGTTGTGCATATCGTAGTGCGGCACGGTGAGACGCGGGGTGTGGATCGTCTGCTGGCCATACAGCATGATATCGAGATCGAGAGTACGCGGGCCCCAACGCTCGGCTTTGCGGACTCGGCCGTGCTCCAGCTCAATGCGTTGCGTGTGATCCAGCAACGCTTCCGCTTCCAGCAGCGTATCCAGCGCGACAACAGCATTCAGGTAGTCGGGTTGGTCCGGCGGGCCGTAAGGGGGGGTACGATACAGCGAAGAGGTCGCCACGCGCGAGGTGTGCGGAAGGGCATCGAGCGCGGCGAGCGCTGCATCAACCTGATGCAGCGGATCGGCCAGATTACTGCCGAGTGCGAGATAAACGCGGATCATGATGGGCTGTTAGTATCACGACGCGGACCGGTTGGACGGCGGCGAGGGCGGCGCGGTTTACGGCGTGGAGCCGGATCGTCGCCCAGCGTGGTCATCATGGTTTTCTGCTGCACAGGTGCCGCCGCCTGGAACTCGCCCCACCAGTGAGTAAGACTCTGCAGTTCGCGGTTATTTTCCACGTCGGCACGCAGTGCCAGCAAATCATACGCGGCACGGAATTTTGGATGCTCCATCAGCTTCCACGCACGTTTGCCGTGACGGCGCGACATGCGCAGTTGTAGCTGCCAGATATCACGGATCAGTGTGGTGATGCGCTTCGGAATCGCCAGCGCACGGCAGGCTTCATCCAGCGTTTCATTCATCGAGAGGGCGAACGCATCGAAGTAGGTCAGCCCGCTCTCCTGTGCAATACGCTCTGCCGACTCTAACTGTGGATACCAGAACATCGCGGCAAACAGGAAGGCGGGATTGACGCGCATATCATTCTGAATGCGGTTGTCCGTGTTCTTCAGCACCTGAATCAGCATGCGTTCCATCAAGCTGTCGCTCTCGGCCGTGAAGCCGCGCGTCAGCATCGGGAACAGCGGCTGGAACAGCTGATATTCACGCATCATCTGATAGGTGCGTAGGCCGTAACCGGCTTGCAGCAGTTTGAGGGACTCCTCAAACATACGTGCAGGCGGAATATCGTTTAACAGCGTGGCCAGGCGTGGAATCGGCTCGGCAGTTTCAGCGGCAATGCGCATTTCCAGCTTGGCGGCGAAACGCACCACGCGAAGCATGCGCACCGGGTCTTCGCGATAACGGGTTTCTGGATCGCCAATCAGGCGAATCACGCCATCCTCAAGATCCTGTAAACCACCCACGTAATCACGGACGGTGAAATCCGCCACGCTGTAGTAGAGGCTATTGATGGTGAGATCGCGGCGCTGGGCATCATCTTCAATGCTGCCGAAAATGTTATCACGCAGCAGCATGCCATTCTGACCGCGCTGTGAGCTGTTGCGATCCTCTTCACTCTCTTCCTGATGGTGACCACGGAAGGTCGCCACTTCGATCACTTCCGGACCAAACATCACGTGGGCCAGGCGGAAACGACGACCGACCAGGCGGCAGTTGCGGAACAATTTGCGCATCTGCTCTGGTGTGGCGTTGGTGGTGATATCAAAGTCTTTCGGCTTTTTACCCAGCAGTAAATCACGCACGCCACCGCCAACCAGGTATGCTTCGAAACCGGCTTTATTCAGGCGATACAGCACTTTAAGGGCGTTTTCGCTGATATCTTTGCGTGAGATGTTGTGGCTTTCACGGGGAATGACGGTCATCAGACTCTCGGTTTCCACCTCTTCAGGCACCTCCTCGTCACGCTTGAGGACTCTCCGGCAAAAATTAGCGACTCGGGTAAAAATGGGACACCTCGACAGTGAGAAAATGGGTGTTAATAAATCAGCGGCTAATCATAGCCTGTTGCGAACCATTTAGGAATGGCGATGTCGCTTCATCAGGTATTAGCGCGTTCTGCTGTGGGATCAGTTGGATACTCCACTGCGCAACAGCATGCGTCAGTAACTGAGGTAACGATAAATCTTGCCAGCTCTGCATCACAGGCTGACCGAGCAAGCGCAGCGCCTGCACCAACACAGGACGCGGATCCCCCGTGGGTAAGGCAGGTGCATGATTCTGCTTTGACAGCTTATTGCCGTCTGTATTGACGGCCAAAGGCAGATGCAGATATTGCGGCACTGGCCAACCAAACTGTTGATAAAGCGCAATTTGACGCACCGTAGGCTCAATTAAATCCGCGCCACGCACAATTTCCGTCACGCCCTGAAAATGGTCATCCACCACCACCGCCAGGTTATAGGCAAACAGCCCATCCCGCCGATGGATAATAAAATCTTCCTGCGCCAACTGTGTGTCAGCCGCTAAGTGGCCGCGCAGGCGATCGTGAAAGCTGAACACAGGCGCATGCTGGCGTAACCTTAATGCCGCGTTCTCTGCGGGTAAATGCAAGTTGCGGCAGTGGCCATCGTAGAAGCCACCAATCTGCTGAATACGGCTGCGCGTGCAGGTGCAAAAATAGCTCTGACGATGTTGCTGCAGCCAGCTCAGTGCGGCGCGGTAGGCATCATGGCGTTGCGATTGCCGGAGCACTTCGCCATCCCACTGCAGACCGTAATGTTCAAGTTGCTGGAGGATACGCGTTGCGGCACCCGCAACTTCACGCGGCGGATCGATATCTTCAATACGCACCAGCCATTGACCTTGCTGCGCGCGCGCGCTCAGGTAACTGCCTAGTGCAGCTATCAGCGAACCAAAGTGCAAATCACCAGAAGGAGAGGGAGCGAAACGCCCAATACAGGAAGAAGTTGAAGCGGTCATTTTGAAGTGTACCGCACGTCGGGAAAACAGTGGTTTTCCCGGCTGTGCGGCGACAGTCTGCTCACGGCCATTAGCCTGCCATCTGCTTCTCGCGGATTTCAGCCAGCGTTTTGCAGTCAATGCAAAGATCGGCGGTTGGACGCGCTTCAAGGCGACGAATACCAATTTCTACACCACAGGAATCACAGTAGCCGAAATCTTCGTCATCCACTTTCTTCAGCGTTTTCTCGATCTTTTTGATCAATTTACGCTCACGATCGCGGTTACGTAATTCCAGGCTGAACTCTTCTTCCTGCGCGGCACGGTCTACCGGATCCGGGAAGTTAGCCGCTTCGTCCTGCATGTGCGACACAGTGCGGTCGACTTCATCACGCAGTTGGTTGCGCCAGGCTTCCAGAATTTTGCGGAAATGGCTCAGTTGGGCGTCGTTCATGTACTCTTCGCCCGGTTTCACCTGATACGGCTCCACACCAGCAATGGCGAGGATACTCAGGGACGATGTTTTACGGTTTTGCCCTTCTTGCATGTTGCTTCTCCTGGATAACACGCACTACCCGTTATGTTTCAAGTCGCATGTTTTGCTGTGTTCAATCACTTACTGCCTGCAACTCAAACTTTTTAGGGTTTATTGATTCCCATTAGGGAAAAAAACAGGCCGCTATAAATAACAGAAGCAGTCAAGGTTGGCAATTATTCCTGTTCACACCTTGACAAGCCTCTGAATAACCGCGTAATCAGCGCACCGACCAGCACATTCCTATCACAGCAAATTGTTATAAATATTACAACTCTGTTCAAACTGCTACTTTCAGTGTGCGAGTGAGTAACATTTGAGCGGGTGATAGCTGAGCCTGATACGCTAACACTTCGACACCGCAGCGCTGCGCCTGTTCCAGTAGTTCTGCATAGTGTGCGTCAATGTGGCGCGCCGGGGAGACGTCCTCAATCCCCGAGTGCAGAACCGCAAACAATAAAACGGCCCGATGACCTTCTGCCACGATGGTGCTGAGTTCGCGCAGATGCTTCTGTCCTCGAGTCGTCACCGCATCCGGAAAATAGCCTTTACCCTGCTGTAAAAGGGTGACGGACTTGACTTCAATATAGCAGTTTGATCTCCCTTCCGCTTGCAGCAGGAAGTCAATTCGGCTTTTTTCCGTACCGTATTTCACTTCGGGTTGGCAGTGGCTGTAAGCGGATAATTCTGGAATCGCGTCAAGGGTTAACGCCTCACGCACCAGTTGATTCGCGCGCAGAGTGTTAACACAGATCCAGTGGCCTTGCTGGGTCTCGGTCAATTCCCAGCTGTGCGGGTACTTGCGCGTGGCGCTGTTTGAGGTGGAGTACCACACCGTATCTCCTGGCGTGGCGCAACCGGTCATCGCTCCCGTGTTGGCACAGTGGATCGTCAAGGTTTCACCCTCAGGTGTCACCACGTCTGCCAGAAAGCGTTTATAACGGGCGATTAATCGGGCGGGTTTTAAGGGTGGCTCAAACTGCATTCATGCTCCTGAGGTGGTTAACAGTGGCCAGCGGGCCAGCCGTCGATAGCGTGTGCGACCCTGACTAAAGGTTGATGAAAACAGCGCGAAGTGACTGACATCCAGACGCCAGTGGAATCCGCGCGCAGGCAGGGCCACCTTATGTGTAGCGTGCCGCAGCAGTGTGATATGCGGATGAAAAGGCTGCGCACTTTGCGCACAGCCATGGCGCGCGGCTTGGGCACGCAACAAACTCGCTAGCTGTAATAAACCGCGTGGCGCCCGCTGACAGCCGAGCCAGACTACGCCGGGGCGAGGCCAGTGTCCTGCATCATCGATATCGAGATGAAAGCCAGGCTGAGCGATACGCGCGGCAAGCTGCTGCAACTGCTGTGAGGTTTCGCGGCTCACTTCTCCCAGAAATGCCAGCGTCAGGTGCAGATTCGCAGCAACCACCGGTTTTCCCGCCTCTTCAGCAAAGTTCTCCGCCCGCCACTGTACCAGCTGTTGCTGGAGCGGATCGGGCAGTTCGAGGGCAAAGAACAGACGTTGCGTGGTCATGATGGAGTTGCCGTTGAGTGCTACAATGCGCGCCATCTTAGCACAGGCGCAGTGGGAGTTGAGTGTGAGTGAATTACCGGTCAGCGAGGTGCTACCCGCATTGCTGGAAGCGTTGGCGCAGTCGCCGCAGGTATTGTTAGCGGCCCCCACCGGGGCGGGGAAGTCCACCTGGCTGCCGTTGCAATTGCTGCAAAAAGCACGGTTGCCGGGGCGGATTATCATGCTGGAGCCCCGCCGTCTGGCGGCACGCAACGTTGCACAACGGCTGGCGGAAGGGCTGGGTGAACAGCCGGGGGAAACTGTGGGTTACCGCATGCGCGGTGAAAACTGCTGTGGTCCCAACACGCGCCTTGAAGTGGTGACGGAAGGCATTCTGACGCGCATGTTGCAACGCGATCCGATGCTGGAAGGCGTATCGCTGGTGATCCTCGATGAATTCCATGAACGCAGTTTGCAGGCGGATTTAGCGCTGGCCTTGCTGCTGGATGTGCAGCAAGGGTTGCGTGATGACCTGAAAATTTTGCTGATGTCCGCGACCCTGGATAACGATCGCCTGCGTCAACTGCTGCCTGATGCCCCCTTTATCGCCTCTGAGGGGCGCAGTTTTCCTGTCACACGGCGCTATGCCTCGCTCAATGCGCAGCAACGTTTTGAAGAAGCGGTGGCGCGTGAAGTGGCGCAACTGCTGCGGGAAGAATCCGGTTCACTGCTGCTGTTTCTGCCGGGCGTGGCCGAGATTGAGCGTGTGAAGCGTGAACTGGCGTCACGCGTTGGTGAAGATGTTGATCTCTCTCCTTTATATGGCGCGTTATCGCTGGAGGAACAGCGTCGCGCCATCCTGCCTGCACCGACTGGTCGGCGTAAAGTGGTGCTTGCCACCAATATCGCCGAAACCAGTTTGACCATTGAAGGCATCCGGTTAGTGGTGGATAGCGCACTTGAACGCTCGGCGCAGTTCGACGTGCGCAGCGGCGTCACGCGGCTGCAAACACAGCGCATTAGCCAGGCCTCCATGACGCAGCGCGCCGGACGTGCCGGTCGTCTTGAACCGGGTATCTGCCTGCATTTATTGCCGCAAGAGCAAGCGATGCGTGCCGCCGCACAAAGTGAGCCGGAAATACTTAACAGCGATCTCGCCGCGTTGCACATCAATTTACTGCAGTGGGGCTGCCAGGATGCGTCGCAACTGCGTTGGCTGGATGCGCCGCCCGTGCGCAGCCTACGCGCGGCCAGTGCGTTGCTGACCCACTTAGGCGCGCTGGAAGGCGACAAACTGAATGCGCGTGGAAGAAAAATGGCGGCGCTGGGCAGCGATCCGTGCTTGACCGCGATATTAAGTGCCGCGCAAGACAGTGATGCGATTGCCAGTGCGGCCTTGCTGGTCGCGATTCTGGAAGATCCCCCACGCAGTGGCAGCGCCGATCTGCGAGATGCGCTCAATCGACCACAGCCGCACTGGCAGCGCCGCGCACGTCAGTGGCAGCAACGGCTGAATGCCAGCGGTGGCAAGGTCAATCCCGATCTGTTTCCGGCGTTACTGGTGGCGGGGTTTGCCGACCGCCTGGCGCTGCGTCGCGGCGACAGTGCCCGCTATCAACTGGCTAACGGCCTTGGCGCGATGCTGGATGAACAGGATGGCCTGAGTCGTAATGAATGGCTGATTGCCCCTACGCTGTTGCAAGGTGCCAGCGCCGCCGATGCGCGCATCCTGATGGCGCTGCCAGTGGATATGGCGCAGCTGCGCCAGCAATGCCCGGCCCTGGTGACACAACGTATTGATGTGGAATGGGACGAAGAGAAGGGCACACTGCGTGCGTGGAAGCGTGAACTCGTGGGTTCGCTGGTCCTAAAAGCGCAACCGCAGGCGCGTCCGGAAGCGGATATTTTACATCCGGCGATGCTGCGCTGGATCCGCGAAAAAGGGCTCTCAGTACTCGGCTGGACACCGGAAGCGGAACAGCTGCGTCTGCGCTTATACTGTGCGGCTGAATGGCTGCCTGAAGAGGCGTGGCCGCAGCTGGACGACGAAACGCTACTCGATTCACTTGAGCGTTGGCTGCTGCCGGAGATGAGTGCGGTGCGCGATCTCAAAAGCCTGCAAAGCGTCAGTCTTGTCAGTGCATTATTACATTTGCTGACATGGTCACAACGTCAGCGGCTGGATACTGTGCTGCCAACTCATTACACTGTGCCGACCGGAAGTCGCCTGCCCATCCGTTACGCGCTGGATAAACCCCCTGCGCTGGCAGTGCGCATTCAGGAGATGTTTGGTGAGGCACAAAATCCCGCGGTGGCCGAAGGGCGTATTCCGCTGGTACTGGAGTTGCTTTCACCGGCACAGCGTCCGTTGCAGATCACCCGTGATCTCGCGGCGTTCTGGCGAGGTGCCTGGCCTGAGGTGCAGAAAGAGATGAAAGGGCGCTATCCCAAACATCTCTGGCCCGACGATCCGGCCAACGCCTTGCCGACAAGGCGAACCAAGAAATTTTCATCGTGACACTCTGTGGATCGAATTCAGAGGGTTCTGCCATGCGCAGCACGAGAAAGCAGTTGTAGACTAAATAATTCGATTTGCAGGAAGGCGGTAAACGAGAGAATCCCGATGAGCTTACTTATTTAAGTGATTCGGGTGAGCGAGAGCAGCCAACGCACCTGCAAATCGAAGTATGAAGTATATAGAGTAACGGCCGCAGCCGTAGCTATGCCTGGAGAATAAAAGCATGTCTGGGAACGATCGCGAACCTATTGGGCGTAAAGGAAAAGCGCCAAAGCCGCCGCGCAGCACTGCGCGTCGGGGTCGCCGCAGGGAACTTGATGATGATATCGATCAGGACGATTTTGACGAAGATGATGAGGAGAGTGCGCCGGTGCCAGCAAAAGGTAAAGGTAAAGGAAAACGTCCGCCACGCGGCAAACGTCGTTGGTTAGGCTGGCTGATCAAGCTCTTCCTGGTCTTTGTTGTGGTGATGGCTGCCTGGGGCGTCTATCTCGACTCAGAAATCCGCAGCCGCATCGACGGTAAAGTGTGGCAACTGCCTGCCGCCGTTTACGGCCGTATGGTAAGCCTTGAACCGGGGATGTCGTACGACAAAAAAGAGATGATTGCGCTGCTGGAAGGCACGCAGTATCGCGAAGTGTCGCGCATTACCCGTCCGGGTGAGTTCAGTGTTAAAGGCAATACCATTGACCTGCTGCGTCGTCCGTTTGATTTCCCGGACAGCAAAGAGGGGCAGATCAATGCGCGTCTGACGTTCAGCAATAACGAACTGAGCGAGATTAAAAACCTTGATACCGGACGTGATTTTGGCTTCTTCCGCCTCGATCCGCGTTTGATCACCATGTTGCAGTCACCGAACGGTGAGCAGCGCCTGTTTGTGCCGCGCGCGGGCTTCCCTGATTTGCTGGTCAGCACGCTGATTGCCACCGAAGACCGCCACTTCTACGAGCATGATGGCATCAGCCCTTACTCGATTGGCCGCGCGTTCCTCGCCAACATCACGGCGGGTAAAGCGGTGCAGGGCGGCAGTACCTTGACGCAACAGCTGGTGAAAAACCTGTTCCTGACCAATGAGCGTTCACTGTGGCGTAAAGCGCGTGAAGCCTACATGGCCGTGATTATGGATGCGCGTTACAGCAAAGATCGCATCCTTGAGCTTTACCTCAACGAGGTTTACCTCGGCCAGGCGGGTAACGATCAGATCCGTGGCTTCCCGCTGGCGAGTCTGTACTACTTCGGGCGTCCGGTGGATGAACTGAGCCTCGATCAGCAGGCGATGCTGGTCGGCATGGTGAAAGGGGCTTCGCTGTATAACCCGTGGCGCAACCCGAAACTGGCGCTGGAGCGTCGTAATCTGGTACTGCGCCTGCTGCAACAGCAGAACGTCATCGACCAGGAGCTGTACGACATGCTCTCGGCACGTCCGCTGGGGGTGCAGCCGAAAGGTGGAGTCATCACCCCTCAGCCTGCGTTTATGCAGATGGTACGCAACGAACTGCAGGCCAAACTGGGCGATAAAGTGAAAGATATGTCCGGCGTGAAGATCTTCACCACGCTGGATCCGATCTCACAGGATGCGGCTGAAAAAGCGGTGGAAGAAGGTATTCCAGCGCTGAAAAAACAGCGCGGTCTGAAGGATCTGGAAACGGCGATGGTGGTAGTGGACCGCTTCAGCGGCGAAGTGCGCGCCATGGTCGGTGGTGCCGATCCGCAGTTTGCTGGATACAACCGTGCACTGCAGGCGCGACGCTCGATTGGTTCACTGGCTAAGCCAGCCACCTATCTTACCGCGTTGAGTCAGCCGAACAGCTATCGTCTCAACACCTGGCTGGCGGATGAACCGATTGCGCTGAAGCAGCCAAACGGTTCTGTCTGGAAGCCGATGAATGACGATAAGCGTTTCAGCGGAAAAGTGATGCTGGTGGATGCGCTCACTAACTCAATGAACGTCCCGACCGTAAACCTGGGGATGACGCTGGGGCTGGCTTCGGTTGTCGATACCTGGACCAAGCTGGGCGTGGGCAAAGATCAGCTCAACCCGGTGCCAGCGATGTTGCTGGGTGCGCTGAACCTGACGCCGATTGAAGCGGCTCAGGCGTTCCAGTCGATTGCCAGCGGCGGTAACCGTGCCGATCTGTCAGCGGTGCGTTCGGTGATCGCAGAAGATGGCACGGTGTTGTATCAGAGCTTCCCGCAGGCCCAGCGTGTCGAGCCAGCGCAGGCGGCGTATCTGACCTTGTACGGGATGCAGCAGGTGGTGGATCACGGTACGGCGCGGGCGATTGGTGCGCGTTACCCGAATGCTCATCTGGCCGGGAAAACCGGTACCACCAATGACCTGATCGACAGCTGGTTTGCTGGTATCGATGGCAAAGAAGTGGCGATCACGTGGGTGGGCCGCGACAACAACCAAAGCTCGAAGCTGTATGGTGCGAGCGGTGCGATGCAGATTTATCGTCGCTATCTCGATAACCAGGCACCGATGCCACTGCAGCTGACCCCGCCAGAAGATATCACGCAGATGAACGTCGATTCTGCCGGTAACTTTGTTTGCGGTTCGGGCAGCAGCACCTGGCGTTCAATGCCGGTGTGGACACTGGATGCCAATGCGCTTTGCCAACAGCAGCAACAGCAAATTCAACAGCAACAGGTCCAGCAGCAACAACAGCAGCAACCACAGCAACAGCCGCAGGATGAGCAGAAAGACGCTGACGGCGTAGCGGGTTGGATCAAGGATATGTTTGGCAGCAAGTAGTTAGCTGTATAAACCACAGGGCGCTTCGGCGCCCTTTTTCGTGTCTGCGATTTATTAATCGCGATCATGGACATGCACGATCTGGTCGCAAACGCACCGCCATCAGGCATTACATCTTGCGGATCTTGCCGGACTTCGCCTAAAATCCGTGCGTCTAATAATCATTCTCGTTTTCATTCGCCTGCATTGTTCCCTTTTTTGAGAGATCCTTTTATGAATGCGCGAAATTCCAATCCTTGTTCTGCACGTGCTGCGACTTCCCGTCGTCCGCTCGCTTTATTGATTTCTTTAACACTGGGCACGCTGAGCGCACAGGCGGTGGCAGAAGATACCGTGGTGGTCACTGCCAATGGCGGTAACACCGTCGCGCAGGAAAGCGCGTGGGGCCCGGCACCGACCATTGCCGCCAAACACAGTGCGACCGGCACCAAAACCGATACCCCGATTGAGAAGAACCCGCAGTCTGTGTCGGTGGTGACGCAGGAAGAGATGGCAATGCATGCCGTCACCAGCGTTAAAGGTGCGTTCAACTACACGCCTGGTGTGTTGACCGGCAACCGTGGCAGCTCTGATGTAATCGATGCACTGTCGATTCGTGGCTTCAGTGAAACCAACACCAACCAATATCTTGATGGCCTGAAATTGCAGGGTGATAACTACTCTGAGTTCGCTATCGATCCTTACTTCCTGGAGCGCGCCGAGCTGCTGCGTGGTCCGGTTTCTGTTCTGTATGGCAAAAGTAACCCAGGCGGCGTGGTGTCGCTGGTGAGCAAGCGACCCACGCAGGAAACGCTGCGCGAAGTGCAGTTCCAGATGGGCACCGACAACCTGTTCTCAACCGGTTTTGATTTTGGTGGTTCGCTGGATGATGACGGCGTTTACAGCTATCGACTGACCGGCTTAGCCCGCAGCGCCGATGCGCAGCAGGAGATGAACAAAGAGAAGCGTTACACCATCGCGCCTTCGTTCAGCTGGCGCCCAGATGCCAATACCCGTTTTGACCTGCTGACCTACTTCCAGAACGAGCCTGAAACCGGTTATTACGGCTGGCTGCCACGTCAGGGCACCGTTGTAGGGATCACGCGTCCGGATGGCAGCAGCTATAAGTTGCCGACCAATTTTGATGAAGGCGAAGACAGCAACAAGATCTCGCGTAATACCAAAATGGTGGGCTACAACTTCGAGCACAGCTTTAACGACACCTGGACAGTGCGCCAAAACCTGCGCTATGCGGATTTAAGAACCAATTATCGCAGTATTTACGGTAATGGCTTTAACTCCGCGACTAATGAAATTACCCGTGGTTCAGCGGTTTCTGATGAGAAACTGAATCAATTTGCGGTAGATACTCAGGCACAGGCTAAATTTGGCACCGGTGCGGTGGACCATACTCTGCTGATGGGGGTGGATTATCAGCGCACCCGTAATGATATTGATGCGGCATTTGGCTCAGCCTCCCCAATCAGTGCGATTAATCCTCAGTACGGTAACGATGCCATCATTGGCACGCCATTCCCTTATCAGTATCTGAATCGTCAAGAGCAAACCGGTCTCTACACTCAAGATCAAATGGAGTGGAACCGCTGGGTGCTGACTTTAGGTGGTCGTTACGATTATGCGATGACTTCAGCACTGAATCGCAATGGCAACACCGAAGAGAAGAACCATGACCAGGCCTTTACCTGGCGTGGCGGCTTGAACTACGTCTTTGATAACGGTATTGCGCCGTACTTCAGCTACAGCGAATCGTTTATCCCAACGGCGGGTACCACCGCCAGCGGTGAAACCTTCGACCCTTCCCGTGCGAAGCA
Organism: Pantoea sp. CFCC18177; assembly: GCF_059412425.1. Classification (NCBI taxonomy): domain Bacteria; kingdom Pseudomonadati; phylum Pseudomonadota; class Gammaproteobacteria; order Enterobacterales; family Erwiniaceae; genus Pantoea; species Pantoea sp. CFCC18177. The sequence goes on from NZ_JBNBPL010000006.1 coordinate 192,307, forward strand.
GTATGAAGCTGGGGTGAAATACGTTCCGAAAGATCGTCCAATTGTGATTACGGGGGCGATCTATCAGCTGACGAAAACCAAGAACCTGACGCCAGACCCGAACAATATTAACTTCAGCGTACAGAGCGGTGAAATTCGTTCGCGCGGTGTTGAGCTGGAAGCGAAAGCGGCCTTGAACGCCAACATCAACATGACGGCGTCTTACACTTACACCGATGCGGAATACACCGAAGATACAGTGCTTAAAGGCAGAACGCCGGTGCAGGTGCCGAAGCATATGGCATCGTTATGGGGTGACTACACCTTCCATGAAACCGCATTGTCTGGTGTGACCTTGGGTGCAGGTGTGCGTTATGTCGGTGAAAGCCAAGGCTTGTACGCAAGCGGAGATAACGCCAATCAGAACTTTGCGGTGGCGAGTTACACCACAGTGGACGCAGCGCTAAAATATGACCTCGGTCGTTTCGGCCTGCCGGGTTCAACCGTGGGTGTGAACATCAACAACCTGTTCGACCGTGAATACGTTGCCAGCTGCTATCGTGATTACGCTTGCTACTGGGGCGCTGAGCGTCAGATCGTCGGTACGGCGACCTTCCGTTTCTAACCACAAGAGTTAGGGGGGCCTTCAGGTCGCCCTCAGACGTACCAAGAGGCGGCTCATGGGCCGCCTCTACAGAATTCGATGTGCAATGAATTAATCAACCAGGGATTACCATGCAGCATCCGCACCACGCAGAAACCACCTTCACGCTGGATAACGTCAGCTTTCGCGTGCCTGGGCGCACGCTGTTGCAGCCCCTCTCGCTGACCTTCGCACCGGGCAAAGTCACGGCGCTGATTGGTCATAACGGTTCGGGTAAATCCACGCTGTTGAAAATGCTTGGGCGTCATCATGCAGCGAGTGAAGGCCGGGTGCTGTTGAATGACGAGGCGGTCGATCACTGGGGCAGCAAAGATTTTGCGCGTCAGGTGGCGTATTTACCGCAACAGTTACCTGCTGCGGAAGGCATGACGGTGCGCGAACTGGTGGCGATTGGTCGTTATCCCTGGCATGGCGCGCTGGGGCGTTATGGCCAGGAAGACCGTGACCGCGTGGAAGAGGCGATTACGCTGGTGGGGTTGAAACCTTTCGCGGGACGGCTGGTGGACAGCCTGTCTGGCGGCGAGCGTCAGCGTGCCTGGTTAGCGATGTTGGTGGCGCAAAATAGCCGTTGTCTGCTGCTGGATGAACCCACCTCTGCGCTGGATATCGCCCATCAGGTTGATGTGCTGGCATTGATTCAGCGCCTGAGCCGTGAGCGCGGGTTAACGGTGATCGCGGTACTGCACGACATCAACATGGCAGCACGTTACTGCGATCGTCTGGTGGCATTGCGCGGCGGTGAGATGATTGCTGAGGGTGGACCCGAGGTGATTATGCAGGCCGATGTGCTGGGCAATATCTACGGGATTCCGATGGGCATTTTGCCTCATCCCCAGGGCGGTGCGCCCGTCAGTTTCGTTTACTGAGGCCTCGCCATGTTTGACATTTCCCGTCGTCGCTTACTGACGGCGCTGGCACTTTCGCCCCTGATGAATGTAGCGCCCTTGCACGCGTCTCAGCCCGATCTGCAAAGGATTCTGGCGCTGGAATGGTTACCCGTTGAATTGATGATGGCGCTCGGCGTGGCACCGCTGGGTGTGGCCGATGTGCGTAACTACAGGATTTGGGTGGGCGAGCCGCAGCTGCCCGCTAACACCATCGATCTTGGCTTGCGTACCGAACCCAATCTGGAGTTGATGACGCAGCTGCAACCTTCACTGATTTTGCATTCCAACGGCTACGGTCCGGCGCTGGATAAGCTGCAACGCATTGCGCCCACTATGGGTTTTGATCTCAATAGCGGTGACGGTAAACCGTTAACCACGGCGCGCAATTCGTTGCATGCACTGGGCGCACGACTGGGGCGAGAAGAGCAAGCGGTGCAGCATCTGCAGTACCTCGATGAGCAGCTCGCGGCGGCGCGTGAGCGTCTTAAACCCTGGGCGAGTCGCCCGATATTATTGATGTCACTGATGGACAGCCGTCACGCCATTACCTTTGGCGCCAATAGCCTGTTCCTGGAAGTGATGGAGATCCTTGGCCTGACCAACGCCTGGCACGGTGAAACCAACTTCTGGGGCAGCGCGGTAGTCGGGCTTGAACGTTTGGCTAACGTGGGCGACGTGCAGGTCATTTGCTTCGATCACGATAACGACCGCGATATGCAGCGCGTGATGAAAACGGCGCTGTGGCAGGCGCTGCCGTTTATCCGTGCTGGCCGTTTCCAGCGCGTGCCTGCAGTGTGGTATTACGGCGCGACCTATTCGGCGCTGAAGTTTATTCGCGTGCTGGAACACGCGCTGGAGTCGCAATGATGCGCCATCGTCTTTTTCCTGTCGCGCTGCTGAGTAGCCTGTGTTTACTGGCACTGGCGTTAACCTATATCAACCTGAGTGAAGCACTGCCAACGGCACAGTGGACACAGGCGATCATTGCGCCAGACATCAACAATATCCAGCAAGTGGTGTTTCACCACAGTCTGCTATCGCGTCTTGCGCTGGCGCTGCTGGTCGGGGCGGGCCTCGGCTTAGCGGGCTTGCTGTTCCAGCAGGTGCTGCGTAATCCGCTGGCGGAACCCACCACGCTTGGCGTGTCGTCGGGCGCACAGCTGGGCATCACCGTCGCCACGCTTTGGCATCTGCCGGGTGGGGAACTGACGCAACAATTTGCGGCGATGGGCGGTGCGGTGCTGGTCGGTGTGCTGGTGTTTGGTGTCGCGTGGGGAAAACGTTTGTCACCTGTGACGCTGATCCTTGCCGGGCTGGTGCTCAGCCTCTATGCCGGTTCAGTGAATCAAATCTTTGCCATCTTCAATCATGATCAGCTGCTGAACATGTTCTTGTGGAGCACGGGCGCGTTGAATCAGATGGATGGGCACAACGTGGCAATGTTGTGGCCGCGCCTGCTGCTGGCCTTTGTGGTGGCGCTGGCGCTGTTACGTCCATTGACCCTGATGGGGCTGGACGATGGCGTGGCGAAAAATCTTGGCCTGGCACTGTCAGCGGCGCGTATCGGTGCGCTGGCACTGGCGATTCTGCTCAGTGCGCAGCTGGTAAATGTGGCGGGCATCATTGGCTTTATCGGTCTGTTTGCCCCGCTGCTGGCGAAAATGCTGGGAGGCCGTCGCTTGTTAAGCCGCATGCTACTCGCACCACTGATTGGTGCGCTGCTGCTGTGGTTGGCCGATCAGTGTGTGCTGTGGCTCACCAGCCACTGGCGTGAGGTTTCAACTGGCACTGCGACGGCGCTGATTGGCGTGCCGATTCTGCTGTGGTTGTTGCCGCGCTTGCGCACCGGTTCAGTCCCCCCGGCGATGAACATGGGGGATAAGGTCCCGGCGGAGCGGCAAAACGTCGTGCGCTGGTGTCTGTTTGGCGTGGCGATGCTGGCGCTGTTGGGCGCTGTCGCTCTGACGTTTGGCCGCGATGCGCACAGCTGGACGTGGGTCAGCGGCGAGATGTTGCATCAGCTGCTGCCGTGGCGTGTGCCGCGCGTGCTGGCCGCGCTGGTAGTCGGGATGATGCTGGGCGTGGCGGGCGCGTTGATTCAGCGTCTCACCGGTAACCCAATGGCGAGCCCGGAAGTGTTAGGCATTAGCTCAGGGGCAGCATGCGGTGCCGTGGTGATGATGTTCTTTGTGCCCGGTGATGCGGTGGCGTGGTTGCTGCCTGCAGGTGCGTTGGGAGCCGCCCTGACGCTGCTGATCATCATGCTGGTGGCCAGTCGAGGTGGCTTCTCGCCCGAACGTATGCTGCTGGCGGGCATGGCGCTGAACAGTGCCTTTGTCACCCTGTTAATGGTGCTGATGGCCAGCGGTGATCCACGTATGAGTGGCTTGCTGACATGGATTTCAGGCTCGACCTACAACATCAGTCTTGAGCAGGCGGTACAAAGCGCGGTAGTGGGGATGATTTTGATTGCTCTGGCACCTCTGGCCAGCCGCTGGCTAACGCTGCTGCCGCTGGGCAGTGCCACGGCACGGTCGGCAGGCATGGCGTTAACGGGATCGCGATTGAGCCTGCTGTTGCTGGCGGCGGCCTTGACTGCCACGGCCACGCTGACCATTGGGCCACTCAGTTTTGTCGGCCTGATGGCACCGCATATTGTGCGTATGCTGGGGTTCCGTCGTGCGCTACCGCAAGTGCTGATGGCAGGTTTGCTGGGGGGAGGTTTAATGGTGTTTGCCGACTGGTGCGGCAGAATGCTGGCGTTTCCGGATCAAATCCCGGCAGGGCTGATGGCCACCTTCTTCGGTGCGCCCTATTTTATTTGGTTGTTACGCCGCGCATAACATAAATAGGGTGCGCATTTCTAACCAGTGCGCATGAATGCGCACCCTACGAAATATGGCACCCTTATATGTATGCTTGCCAATGCCTTGGTGCGTATGAATATGCACCCTACGAAAACCGCGCTCGATCGTCGTAGGGTTGCCATTTATGGCGACCAGAAAGCGCTTAGCTGAGATGCATTACGCGATTAATGGCGACCAAAGCTTACAGCTTAGCAAAGCTACGACGTGCGGCATCAATGGTGCGCTGAATATCTTCCTGGCTGTGCGCCAGCGACATAAAGCCCGCTTCAAAGGCGGATGGAGCAAGGTATACCCCTTCTGCCAGCATCAGATGGAAGAAGCGCTTAAAGCGCTCGACATCGCATTTTGTCACATCGGCGTAGCAGGTCACGCTGTCCGCTTCAGTGAAGAAAATACCGAACATGCCGCCAACGTGGTTGATCACCAGCGGGATATTTTCTGCTTTAGCCGCCGCCAGCAAACCTTCAGACAGCTGAGTGGTCAGATCGGTCAAGGTGCTGTGCGTACCCGGTTGGGCAATCTGCGTCAGGCAAGCGAAACCGGCGGCCATGGCAATCGGGTTACCTGAGAGCGTTCCCGCCTGGTAAACCGGACCGGTCGGTGCCAACGCTTCCATCACATCACGACGTCCACCAAAGGCGCCCACTGGCATGCCGCCGCCAATGATTTTGCCCAGGCAAGTCAGGTCTGGCGTCACGTCGTAATAGGCCTGAGCACCGCCCAGCGCCACGCGGAAGCCGGTCATCACTTCATCGATAATCAGCAAGGCACCAAACTCATCACAGAGCGCGCGCAGGCCCGGCAGGAAGTCTGGCTGCGGTGGAATGCAGTTCATGTTGCCGGCAACCGGCTCAACGATGATACAGGCGATATCCTCTGGATACTGTTCAAACGCCGCACGCACGGTGGCGAGGTCGTTGTAAGTGCAGGTCAGGGTGTGCTTGGCAAAATCAGCGGGTACGCCTGGCGAGTTGGGCTGGCCCAGAGTCAGCGCGCCGGAACCGGCTTTCACCAGCAGGCAATCCGCGTGGCCGTGGTAGCAGCCTTCAAATTTGATGATTTTATCGCGATGGGTAAAACCGCGCGCTAAACGGATGGCGCTCATGGTGGCTTCAGTGCCGGAGTTGACCATACGCACCATGTCCATGCTTGGCACCAGCTCACACACTAACTCCGCCATTTTGACTTCCATCTCGGTCGGCGCACCGAAGCTCAGGCCGCGTGATGCCGCTTCAATCACTGCATTGCGGATGGTGGCATTGTTGTGCCCAAGCACCATCGGTCCCCATGAACCGACATAATCGATATAGGCTTTGCCATCGGCGTCAAACAGATACGCACCATCGGCGCGTTCGATGAACAGCGGTACGCCGCCCACACCGGTAAAGGCACGTACCGGGGAGTTCACACCGCCAGGGATTAGGCGTTGCGCTTCGGCATACAGGTTTTCTGACTTACTCATTGATCGGCTCCTGCTGTTCTGGAAAAAAATTCTGGCGCCATTCTAAGGAAGAACGGGCTGCGGTGAAAGGCGCTCCGGTGCTAAAGCCCTGAGTCACGCTATACTTTAACGCAGCGCAGGCGGCACTCAGTGTCAAGCACGGCACTTGATTGCACTGGGCGGCTGGCAGATAATAGTGGCATTGAGGTTGTTTTCTGACCTGGACGTTTACCCGGAGTATAAGATGAGTGACGACGTAGCAGCACTGCCTTTGCAATTCACGGAAGCAGCAGCGAAAAAAGTAAAAAACCTGATTGCGGATGAAGAGAATCCAGAGCTGAAACTGCGCGTGTACATCACTGGCGGCGGTTGCAGTGGTTTCCAGTACGGTTTTACTTTCGACGATCAAATGAATGACGGCGACATGACCATTGAGAAACAGGGTGTGGCGCTGGTGGTGGACCCAATGAGCCTGCAATATCTGGTAGGCGGATCTGTGGATTACACCGAAGGTCTGGAGGGATCGCGTTTTATCGTGACCAATCCCAATGCAAAAACCACCTGTGGTTGTGGCTCTTCCTTCAGCATCTGATACCGCTTCTGACCGCCGTTCTGGCGGTCAGACACTACCATTCAACGGTCACTAATCGTGACGCCACCTGCCGTTTAGCACTCTTTTTCAATATGCTTTCTGTGACGCGCGGCTGTGCGCTGAAATGACGCCCGCAATCAATCGATGGCAACGTTTGCTCATTCTGACGCGAAATATCGCAACGAGAGAACAAGGTCAGCGTGACGGCAATAGAACCTGTTGACGTCGCCGCACCAACAGGTACAGCCATCACGAGTCCTATGGCCAGCAGCAGAGCTCTGGTCATGTCTAATTCCTGGTGAAGTCAAAATTGCGCTTAGCGCAAAAAGGGCACAGAGCATACGTGGCTACCGTGCCTTGTATTTTGATTTTCGACAATTTTTGCCGAATCTTTAGTCTTAATTGGTGTTATTTTTCACCGGATGTAAATCCTGGCACAGCTGTTTTGCTGCCAGCAAGATACGTGGACCCGGCCGACTTAGCCAGTCATCGTGAATAGCCAATACCGGAACCGCCAGTTGAGGCTGCCAGAATTTCACGATATTCGCGGCCTGAGCCTTGTCACCGCCAATCACTATCGCCTGCGGATGACGAGCCAGCACCTGCTCACGACTCACCTGCGGCCAACTCACGCTGCTATCGGCGAAGATATTCTTGCCGCCGCATAAGGTGATCACGTCGTTTTGCAGGGTATTCCGCGCAGCGGTAAACAGCGGCTGCTGACCAAACTGCATAAACAGCGGCGTAGGTGCCTGGCGCTGATACTGTTTGCGCAGGGCGTTCTCCTGCTCGCGCAGTGCTTGCGCGGCGGAGACAGCCTGATTGGGTTGCGGGCTCCACTGCTGTAACGCGGCCAGCGCATCGATCATTTGATCAATGGTTTGTGGATCAATCCACTCGACTTTAATACCCAATCGTTGCAGTTGTTCGATTTGCCGTTGCGGGTTGCCGCCACGCCATGCCAACACCACATCCGGCTTCAGTTGCAGGATGCGTTCCACCTTGATCCCTTGCCAGTTCGCCACCTGCTCAAGCGAAGTGGCTTGGGCGGGGTAATCCGAATACGCACTGACCGCTACGGGCGTTATACCTGCGGCAAAAGCGAGTTCAGTAAGATGCGGGGCGAGGGTAATAACGCGAGGAACTGCGGCAAGCAGGCTATTGCCAATCAGCAATAGCCCGAGCAGCCAATACTTAGCCACGCGCCAGTTGTGCCAGCAGATTTTCTACCATCAGGGAAGATTGCTTCGCCGCCACGACCAGGAACTCATCGAAGCTCAGGTGGGACTCTTTATCTGCCACGTCTGAAATTGCGCGTACTACCACAAATGGCACCTTGAACTGGTGGCAAACATGGCCAATTGCCGTGGCTTCCATCTCTACCGCAATCGCCTGCGGGAAAGTATGACGAATGCGCGCCAACGGCTCAGCACCGTTGATAAAGGCATCACCGCTGACCACCAAGCCGCGCACGGCGTTGAGGTCCAGCTGTTTAATGACCTGTTCAGCAGCAGCAATTAACTTCTCGTCAGCGGCGAATGCCGCAGGGCAACCGGCCATCTGGCCCGGTTCGTATCCGAATGCGGTGACATCGGCATCGTGATAACGCACTTCATCTGATACCACGATATCGCCCACTTTCAGGGTTGGCGCTAAACCGCCCGCTGAACCGGTGTTGATGATGAAATCCGGTTTGCACAGCTGCAGCAGCAGAGTCGTGCCGAGTGCGGCTGCGGTTTTACCAATACCTGACTTCAGCAGAGCCACCTCAACACCGTTCAGCGTACCGGTGTAAATTTCGCAGCCGGCGAGCGTCAGGGTCTGACGGTTTTCGATTTTGTCACGCAGCAGGGTAACTTCCTGCTCCATCGCGCCAATAATGCCTGCTTTCATAAAGAATCTCGCTGTAATGATGGATGTAAACCTCAAAAGTGAGGCATAGTCTACCATGGCTGACTGAGGATGAATTCACCAAAAAATAAGGGGTCATGATGGCAACGATCAATTTCAGGAAGAAGATCAGTTTTACCCGCCCTTATACCAGTCGCAAAGATCCGGAAGGCGAATACTTTATTACGCGTCACTTTGAAAGCGACCGCGGGCGCATTATTAACTCTGCGGCTATTCGCCGCCTGCAACAAAAAACCCAGGTATTTCCCCTGGAGCGCAATGCCGCCGTGCGTTCGCGTTTGACTCACTCGCTGGAAGTACAGCAAACCGGGCGCTACATCACTAAAGAGATTCTGCAAGCCCTGAAGACTCAAGGCGGTGGGTTGGCAAAATATGGTCTGGATGAGTTTGAAGGGGCATTTGAAAGCCTGATAGAGATGGCTTGCCTGCTTCATGACGTCGGTAACCCGCCATTTGGTCACTTCGGCGAAGCGGCGATTAATGACTGGTTCGATGATAACCTGCCTGCTGAACTGGTGGATCCGCTGGTGGCGGGCGTTGCTGATGATATTCAGCGAGCAGATTTTGACCAGCTGAATGCAATGATTCGTCAGGATTTGTGCCACTTCGAAGGTAATGCACAAGCGATTCGTCTGGTGCATACGCTGCTGCAACTTAATCTGAGCTATGCCCAGGTCGCCTGCATCCTGAAATATACCGCCCCCGCATGGTGGCAGGGCGATAAGCCGGCTGAATTTAGCGTATTAATGAAGAAGCCGGGTTTCTATTTATCTGAACGCGAATATGTTGCCGAGCTGCGTGCGGCGACCAATATGGCTGAACATCATCGCTTCCCACTGACGTGGATAATGGAAGCCGCCGATGATATCTCCTATTGCATTGCCGATCTGGATGATGCCGTTGAGAAAGATATTTTTGATGTTGAAACCCTATATAAATATTTACTCAACGCCTGGGGCCCGGTAAATAGTGGCGATGCCTTTAGTCGCACGGTCGGTGAAGCCTGGAAAGAAGCGAATCAGAAAAAACGCCGCAGTATCAGCGATCAGTTTTTTATGTCGTTACGCGTTAATGTACAAAATGTCTTGGTGAGTCATGCGGTTCGCCGCTTTGTGGATAATTTGCCTGCTATTTACGAGGGCAGCTTTAACCACGCTTTGCTGGAAGATGATGGCGATGAAGGCCGATTGTTGAAGCTATTTAAAACTGTGGCACGTCAGCAAGTCTTTAATCACCCTGAAGTTGAGCAGCTGGAATTACAGGGTTATCGCGTGATTAAAGGGCTGCTGGAAATATATCAGTCATTGATGTTGCTGGATTACGAGCAGTTTACCACGCTGATGAACGATGATTTTCTCCCTAAGCATCCTATCGAGACGCGACTGTTTCATAAACTCTCCGGAAAACATCGCAAAGCGTATCAACAGCAGATGCGCGCGCTTATCGTCGAACATAAATATCAACGCTTGTTATGGGAACGCTATTATCGTTCGCGGCTGATTCAGGACTATATCAGCGGTATGACAGATAATTATGCGTGGGATGAATATCGTCGTTTAATGGCGGTGGAATAATCCGAGTTTTGTAAAGATGAAGAATAAATTTTTACCTTTGCCCAAAACTTCATTAGGAACTTCGCGCTAAAAACTTAATCTCACCATCACGACCACAGCAATGGTCTGGCCGTAAATCTTAGAGAGACACAGACAAATGAAAAAAAGCACCTTAATGTTAAGTGCGCTGGCGCTTAGTCTGGGCATGGCATTGAGCCCTGTGAGTGTTTTCGCGGCGGAATCTGCTTCCTCCTCGAGCCAACAGTTGCCAAGCCTGGCACCGATGCTGGAAAAAGTGATGCCTTCCGTGGTGAGTATCAGCGTTGAAGGAAGTACCACCGTGAAAACACCGCGGATGCCGCAACAATTCCAGCAATTCTTTGGTGATAATTCGCCATTCTGCCAGGACGGTTCGCCATTCCAAAGCTCGCCAATGTGCCAGGGCGGCGGTGATGGCAGCCAGGGTGGTGGTGACGGCGGAGCCAATACGCAGCAGCAGAAATTCCGTGCGCTGGGTTCGGGCGTAGTCATCAACGCGGATAAAGGCTATGTGGTGACCAACAACCACGTAGTCGACAACGCCACCAAAATTCAGGTGCAGTTGAGTGATGGTCGTCGTTATGACGCCAAAGTGATTGGTAAAGATCCGCAATCGGATATCGCACTGATCCAGCTGCAGGATGCCAAGAATCTGACCGCCATTAAGATCGCCGATTCTGACGATCTGCGCGTAGGCGATTACACCGTGGCGATCGGTAACCCTTACGGACTCGGTGAAACGGTCACCTCCGGCATCGTGTCGGCATTGGGCCGTAGCGGCTTGAACGTCGAAAATTATGAAAACTTTATCCAGACCGATGCAGCGATCAACCGCGGTAACTCCGGTGGCGCGCTGGTGAATCTGAACGGTGAATTGATCGGGATTAACACCGCGATCCTCGCACCGGATGGCGGTAACATCGGTATCGGCTTCGCGATCCCAAGTGCGATGGTGAAAAACCTCACCGCACAGATGATCGAGTACGGCCAGGTGAAACGCGGTGAACTGGGTATCATGGGCACCGAGCTGAACTCCGAACTGGCGAAAGCGATGAAAGTCGATGCGCAGCGCGGTGCTTTCGTCAGCCAGGTGTTGCCAAACTCTGCGGCAGCAAAAGCGGGTGTGAAAGCCGGTGATGTTGTGGTGTCGATGAATGGTAAACCGTTGACCAGCTTTGCGGCGCTGCGTGCCGAAGTCGGTTCACTGCCAGTGGGAACCAAACTGCAACTGGGCCTGCTGCGTGATGGCAAACCCGTGAATATCACGGTAGAACTCCAGCAGAGCTCGCAGGAAAAAGTGCAGTCGGCCACCATTTACACCGGTATTGAAGGTGCCGACCTGAGCAATGTCGATAGCAATGGTCAGAAGGGCGTGCGAGTCGATAACGTGAAGGCGGGCAGTGCGGCGGCGCGAATTGGTCTGAAGAAAGGTGACGTGATCATGGGCGTCAACCAGCAGGCCATCGCGAACCTCGGTGAACTGCGCAAAATCCTCGATACCAAGCCATCCGTGCTGGCATTGAACGTGCAGCGCGGCGACAGCAGCCTTTATCTGCTGATGCAGTAAGGTTTTACGTTGTTAATCACAGGCGAGCTTCGGCTCGCCTTTTTTCGTTATGATCCCGCCCCGCGGTTAGCATTAGTACCACGATGCTTTGTATCAAATTGTGCAGATGTCCGTGTCGCAATGTGACGCTCGCCTCAATTCCCGCATTATCCATCCGGCTATGTGCAGTTGCACAATGTCAGGCGTGGTGGGGATGCGTATTCTGTCAGTTCCTCTTTATCTATGGAGCTATTGATGGCCACCTATCATCTCGATGCGCGACTGGCTCAGGATATTGTTGCCCGCACCATGCAAATTATTGACAGCAATGTCAATGTGATGGACGCGCGCGGCCGCATTATTGGCAGCGGCGATCGCGAGCGTATTGGCGAATTGCACGAAGGTGCGCTGCTGGTGCTATCACAGGGAAGGGTGGTGGACATCGACGAAGCCGTGGCTAAACATCTGCACGGCGTGCGGCCGGGTATTAATCTGCCTCTGCGTATCGATGGCGGCATTGTCGGCGTGATTGGTTTGACCGGGCAACCCGCGGCGCTACGTCACTACGGTGAACTGGTGTGTATGACGGCAGAAATGATGCTGGAACAAGCGCGATTGCTGCATATGCTGGCGCAAGATAGCCGCCTGCGTGAGGAGTTAGTGCTCAACCTGATTCGCAGTGAGACGCTCTCGCCCGCGTTAAACGAGTGGGCGCAGCGTTTGGGGATCGATCTCAATCAACCGCGCGTGGTGGCGGTGGTGGAAGTGGACAGCGGCCAACTCGGCGTTGATAGTGCGATGTCTGAATTGCAGCAGTTGCAAACGCTGCTCACCACGCCCGATCGTGACAATCTCATTGCCATCGTCTCACTCACCGAGATGGTGGTGCTGAAACCGGCTCTAAATGCGCATGGGCGTTACGATCAGGACGATCATCGGCGGCGTGTCGACCAACTGCTGCAACGTATGAAAGAGAGCGGCCAGGTGCGGATGCGCATCGCGCTGGGTAATTTTTTCACTGGTCCTGGCAGCATCGCACGATCCTACCGCACCGCGCGCACCACCATGATGGTGGGCAAGCAGCGTATGCCGGAACAGCGCAGCTTTTTCTATCAGGATTTGGTATTACCCGTGTTGTTGGATAGTTTACGTGGCGGATGGCAAGCTAACGAACTGGCGCGGCCGCTGGCGAAGCTGAAAACCAATGACAACAATGGATTGCTGCGCCGCACCCTGGTGGCGTGGTTCAACCATAATGTGCAACCCAGTGCCACTGCGCGGGCGCTGTTTATTCATCGCAACACGCTGGAATATCGCCTCAACCGTATTTCCGAGCTGACCGGGTTGAATCTGGGTAATTTCGACGATCGTTTATTGCTGTACGTTGCATTGCAACTGGATGAGCAAAGTTAAGTAATAGCAGCGGTTGGGAGAGGGTGATGCATGCATTGATGTCGCGGACGCTTTGGTTACTGCTGGGTTTGACGATCGCGGTGTCTTGCCGGGCACAGACGCCGGTGCTGGCATTCTTATCAGGCGAGCAGCTGCAGCAGGCGCGAGATGCACTGCACAGCAAAAGCGCGGCTCCTCAGACTTTCGCCGCGTGGCAGCAGTTGCAGCACGCGGCCGACCGCGCCCTGCACCAGCCAAACCCGTCCGTTACGCAAAAAGGGATGTTGCCGCCCAGCGGATCGCGACATGATTATCTCAGCCTGAGTGCTTACTGGTGGCCGGATAAGGCGAAGGAGGCGGGCTTACCGTGGATTCGCCATGACGGAGAGGTGAATCCTGCCAGTAAAAACGATCAAAGCGATGGTGTGCGTCTGGCGCGCTTTACTGCCGATCTGCAGACCCTCACCCTGGCCTGGTATTTTTCCGGTGAAACACGCTATGCGGCAAAAGCCCAATCCATGGCGCGGACATGGTTTATCGATCCTGCAACCCGCATGAACCCCAACCTCAATTATGCGCAGGGTGTGCCGGGCAAAGCGCAAGGCAGGCACACCGGCGTGCTGGATGGGCGCTATTTCGCCACGCGCGTGGTGGATGCGCTGTTGCTGCTGCAAGATTCCCCCGGCTGGCGAGCGCAGGATCAGGCCGCACTGCACGCCTGGTTTCGTGATTATCTGCACTGGCTGCAGCACAGCAAACTGGCACAGGGCGAACGCGATGCGCCCAACAATCACGGAAGTTGGTACGCTGCGCAGGTCGCCGGTATTGCCTGGTATTTGCAGCAGCCTGAGGTGATTAAGCAGATGGCTGCACTGACACGGCAAAAAATTGATGGGCAGATCCGTGCGGACGGCACCCAGCCATTTGAACTGGCGCGCACGCGCTCTTTCCATTACAGCTATTTCAATCTGCAAGCGTTGACCAGTGTGGCGCAGCTGGTGCAGCGAAGTGGGGCGGGAGATTTGTGGCATTACCATCAGCAGGGCGGTTCACTGATCGATGCACTGGATTACATGGCACCCTACAGCGATGACCGTAAACCCTGGCCGTGGAAAAATCGTGACCGGGTGAGCGTCAGGATGATTCCGCTGTTGTCGCTGGCGGATAACAGTCTGAAGAGCCATCGTTACCAACGCTGGATCGACCACGCAAGCTGGTCGCTTCCCGAAACATCCACTTCAAGGGTGCGGTGATGCAGGCGCAGCGTGACACCTGGCTATTGTCGTTGCCGCGGCAGCCTTAAGAGGTGGGCGTGCGTGGGCTGTGAAGCATTAAAACGGTGGACGCCTGCTGGGCGGCATCAGCATCACCCATCATGATCGCCTCATAGATTTTGCGGTGCTCGTCGAGAAAGATCTCTTGTGCGCTGGTCGGCCAGGTGAAGAAACATTTAAAGGTGGTCGCCAGCAAATTGCCGAACGGCGTAAAGAAGCAGTTATCCGTGGCGTGGAAAATAAGACGATGAAAGGCACTGTCTGCTTCCAGCCAGCGCACCAGGTCAAAAGGTTGGGCGGCGCAAACCGCGCTCATTTCGCGGAACAAATGCGATAACTCAACACGTTGATCATGCGTAGCGTGCAGGGCGGCCAGCCGCGTTGCCTGCGGTTCGATAACCTGGCGAAATGCCAAAAATTGCTGATACATCTCTTCCGTCGATTCAATCCCTTCCATCCACTCCAGCAACTGCACATCGAGTAAATTCCAATGGGCGCGCTCACGCACACGCGTGCCGAGTTTGGGGCGAGATTCCAGTAAACCTTTGGACGAGAGCAGTTTAAGTGCTTCACGCAGCGCAGTGCGGCTAACGCCAAACCGACCGCATAACTCGACTTCGCTGGGAAGGACATCACCGACTTTCAGTGTTCCAGACAAGATTTTGCGCGCGAGGTCACTGGCAATATGGATATCAAGGCCGCGTTGGCCGGAGGTGATAGCTGCAAATTGCATTGTCATAGTCATACCGGAAGTCAGACATAGACCAATAGTAACCAGGCATCAGGGATTCAGAAAGCGCGGGGAGACTAAGAAGAGACTGATTTCAGCAAACAAAAAGGCCAGCATAGGCTGGCCTTGATAATCGTGGCAGGAATTAACGACCGTTACGGGTTAATTCATCAAGATCTGACTCGATTTCAGCGATTTTATTCGACACCACGTTTTCCAGGTGGCGCAGATCCGCGAGAATTTTGCGTTTCAGATCCACTTCAACCTGGTCACGCTGGCAAATCTGATCCAACTCGTCGATCACATAGCGCAGGTTCGGGCTGATTTCCTGAACTTCTTTATAACCCTGGCTGGTGTGGTCAGCGACAACGGTTTTACGTTGACGTGGATATTTGAATTTCACGCTTTTGGCGAAGAATTCACCTTTGTCTTTGCGGAAGTAGATTTTCAGAATGTCGTTGCTGGCTTCCTGACGCAGGCTGTAACGGTCGATGTCGTCAGGGTTGCTGATACCTAAGCTTTTCAGGTTGTCGTACATAGCGTTTATATTCCATCTAAGAGTGGGTGAGCGCGCAGGACTATCATCATCATTCGGGATGCAGCAAAAAACGCGGCAACCGGAACGCTTACGGCATACTTAATCAACTGTAGACACAAAAACCGGGATGAACAGTGCGCGACCGGAGTTAACTGGCGCGGATTATGAACTGTTTGAAAAATAAACGCACCTGTTAATTCGCGGCGCGAAACAGGTAATTGTCATCTGAGTGTAAACAAAAAATTACGGGCCCGAATACGGACCCGTTGGCAGGAGGTTATACCTGTGCGAAAGTTTAGTCGATGGTACGCAGCAACTCGTTGATGCCGGTTTTTGCCAGGGTTTTCGCGTCCACTTTCTTCACGATCACGGCGCAGTACAGACTGTAGCTGCCGTCTTTTGATGGCAGGTTACCTGAAACCACCACAGAACCTGCTGGTACGCGACCGTAATGCACTTCGCCGGTTTCGCGATCGTAGATTTTGGTGCTCTGGCCGATGTAGACGCCCATTGAGATCACTGAACCTTCTTCGACGATAACGCCTTCAACGATTTCAGAGCGTGCACCGATGAAGCAGTTATCTTCGATGATGGTTGGGTTAGCCTGCAGTGGCTCCAGTACGCCGCCGATGCCCACGCCGCCAGACAGGTGGACGTTTTTACCGATCTGTGCACAGGAACCCACGGTTGCCCATGTATCCACCATGGTGCCTTCATCAACGTAAGCGCCGATGTTGACGTACGAAGGCATCAGTACGGTGTTACGTGCAATGAATGCGCCCTGACGCACGGCTGCTGGAGGAACAACACGGAAGCCGGCATTTTTGAAGCGAGCTTCATCCCAGTTGGCAAACTTCATTGGCACTTTGTCGTAGAAACGGGTTTCAGCGCCATCAATGACCTGGTTGTCATTGATGCGGAAAGACAGCAGCACTGCTTTCTTCAGCCACTGATGCGTTACCCACTCGCCGTTGATCTTTTCAGACACGCGCAGCTCACCGCTATCCAGCAGGCCGATAACCTGTTCGATGGCTTCACGGGTCGCGCTGTCTACGCTGGCAGGCGTGATGTCGGCGCGGCGCTCAAAGGCAGATTCGATAACGCTCTGTAACTGTTGCATATTTAATTCCTGAGTCTGTCATAGCGGAATGTCCGTAAATTCGGACATGAGTAATTTATTGCCTACCCTAAATCATTCAGGCTGTAGGAAGGCGGCCACGCAGCGAGTGCCTGGGAGCATACATCAGTATGTGACCAGGCCGAGCGAGGAGAGCCAACGCGCCTACAGTTTGAATGATGACGGGTAGGTCACAGTTTATCGTTTGGATTAAGGGCCTCTGTCAACCTCTCTTTCAGCACATTGCGCATTTCTACATCAAGTGCGCGTCGCTCGCTGTCCGCCAGGATGAAAAGATCCTCAACCCGTTCGCCAATCGTACTGATGCGCGCACCGTGCAGTGACACGCCCAGATCGGCAAACACTTCACCCACACGCGCCAGCAAACCTGGCTGATCCAGCGCCACCAATTCCAGATAACTCCGCCGGTCGGTGTGCGTTGGCAGGAAATTCACTTCGGTATCCACACTGAAGTGTTTGAGGCGTGCCGACTGGCGGCGTGTGCGCGGTGGTACCCATTCGGTTTGGGTGATCGCCTGCTCCAGCGCCTGCATGATCATCGGATGGCGGTCGGCGGCCAGCGGGCTGCCGTCGGGCTCTAAAACAATAAAGGTGTCCATGGCCATGCCATCACGACTGGTGAAGATTTGTGCGTCATGCACGCTTAAATTACGGCGATCGAGTTCGCCTGCCACCGCGGCAAACAGATGAGGGCGATCTGGACTCCAGATAAAGATTTCAGTGCCCCCGCGTGTGGCCTGCGGGCTGACCAGCACCATCGGTTTACTGAGGTCATGATCGATTAAATGGCGCGCATGCCATGCCAGCTGATTCGGCGTATGACGCAGGAAGTAATCTGCACGGCAGCGGCTCCAGATATGATGCAAACGCTCTTCGTCGAGGTTTTCCATGCGCAATAGCGCCAGCGCCTGCAAGCGGTGATGGCGGACTCGCTCGCGCAAATCGGGACTGTTTTCCATACCACGACGCAGCTGTTTTTCGGTGGCAAAGAACAACTCACGCAGCAGACTCTGTTTCCAGCTGTTCCACAAACTCTCGTTGGTGGCGCAGATGTCAGCAACGGTCAGACACACCAAATAACGCAGGCGATTTTCATTTTGCATCACTTCCGCGAATTGCTGGATCACCGTCGGGTCCTGAATGTCGCGGCGCTGAGCCGTCACCGACATCAGCAGATGATGGCGTACCAGCCAAGCCACCAACTGCATTTCACGAGAATTAAGGCCATGCAGTTCGGCAAACTCCAGCGCATCTTGCGCGCCGAGGATGGAGTGATCGCCACCGCGTCCTTTGGCGATATCGTGCAGTAAGGCCGCCATCAGCAGTAACTCAGGTTGTGGCAGGCGCGGCCAGAGTTCCACACACAGCGGGTGCATCGGGCGCGTGGCTTCATTGGCAAAGCTCTCAAGCTTTTGCAGCACGCGGATGGTGTGTTCATCAACGGTATAGGCGTGGAACAGGTCAAATTGCATCTGGCCGACAATATTGCCCCACAGCGGCGTATAGGCCCACAGAACGCTATGGCGATGCATCGGCACCAGCGCGCGTTTCACCGCGCCGGGGTGTCGCAGGATCGCCATAAAGGTTTCGCGTGCTTCCGGAATTTGACACAGCGGTTGTTTCAGGTGGCGTCGCGCGTAGCGCAACTGGCGCAGCGTGGTGGAATAGATGCCGGTGATGTTTTCGTTGCGCACCATCACATAAAACATTCGCAGAATTGCCTGCGGTTCGCGCTCAAACAGGGTGGCATCGCGCAGGTCGATCAAATTCCCGCGCAGTTGAAAATCATCGTCAATACTGCGCGGTTTTTCGGTGGTGGAGAGGGCAAGAATCGCTTCGTCAAACAGCTGCAGGAGCATCTGATTGAGTTCGCCGATACGACGCGTTACACGGTAGAAATCCTTCATCATGCGCTCAACCGGCTCATTGCCTTCGCCCAGATAGTTGAGCCGTTGGGCAACGGTGAGCTGGCGATCAAACAGCAGGCGATTGTCGTAGCGCGTCAGGGTCAGATGAAGGGCGAAGCGAATGCGCCAGAGGAATGTCTGACACTCATTGATTTCGTTGCGTTCGGCTTCGGTGATAAAGCCAAATCCGACCATCTCATCCATGGTGGTGGCACCGAAATGGCGCCGCGCCACCCACTGCAAGGTATGAATGTCGCGCAGGCCGCCAGGGCTACTTTTGATATCCGGTTCGAGGTTATAACTGGTGCCGTGATAGCGATGATGGCGCTCTTGCTGCTCTTCTATTTTGGCCGCGAAGAAGCGCGCAGATGGCCAGAAGCCATCACTGAAAATGTTCTTTTGCAGTTCAAGGAACAGCGCTACATCGCCGGTGAGCATGCGCGATTCAATCAGATTGGTCGCTACCGTCAGGTCTGATAAGCCTTCCAGCAAACACTCTTCCAGCGTGCGCACGCTGTGACCGACTTCGAGCTTTAAATCCCACATCAGCGTTAACAGCTCGCTGGTGCGCTGCGCGGTGGCGTCATCTAATGGCTGACGACTGAGGATCAACACATCAATGTCGGAGAGCGGATGCAGTTCGCCGCGACCATAGCCACCCACCGCGACCAGGGCGATCTCTTTTAATTTATCGAATCCATAGAAGCGCCACAGTCGGCGTAGCAAGCGATCGATAAACAGCGTACGGACATCAATCAGCGATTCCACATCCGTTCCCGCATCAAAGGCCACGCCCAGATGCTGCTGGAATTGCTCAAGATAGAGTTTTAGTTTGTCACGGGTCAGGGCTTCATCTGGCCAGCTGGCGGGGGAATCGGTCAGGCCTTTGTGTACTGCTTCGGTCACGCTACCACTCATCGACATGCCTCAATCTGCGCCATAAAAAAAGCCGACTCTAAACCTGATACCCATCACTTGCGCGAGGGGTAACAGGCTATTGGCCGGCTTGGTACTGTGTTGGAGAATTTTACGCGTTGTTTTCAAGCACCGCAGGAAGGGTGTCATCGCTACGCAGCGTTAGAATCTCACAGCCGTTTTCTGTCACCACAATAGTATGCTCATACTGCGCGGACAAGCTGCGATCTTTGGTTTTTACGGTCCAGCCGTCCTTCATGGTACGGATGCGGTAATCACCCGCATTCACCATCGGCTCAACGGTAAAGGTCATACCAGCCTGCAACACCACGCCGCCGTCATCCGCATCGTAGTGCAGCACCTGTGGCTCTTCATGGAAGCCTTTACCGATGCCGTGTCCGCAATATTCACGCACCACGGAGAAATCCTGTGCTTCAACGTACTGTTGAATCGCACGGCCCAGCTCGCGTAAGCGAATGCCCGGCTTCACCAGGCGCAAGGCGATATACAGGCTTTCCTGGGTCACACGACACAGACGCTCACCCTGGATGGTGGGTTTGCCCACAATGAACATTTTCGAGGTGTCGCCGTGATACTCGTCTTTGATCACTGTGACATCAACGTTCACTACGTCGCCATCTTTCAATACGCGATCGTCACTGGGGATACCGTGGCATACCACTTCGTTAACCGAAATACATACCGATTTCGGGAAGCCGTGATAGCCCAGACAAGCCGAGATGGCCTGCTGCTTATTGGTGATGTGATCGTGGCAGATGCGGTCGAGTTCACCGGTGGTCACGCCAGGCACAACGTGCGGTGCGATCATTTCCAGCACCTCAGCTGCCAGACGGCCTGCCACACGCATTTTTTCGATTTCTTCAGGGGTTTTGATTGAAATGGCCATTAAATAATCCGCAATCGCCGAAATTTTCGACAATAATGAGTTCTGTGGCAGTCATGTTAGCAGCCAGCAATTAGGCTGCCAAATCGGGATTGTTCACGCCTGACGCCGCGAACTTCTGTTGGCGTATTCCTGCGCATTATGGTATAAAGCGCGCCGACGATTCTCTGTCACCTTCGTGGTTGGCGAGAAACGCATAAAACTCACTTTGTGTACTAAAACACACATGTATCGACACATACGCCGGGGTGCCTTGAAAGAGGTCGGTTGTATGGGATACATGGAGGCCCAACCCCAATCATACTTTAGAGGTAATCATGGCAACTGTTTCAATGCGCGACATGCTCAAGGCTGGTGTTCACTTTGGTCACCAAACCCGTTACTGGAACCCGAAAATGAAGCCATTCATCTTCGGCGCTCGTAACAAAGTTCACATCATCAACCTTGAGAAAACTGTACCAATGTTCAACGAAGCTCTGGCTGAGTTGCAGAAGATCTCTTCACGTAAAGGCAAAATCCTTTTCGTTGGTACTAAGCGCGCTGCTGCCGAAGCGGTAAAAGAGTCAGCTCTGAGCTGCGACCAGTTCTTCGTTAACCACCGCTGGTTGGGTGGCATGCTGACTAACTGGAAAACTGTTCGCCAGTCAATCAAACGTCTGAAAGACCTGGAAACTCAGTCTCAGGACGGTACTTTCGACAAACTGACCAAGAAAGAAGCACTGATGCGTGCTCGTGAACTGGCCAAGCTGGAAAACAGCCTGGGCGGTATCAAAGATATGGGCGGTCTGCCGGATGCACTGTTCGTCGTTGACGCTGATCACGAACACATTGCTATCAAAGAAGCAAACAACCTGGGTATCCCAGTATTTGCTATCGTTGATACCAACTCTGATCCAGACGGCGTTGATTTCGTTATCCCAGGTAACGACGATGCAATCCGTGCTGTAAGCCTGTACCTGACTGCTGTTGCGACTACCGTGCGCGAAGGCCGTTCACAGGATCTGGCTGAGCAGGCAGAAGAAGCTGCTGAAGCTTAATAAGGTTCGCTCTTTCTGAGAGCCCTTAGACATCAGATGTTTTATCCAAAATAGTTCGCGTTGCAGGAAGGCGGCAACCGAGAGAAGCCCACTGAGCTGACTTGAGTCAGTGATGTGGGTGAACGAGAGCAGCCAACGCATCTGCCATGCGAAATATGCTGGATATATCTGTTAAGGGGGCCGCACAGGCCCCTTTTATTTATCTAAGTTTGTCACGCTTCCTTTGGGTAAGCGGGGCAGAGTAAATTTTCCGCAACAAGTTTCTGACAGTGTGAACGCACACAGAGACGAATCGAGGATTCTGGAATGGCTGAAATTACCGCTGCATTGGTAAAAGAACTGCGTGAGCGTACTGGCGCAGGCATGATGGATTGCAAAAAAGCGCTGACCGAAGCAAACGGCGACATCGAGCTGGCGATTGAGAACATGCGTAAATCTGGCGCGATCAAAGCCGCTAAGAAAGCAGGCAACGTTGCTGCTGATGGCGTGATCAAAACTAAAATCGCTGACGGTTACGCGATGATTCTGGAAGTTAACTGCCAGACTGACTTCGTTGCTAAAGATGCTGGTTTCCAGGCTTTCGCTGACAAAGTACTGGATGCAGCCACTGCAGGTAAAGTGACTGATGTTGAAGCTCTGAAAGCGCAGTTCGAAGAAGAACGCGTAGCGCTGGTTACTAAAATCGGTGAGAACATCAACATCCGTCGTGTTGCTATCCTGGAAGGTGCTCAGCTGAACAGCTACCAGCACGGTGCACGTATCGGCGTTGTGGTTTCAACCACCGGTGCTGATGAAGAGCTGAGCAAGCAAGTTGCTATGCACGTTGCTGCAAGCAAGCCAGAGTTCGTTAAGCCAGAAGACGTGTCTGCTGACGTGGTAGAGAAAGAGTACCAGGTACAGCTGGACATCGCCATGCAGTCTGGCAAGCCAAAAGAAATCGCAGAGAAAATGGTTGATGGCCGTATGAAGAAATTCACCGGCGAAGTGTCTCTGACCGGTCAGGCTTTCGTTATCGATCCAAGCAAAACCGTTGGCCAGGCTCTGAAAGAGAAAGGCGCAGACGTCATCAACTTCATCCGCTTCGAAGTGGGTGAAGGCATTGAAAAAGTTGAAGCTGACTTCGCAGCAGAAGTTGCTGCAATGTCCAAACAGTCTTAATGTTCCGAAAGAACCGCCGGAAGGCGGTTCTTTTTTGTCTGCGTTTTGCGTGGACCACTTTTCAGTCTCATCCCAATAGCTTTTCTCGCTTGCTAAGCGGATGATCGATCAGATTTAACTTCTCATTCATCATATCTTCCAGGAAGAATTGACCATGGCGACCAACGCAAAACCTGTATATCAACGTATCCTGCTAAAACTGAGTGGCGAAGCACTGCAAGGTGCCGAAGGTTTTGGTATTGACGCGAGCGTGCTTGACCGTATGGCGCAAGAGGTGAAAGAGCTGGTTGAGCTGGGCATCCAGGTGGGTGTGGTTATTGGTGGCGGTAACCTGTTCCGTGGCGCTGGCCTGGCACAGGCAGGTATGAACCGTGTGGTCGGTGACCATATGGGTATGCTGGCAACCGTGATGAACGGCCTGGCAATGCGTGATGCATTGCACCGTGCGTATGTGAACGCACGACTGATGTCCGCGATTCCGCTGAATGGCGTGTGTGATAACTACAGCTGGGCAGAAGCCATCAGCCTGTTGCGTAACAACCGTGTGGTGATCTTCGCCGCGGGTACGGGCAACCCGTTCTTTACTACCGACTCTGCTGCTTGCCTGCGCGGCATTGAAATCGAAGCGGATGTGGTGTTGAAAGCCACTAAAGTCGATGGTGTTTACTCGGATGATCCGGTGAAAAACCCGGATGCTACGCTGTACGAGCAGCTGTCTTATGGCGAAGTACTGGATAAAGAGCTGAAAGTGATGGATCTGGCCGCCTTTACACTGGCGCGCGACCATCAGCTGCCGATCCGTGTCTTCAATATGAACAAGCCTGGCGCGCTGCGTCGCGTGGTGATGGGTGAAAAAGAAGGCACCCTGATTACGCATTAATACCCGACGCAGGATAAAATAAGGTATATTCTGTGGGCGCGATGCTGGGTCACCGCGCCATTACTTCACATAATTTCAGTGTCAACAATGCGTTTGCAGCTCGAATTATGGTGGGTAACAGGATGATCGATGTTTATCGATACCACTTCTGGAACGCCGGATGTGGCCAGGTCAAACCGAATCCAAGGGTTTTAACGTGATTAACGACATTAAAAAAGATGCTGACACGCGCATGGAAAAATGTGTGGATGCATTTAAAAACCAAATCAGCAAAGTACGCACCGGTCGTGCTTCGCCTTCACTGCTCGACGGCATTATGGTGCCTTACTACGGTACTCCTACGCCACTGCGTCAGCTGGCGAGCGTCACGGTAGAAGATTCTCGTACGCTGAAAATCAACGTGTTTGATCGTTCATTGGGCGCAGCCGTTGAGAAAGCCATTATGGCATCTGACTTGGGGCTTAACCCGAGCTCAGCAGGCAGCGATATTCGTGTGCCACTGCCAGCGCTGACGGAAGAGCGTCGTAAAGATCTGATCAAGATCGTGCGCGGTGAAGCGGAGCAGGGCCGTGTTTCTGTCCGTAATGTGCGCCGTGATGCCAACGATAAGATCAAAGCACTACTGAAAGACAAAGAGATCAGCGAAGACGACGAACGTCGCTCGCAGGATGAGATCCAGAAAATGACCGATGCATACATCAAACACGTTGATGCAGCACTGGCCGACAAAGAAAAGGAACTGATGGATTTCTAATTCCATCAAGTTATCTATACCCGAAATGGTATGAGTCGCAGCCAATCTGGATGTGATTTTTACTATGACGGGTATAAAACGCCGTTCAGAGACGTTGTGCGACTCTGGCGGCGTTTTACATTGTGCCCGGCGCAGTTGCGGGCACGGTTCACAACCTCACAGGGATAGCATGATGAAGCGATTAACTTTGCTGGGTTCCACGGGTTCGATTGGCACCAGCACGCTGGCAGTGGTGGCGGCAAATCCAGACCTGTATCAGGTCACCGCGCTGGTTGCCGGCCAGAATGTGGCGCTGATGGCAGAACAGTGTCAGCAATTTAAGCCGCGTTATGCCGCGATGTCGGATGAGACCTCGGCACAGGCCCTGCGTGAGCGACTGAGAGCACTGAACCTTCAAACTGAAGTGCTCTCCGGCGTTCAGGCAGCCTGCGAACTGGCTGCGTTGGATGAGGTCGATCAGGTGATGGCGGCGATTGTTGGCGCCTCGGGTCTCCAGCCGACACTGGCCGCGATTCGTGCCAGCAAAACGGTGCTGCTTGCCAATAAAGAATCCCTTGTCACATGCGGCCGTCTGTTTATGGAGGCGGTGCGCCATCATCAGGCTCAATTGCTGCCGGTCGACAGCGAGCACAACGCCATTTTTCAGAGTTTACCCGCTTCCATACAGCATCAGTTGGGGTACGCTGATCTGCGGGGAAATGGCATTGATTCCATTCTCCTTACGGGATCGGGTGGTCCTTTTCGTGACACTCCATTAGCCGATTTGGCGGCCATGACGCCAGACCAGGCATGTGCACATCCGAACTGGTCAATGGGGCGTAAAATCTCTGTTGATTCGGCCACCATGATGAATAAAGGTCTTGAATACATTGAAGCCCGCTGGCTGTTTAATGCCACTGACGCACAAATGGAAGTTATCCTGCATCCGCAATCGGTGATTCACTCTATGGTGCGTTACTGCGATGGCAGTGTGCTGGCGCAGTTAGGTTCGCCCGATATGCGAACGCCGATAGCGCACAGCATGGCATGGCCAGCGCGTATCTCAGCCGGTGTCACGCCGCTTGATTTCACCCGAATGAAGGCGTTGACGTTTGATGAACCGGATTATGCGCGCTACCCCTGCCTGAAGCTGGCCATTGATGCGTGCTCAACAGGGCAGGCGGCGACGACAACGCTGAACGCGGCGAATGAAGTGGCCGTGGCGGCATTTTTACAGCATCAGATTCGTTTTACCGATATTGCAGCCATGAATAGCGAAGTGCTGGCCTCTCTGCAGTGCCAGGAACCGAGCAACATTGATGATGTGATGGAAATCGATCGGTTAGCCCGAATCTGTGCCAATGAATTGCTACCACGCTTTCGTTTAGCAGGTTGATACTTACCGCTATTTGTTCGCTCAAGGTGAAAATGGTATAGTCGCTCGCTCGCGTTTCATGGCCCGACATTGTTTCGATGTCATCCGGCAGAATGGCTGGAGTTTGCCGCAGGCGCAATGTATTCAGAAACCACAGCATTTCTGATGAAAGGAATTATTACGCGTTATGTCGTCCAACAATCACAACACAATCGATGACGAGTCGTACTGTACGCCACGTCACGTGGCCATCATTATGGATGGTAATGGTCGCTGGGCAAAAAATCAGGGCAAACTGCGTATTTCAGGCCACAAAGCCGGGGTAAAATCAGTACGCCGGGCTGTCAGCTTTGCGGTTAGCCACAAGCTGGAAGCGCTCACGCTTTATGCGTTTAGCAGTGAAAACTGGAGCCGACCAGTACAGGAAGTGACGGCATTAATGGAGTTGTTTGTTTGGGCGCTCGACAGCGAAGTCAAAAGCCTGCACAAACACAACGTGCGTCTGCGCGTCATTGGCGATATCAGTCGTTTTAACAATCGTATTCAGGAACGCATTCGCCGCGCCGAAGAACTGACTCAGCAAAATAATGGACTGACCCTCAACATTGCTGCCAACTATGGTGGACGTTGGGATATTATCCAGGGTGCCAGAAAACTGGCTGAACAGGTTCAGGAAGGTTTGTTACGTCCTGACCAAATAACCGAAGAAAGCTTAGCTCCTTATCTGTGTATGCAGGAGTTGGCGCCGGTGGATTTAGTGATAAGGACCGGGGGAGAGCATCGGATTAGCAACTTCCTGCTGTGGCAGATCGCCTATGCTGAGTTTTGGTTTACCGATGTTCTTTGGCCTGATTTTGATGAACACGTTTTTGAAGGTGCACTGAATGCATTCTCTACGCGGGAGCGACGCTACGGCGGCGCTGCACCAGGTGGCGCCTGAGCAATCTGGGGGTAACCTTTGCTGAAGTCTCGTCTGATTACCGCGTTTATTTTAATTCCGCTGGTGATCGCTGCACTGTTTTGGTTACCGCTGTCTGGTTTTGCGATTATAACGATCATCATCTGCATGCTGGCCGCCTGGGAATGGGGGCAGTTTGCCGGTATGGCATCGCGTCAGCAACGTATCTGGCTGGCGGTGCTTTGCGGCCTGTTATTGGCGGCGATGCTGTTTACCCTGCAACCCTACCAACGTAATCTGCATCAATACCAGATGGAAGGCTCGCTATGGGTTTCTCTGGGCTGGTGGATCGTCGCCTTGGTTCTGGTGCTTTTCTATCCTGCTTCGGCTGCACTGTGGCGCCATTCGCGCCCGCTGCGCCTCATCTTTGGTCTCCTCACGGTTATCCCCTTCTTCTGGGGCATGATGGCGTTGCGTCAATATCACTATGATACTGACCACTTCGCGGGTGCATGGTGGCTGCTGTTCGTGATGTTCATCGTATGGGGGGCTGATTCCGGCGCCTACATGTTTGGGCGTCTGTTCGGCAAACACAAACTGGCACCGAAAGTCTCACCGGGAAAAACCTGGGAAGGCTTCTTTGGTGGCCTGCTCTCCTCCGCTATTATTGCCTGGCTGTTTGCGATGCTAGCGCCGCTGACGGTGGCGCCAGGCACGCTGGTCATCTGCGCCGTGATTGCCACGCTGGCTTCGGTATTGGGTGACCTGACCGAAAGCATGTTTAAACGTGAAGCGGGTATCAAAGACAGCGGTAACTTGATTCCGGGGCACGGTGGTATCCTCGATCGTATCGATAGCCTGACAGCTGCGGTGCCGGTGTTTGCCTGCTTGCTGCTGCTGGTGTTCCGCACCCTCTGAGGATTAGCAACCATGTTGAGCATACTCTGGAGTTTTGTCGCCTTTATCGTGGCGCTTGGCGTGCTGATTACCGTTCACGAATTCGGCCATTTTTGGGTGGCCCGCCGCTGCGGCGTGAAAGTCGAACGCTTCTCTATTGGCTTTGGTAAGGCGCTATGGCGCCGCAGTGATCGCCAGGGAACGGAATACGTCATTGCGCTTATCCCACTTGGCGGCTATGTCAAAATGCTCGACGAACGTGTCGAGAGCGTCCCTGCCGAGCTACGTCATCAGGCTTTCAACAACAAAACCGTGCTGCAACGCGCTTCCATTATTGCCGCCGGTCCTGTCGCCAACTTCATCTTTGCCGTTTTCGCCTACTGGGTGGTATTCATCCACGGTGTACCTGGCGTACGTCCTGTTGTTGGCGAAATTCTGAACGGTTCGGTGGCTGCAGAAGCGCAAATTACCTCCGGGATGGAACTTAAAGCAGTAGATGGTATCGAAACGCCTGATTGGGATGCTGTGCGTATGGCGCTGATCGGTAAAATCGGCGACAACAATGCCACGCTTACCGTCTCGCAATTTGGTGAAGATGCCACGCAGCAAAAGCAGTTGGATTTGCGCGACTGGCAATTTGAGCCCGATAAGCAGGACCCGGTCGTGGCGTTAGGTATTCGTCCACGTGGGCCGCAGATTGAAACGACCTTAGCGGAAGTTCAGGCAAACTCACCGGCAAGCGTTGCCGGTTTGCAAGCAGGCGACAGGATCGTTAAAGTCGATGGTCAGCCGTTAACGCAATGGCAGGCTTTCGCGGCACAGGTACGCGACAATCCGCGCAAAAACATGGCGCTGGAAGTCGAACGAAACGGCGAATCGGTGGCGTTGACGTTAACGCCGGAAGCGAAACCGGGAAATGATGCGGAAGGCTTTGCGGGGGTCATTCCACGCGTGATTCCGCTGCCAGACGAGTACAAAACGGTAAGGCAGTATGGACCTTTTGCCGCCATCGGTGAAGCCAGTGTCAAAACCTGGCAGCTGATGAAGTTAACGGTCTCAATGCTGGGCAAGTTGATAACCGGGGATGTGAAGCTGAATAACCTGAGCGGGCCAATCTCGATTGCGCAAGGTGCTGGGTTATCCGCTGAGTACGGGGTGATTTACTATCTGATGTTCCTGGCGCTGATCAGCGTCAACCTGGGCATCATCAACCTGTTCCCTCTGCCGGTATTAGATGGTGGACATCTGCTCTTTCTGGCGATCGAAAAGATCAAAGGTGGACCGGTGTCCGAGCGAGTTCAGGACTTCAGTTATCGCATTGGCTCAATACTGCTGGTGTTATTAATGGGGCTTGCACTTTTCAATGATTTCTCACGCCTGTAATAGCTGGAACGCAGACAGGCGCGGGATGTGTTAGGAAAACGCATAACAACGATGGCGATGAAAAAGTTGCTCATAGCGTCGCTGCTGTTTAGCAGCGCCACCGTGTACGGTGCAGACGATTTCGTAGTGAAGGACATTCATTTCGAAGGTCTCCAGCGAGTCGCCGTCGGCGCGGCTCTGCTCAGCATGCCGGTAC
This sequence comes from Pantoea sp. CFCC18177, assembly GCF_059412425.1. Taxonomy (NCBI): domain Bacteria; kingdom Pseudomonadati; phylum Pseudomonadota; class Gammaproteobacteria; order Enterobacterales; family Erwiniaceae; genus Pantoea; species Pantoea sp. CFCC18177. The sequence goes on from NZ_JBNBPL010000006.1 coordinate 221,141, forward strand.
GTGTCGGTGATACGGTTTCTGATGACGATGTCAGAAACACCATTCGTTCACTGTTCGCCACCGGCAACTTTGAAGATGTCCAGGTTCTGCGTGACGGAAATACCCTGATTGTTCAGGTGAAAGAGCGTCCGACCATTGCCAGCATCACTTTCTCCGGTAACAAAGCGGTGAAAGAAGATCAGCTGAAGCAGAACCTTGAAGCCTCCGGTGTGCGTGTCGGCGAAGCACTTGACCGCACGACGCTCTCTTCTATTGAGAAGGGTCTGGAAGATTTCTACTACAGCGTCGGTAAATACACCGCCAGCGTCAAAGCCATTGCGACGCCGCTGCCACGTAACCGCGTGGACTTGAAATTTGTCTTCCAGGAAGGCGTATCTGCACAGATCCAGCAGATCAATATTGTCGGTAACAAAGCATTTAGCTCCGACGAATTGATCTCGCGCTTCTCATTGCGTGATGAAGTGCCGTGGTGGAACGTAGTGGGCGATCGCAAATACCAGAAACAGAAGTTGGCTGGGGATCTTGAGACCTTACGCAGCTTCTATCTGGATCGCGGCTATGCGCGCTTCAATATCGATTCAACGCAAGTGAGCCTGACGCCAGATAAAAAAGGCATCTATATCACCGTGAACGTGACTGAAGGCGATCAGTACAAAATTGCTGGCGTGATTGTTAACGGCAGCATGGCGGGTCATTCGGCTGAAATCGAAAAAATGACGCGTATTCCATCGGGTGAGCTGTATAACGGCACCAAAGTGACCCAGATGGAAGATGACATCAAAAAATTGTTGGGTCGCTACGGTTACGCCTATCCGCGTGTGGTGACACAGCCAGAAATTAACGATGCGGACAAAACTGTCAAGCTGCACATCAATGTTGATGCAGGTAACCGTTACTACGTGCGCAAAGTTCGCTTTGAAGGTAATGACACCTCCAAAGATGCGGTTCTGCGCCGTGAAATGCGTCAGATGGAAGGTGCGTGGTTAGGCAGCGACTTGGTTGACCAGGGTAAAGAGCGTCTGAACCGAACCGGTTACTTTGAAACGGTCGATGTAGACACCCAGCGTGTACCAGGTTCTCCGGACCAGGTTGATGTGGTCTACAAGGTCAAAGAGCGTAACACCGGTACGTTCAACTTTGGTGTCGGTTACGGTACGGAAAGTGGCGTCAGCTTCCAGGTGGGTGTGACCCAGGAAAACTGGCTGGGCACCGGTAATACCGTTGGCATCAGCGGGACGAAGAACGATTACCAAACCTATGCTGAATTCTCACTGACCGATCCGTACTTTACGGTCGACGGTGTCAGCCTGGGTGGCCGCGTATTCTATAACGACTTTAAAGCCGATGATGCGGACCTGTCAGACTACACCAACAGAAGTTATGGTGTAGACGGTACGCTGGGCTTCCCAGTTAACGAAAACAACACCTTGCGTGTTGGCTTAGGATATGTACATAACGATCTGTCCAATATGCAGCCGCAGGTTGCGATGTGGCGTTATCTTGACTCGGTAGGTCGTCATCAGGGTCTGAATGATGACGGTGATTTCTCAGCAGATGACTTCACCTTCAACTACGGTTGGACGTACAACACGTTGGACCGCGGCTTCTTCCCTACCAAGGGTAACCGCACCAACCTGAACGGCAAAGTGACGATTCCGGGTTCTGATAACGCCTTCTACAAAGCAACGTTGGATTCTCAGCAGTACGTGCCGTTGAACCGTGACGGTACCTGGGTAGTGCTGGGCCGTGGCCGTGTCGGATATGGTGACGGACTCGGTGGAAAAGAGATGCCGTTCTATGAGAACTTCTACGGCGGTGGTTCAAGTACGGTTCGTGGCTTCCAGTCCAACACCATTGGTCCTAAAGCTGCGTACCTGAACGATCACTCATCCACCTGTAATCTGACGGATCCTAACGGTATCTGTAAGTCAGATGATGCGGTGGGCGGTAACGCCATGGCGATTGCCAGCCTCGAGCTGATCACGCCTACGCCGTTCCTGAGCGAGAAGTATGCTAACTCAGTACGTACCTCGGTGTTTATGGATGCCGGTACGGTCTGGGATACGAAATGGCAGAATACCGCAGAAACACGTGCGGCTGGCATTCCGGACTACAGCGATCCGAATAATATTCGCGTCTCTGCAGGTGTTGCCCTGCAATGGATGTCGCCGTTAGGTCCGCTGGTATTCTCATATGCCCAGCCGATGAAGAAAGTCGAGGGAGACAAGTCAGAGCAGTTCCAGTTTAACATTGGTAAAACCTGGTAAAGTTCTGAACAAGGAAGTGAAAATATCGTCTTGCACCCGTGTCGCGCTGACGCGTGACACGCTGCAAACACACACGTTGAGGTAAGGAGTTTATAGTGAAAAAGTTGTTCTGTGCTGCTGCTCTGGGTGTTGCATTAGCTGCTTCTGCGGGTGCCCAAGCGGCCGATAAAATCGCCGTTGTGAACCTGAGCCAGGTTTTCCAGCAGTCTCCGCAGCGTGCCGCTGTTGCTAAGCAGCTTGAGGGTGAGTTCTCAGGCCGTGCTTCTGACCTCCAGGCGCAACAGCAGAAAATCCAGGGCGAAATCCAGGATCTGCAGCGTAATGCGTCAACCATGAAGGCAAGCGACCGTACCAAGAAAGAGAAGCAGATTGCTTCTGAGCGTGCTGCCTTTGAACAGAAAGCGCAGGCTTTCGACAAAGACAACCAGTCTCGTCAGATGCAGGAGCGTAACAAGCTGCTGGCTAAAATCCAGACCGCTGTTCAGTCTGTAGCGAAAAGCGAAGGTTACGACCTGGTGCTGGACTCTCAGGCTGTGCTGTACTCTTCTGCTGATGCTAAAGACATCACTGCTGACGTTGTAAAACAGGTTAAATAATTGATGTCTTCAATTCGACTGGCTGATTTAGCCCAGCAGTTGGATGCAGAATTGCACGGAGATGGCGATATCGCCATCTCCGGCATTGCTTCTATGCAATCCGCCACCACTGGTCAAATCACTTTTCTTGCAAACAGCCGCTACCGCGAGCAGCTCGCTCTTGTCCAGGCTTCAGCCGTGGTGCTGACGGAAGCGGATCTGGAGTGGTGTAAAACGGCCGCCCTGGTGGTGAAAAATCCTTACCTGACCTATGCCCGTATGGCACAACTGCTGGACACAACGCCGCAGCCCGCGCAAAATATCGCGCCTAGTGCGGTAATCGATCCCACTGCGAAGCTGGGTAAGAACGTGTCGGTGGGTGCAAATGCGGTGATCGAATCCGGCGTTGAGCTGGGTGACGACGTCGTGATTGGCGCAGGATGTTTTGTTGGTAAGCAGACGCGTATCGGCCGTGGCTCCCGTTTGTGGGCTAACGTCACGATTTACCATGAGATCCAGATCGGTCAGGATTGTCTGATTCAGTCCGGTACCGTGATCGGTGCTGATGGTTTCGGTTATGCTAACGACCGTGGTAATTGGGTTAAAATTCCGCAGTTGGGTACCGTTGTGATAGGTGATCGGGTAGAAATTGGTGCCTGTACTACCATTGATCGCGGCGCTCTGGATAACACTCTGATCGGCAATGGTGTTATCATAGATAACCAGTGTCAGATTGCACACAACGTTGTGATTGGTGATAACACTGCCGTTGCTGGTGGTGTGATCATGGCGGGTAGTCTGAAGATTGGTCGTTATTGTATGATTGGCGGCGCCAGCGTCATTAACGGCCATATGGAAATCTGTGACAAAGTGACCGTTACCGGTATGGGCATGGTGATGCGCCCAATCACAGAACCAGGGGTTTACTCTTCGGGTATTCCACTGCAACCCAACAAAACCTGGCGTAAAACGGCAGCGCTGGTGATGAACATCGATGAAATGAGCAAACGCTTAAAAGCCATCGAACGTAAGGTCGGCAAAGACGACTAAACGCATCTCCGCGACCCGCTTTCATAATAAAGCAGCGTACTTTGTCTCTTCATCGGCTTAACCCGAACGAAGCAACAAGTCTCTCAAGAAAGCGTTACGCCAACGAACTGATTTGCGGCCTGCGGAGGATCATTTTGATCTGTGCAGGCCGTGTTATTATTGCCATCAGATTTTTTAGGACAGGAAGAGTATTTTGACAACTGAAACGCATACTCTGAAAATCGAAGAGATTTTAGAACTGCTGCCGCACCGCTATCCATTCTTGCTGGTTGACCGCGTGCTGGAATTTGAAGAGCATAAATACCTGCGTGCGGTGAAGAACGTTTCTGTTAATGAACCGTTTTTCCAGGGACATTTCCCTGGTAAGCCGATTTTCCCAGGCGTTCTGATTCTGGAAGCTATGGCGCAGGCAACAGGTATTCTGGCGTTTAAAAGCGTTGGGAAACTGGAACCCGGTGAGCTGTATTACTTCGCTGGTATCGACGAAGCCCGCTTCAAGCGTCCGGTAGTACCGGGCGATCAGATGATCATGGAAGTGACCTTCGAGAAAACTCGTCGTGGTCTGACACGCTTCAAAGGCGTGGCAACAGTAGACGGCAAGATTGTCTGTGAAGCGACCATGATGTGTGCCCGTAGCCGGGAGGCATAATTAGTGATTGATTCAACCGCCAGTATTCATCCCAGTTCTGTTATTGAAGAGGGTGCCGTTATTGGCGCCAATGTTCACATCGGCCCGTTTTGCTTTATCGGTGCTAACGTGGAGATTGGTGAAGGTACGGTGCTCAAATCGCACGTGGTGGTGAATGGCCATACGCGTATCGGTAAAGACAATCAGATCTATCAGTTTGCTTCAATTGGCGAAGTGAATCAGGACCTGAAATATGCCGGTGAGCCAACGCGTGTTGAAATCGGCGATCGCAACCGTATTCGTGAAAGCGTCACCATTCATCGTGGCACCACGCAAGGTGGCAACCTGACTAAAATTGGCAGTGACAACCTGCTGATGGTCAATGCGCACATTGCCCATGACTGCGTGATTGGTAATCGCTGCATCTTCGCCAACAACGCGACCCTGGGCGGCCACGTGACGGTTGATGATTTTGCGATTATCGGCGGCATGACGGCAGTGCATCAGTGGTGCACCATTGGTGCGCACGTGATGGTGGGCGGTTGTTCAGGCGTGGCGCAGGATGTCCCGCCGTATGTTATCGCGCAGGGTAACCACGCGACACCGTTCGGCATTAATATCGAAGGGCTTAAGCGTCGTGGCTTTAGCAAAGAAGCCCTGCACGCGATTCGTAATGCGTACAAATTACTGTACCGCAGCGGCAAAACGCTGGATGAAGTGAAACCAGAGATCGAAGAACTGGCGAAACAACACAGCGAAGTGCAGCCTTTCTACGACTTCTTTGCTCGTTCAACGCGTGGATTGATTCGTTAATCCATGTCAGTGCGTCCCTTAACGATTGCCTTGGTCGCCGGAGAAACCTCCGGCGATATTCTTGGTGCAGGTCTTATTCGTGCGTTGAAAGCGCGCCATCCCGATGCCCGCTTTGTCGGCGTTGCCGGCCCATTGATGCAAGCCGAAGGCTGTGAAGCCTGGTATGAGATGGAAGAGCTGGCGGTCATGGGCATTGTCGAAGTGCTCGGCCGTTTGCGCCGCTTGCTAAAAATTCGCAAAGATTTAACGCAGCGCTTCACCGAACTCAAACCTGATGTGTTCGTCGGCATTGATGCACCGGATTTCAACATTACGTTGGAAGGTAGCCTCAAGCGCGCGGGTATTCGCACCATTCATTACGTCAGTCCGTCAGTTTGGGCATGGCGGCAAAAACGCGTATTCAAGATTGGCCGTAACACCAATCTGGTGCTGGCGTTCCTGCCGTTCGAAAAAGCGTTTTACGATCGCTTCAACGTACCGTGCCGGTTTATTGGCCACACCATGGCGGATGCGATGCCACTGCAGCCCGATAAGTCTGCAGCACGCCGTGAGTTAGGTATTGCTGATGATGCTATTTGCCTTGGTTTGCTGCCTGGTAGCCGCGGTGCAGAAGTGGAAATGCTCAGCGCTGATTTCCTGCGTGCGGCGCAGTTGCTGCGCCAACGATATCCGACGTTGGAAATTGTCGTGCCGCTGGTGAATGCCAAGCGTCGTGAGCAGTTTGAGCATATCAAAGCCGAGGTTGCGCCAGAGCTACCGATGCATTTGCTGGATGGCAAAGGTCGCCAGGCGATGATCGCCAGCGATGCTGCAATTCTCGCATCGGGGACGGCCGCCCTGGAGTGCATGCTGGCGAAGTGTCCGATGGTGGTGGGCTATCGCATGAAGCCGTTCACCTTCTGGTTGGCAAAGCGGTTGGTAAAAACACCCTACGTATCATTGCCTAATCTGCTGGCGGGGCGCGAACTGGTCAAAGAGCTGTTACAGGATGAGTGTCAGCCGGAATCGCTGGCCGCAGCACTGGAACCTCTGCTTCATGCAGGGCCAGAGCGTGATGCACTGATGCAAACCTTCAATGAATTACACCAACAGATTCGCTGGAACGCCGATGAGCAGGCCGCGGATGCCGTGCTGGAGATCGCCAATGGCTGAGTTTATCTATCCCAACGCACAATGTATTGCGGGCGTTGATGAAGTCGGACGCGGTCCACTGGTTGGTGCGGTGGTTACGGCTGCCGTGATCCTCGATCCCGCTAACCCAATCGTGGGTTTGGCCGATTCAAAAAAGCTTTCTGAGAAACGTCGTCTGGCTTTGTATGACGAGATCAAAGAAAAGGCGCTGGCCTGGAGTCTTGGCCGTGCCGAGCCTGAAGAGATTGATCAGCTGAATATTTTGCACGCTACCATGCTGGCGATGCAGCGTGCCGTTGCAGGCTTGTCTGTCACGCCAGATTTTGTGTTGATCGATGGGAACCGTTGCCCCGCGCTGCCGATGCCCTCTCAGGCAGTGGTGAAGGGCGATAGCCTGGTGCAAGAGATCAGCGCTGCATCGATTATCGCCAAAGTGACGCGTGACCGTGAAATGGCCGAGTTGGATCAGCTGTTCCCGGAATATGGGTTTGCCCAACATAAAGGCTATCCGACCGCGTTGCACATGGAAAAACTGGCGCAGTTTGGTGCCACGCCTCATCACCGTCGCAGCTTTGCGCCGGTGCGTAATGCTTTGATTGATGCTGATGTGCTGGCCGCGCGTCAGCCTACTACGCTTTAATAGCCTGACGCTGTTTTAACCGGAAACTGATATGGCTGAACCTCGTTTTATACATCTGCGCGTCCATAGCGACTACTCCATGGTGGATGGCCTGGCGAAAACCAAGCCGCTGGTCAAAAAGGCGGCTGCGCTCGGCATGCCGGCGATTGCCATCACCGATTACATCAACCTCTGTGGTTTGGTGCGATTCTACGGTAGCGCGCACGATGCAGGGGTAAAACCGATCGTCGGTGCGGACTTCCACGTTGCCAGTGAATTGATGGGTGATGAGCTGACCCAACTGACGGTACTCGCCGCCAATAACACCGGTTACCAAAATCTGACGCTGCTGATTTCACGAGCCTATCAACGTGGCTATGGCATCGCAGGGCCGATTATCGATCGTGACTGGCTGGTTGAATTAGGCGAAGGGCTCATCTTGCTTTCCGGTGGACGCCGTGGTGATGTTGGTCGGAGTCTACTACGTGGTAACAGCGCGCTGGTGGCGCAATGTCTCAGTTTTTATCAGGAACATTTCCCAAACCGCTACTACCTTGAATTGACGCGCACCGGGCGTGCCGATGAAGAGACCTATCTGCATGCCGCCGTTGAGTTGGCGATTGCCGAGGGCGTGCCGGTGGTGGCGACCAATGAAGTCTGTTTCCTCAACGAGGAAGACTTTGACGCGCATGAAATTCGCGTTGCCATCCACGATGGCTATACGCTGGACGATCCCAAGCGTCCGCGCAATTACAGTCCTCAGCAATATATGCGCAGTGAAGAGGAGATGTGCGAGCTGTTCTCGGACATCCCAGAAGCACTGGAAAACAGCGTAGAGATTGCTAAGCGTTGTAACGTCACGGTTCGCCTTGGTGAGTACTTCTTGCCACAGTTCCCCACCGGTGAAATGAGTACCGAAGACTTCCTGGTGATGAAATCGCGCGAGGGGCTGGAAGAACGTCTGGAATTCCTGTTCCCGGATGACAAACTGCGTGCTGAAAAGCGACCAGAATACGATGAACGTCTGGAGATTGAACTTAACGTTATCAACCAGATGGGATTTCCGGGCTACTTCCTGATCGTGATGGAGTTTATCCAGTGGTCGAAGGATAACGGCATTCCGGTTGGGCCGGGCCGTGGTTCAGGTGCAGGATCATTGGTGGCCTATGCGCTGAAAATCACTGACCTTGATCCGCTGGAGTTTGACCTGCTGTTCGAACGTTTCCTCAACCCAGAGCGTGTGTCGATGCCTGACTTCGACGTCGATTTCTGCATGGAGAAGCGCGACCAGGTCATCGATCACGTTGCTGAGATGTATGGCCGTGAAGCGGTATCACAGATCATCACCTTCGGAACCATGGCGGCGAAAGCGGTTATCCGCGACGTGGGACGCGTGCTCGGTCATCCGTATGGTTTTGTCGATCGTATCTCCAAGCTGATCCCGCCCGATCCCGGCATGACGCTGGAAAAAGCCTTTGAAGCGGAACCGCAACTGCCGGAAATCTACGAGGCAGATGAAGAGGTCAAAGCGCTGATTGATATGGCGCGTAAGCTGGAAGGTGTCACGCGTAACGCCGGTAAACACGCCGGTGGTGTGGTAATAGCGCCAACCAAAATCACCGATTTCGCCCCGCTTTATTGCGATGAAAATGGCCAGTTCCCGGTCACCCAGTTTGATAAGAATGATGTGGAATATGCCGGGCTAGTGAAGTTTGACTTCCTTGGCCTGCGTACGCTCACCATCATTGACTGGGCGCTGAAGATGATTAACCCGCGCCGCGCCAAAGAGGGGCTGGAGCCGATCGATATCGCCGCCATCCCGCTGGATGACAAGAAAAGCTTCGATATGCTGCAGCGTTCGGAAACCACGGCGGTATTCCAGCTTGAATCGCGCGGCATGAAAGACTTGATCAAACGTCTTAAGCCGGACTGCTTTGAAGATATGATCGCACTGGTGGCGCTGTTCCGTCCGGGGCCGCTGCAATCAGGCATGGTAGATAACTTCATTGACCGTAAGCACGGTCGTGAAGAGATATCCTATCCGGATATTCAGTGGCAGCACGAAACCCTGAAGCCGGTGCTGGAACCGACCTACGGCATCATTCTGTATCAGGAACAGGTGATGCAGATCGCTCAGGTGCTGTCGGGTTATACCCTGGGCGGTGCGGATATGCTGCGCCGTGCTATGGGTAAAAAGAAACCCGAAGAGATGGCCAAGCAGCGTTCAGTGTTCCAGGACGGTGCCGAGAGCATGGGTGTTGATGGCGAACTCTCGATGAAGATCTTCGATCTGGTAGAGAAATTCGCCGGTTATGGCTTTAACAAGTCGCACTCGGCAGCCTATGCTTTGGTGTCATATCAAACGCTATGGCTAAAAGCGCACTATCCCGCCGAGTTTATGGCGGCGGTGATGACCGCGGATATGGATAACACCGAGAAGGTGGTTGGTCTGGTGGATGAGTGCTGGCGCATGGGGTTGAAAGTGTTGCCGCCAGACATTAACTCCGGCTTGTATCCGTTCCACGTCAATGATGAAGGTGAGATCGTTTACGGCATCGGCGCGATTAAAGGCGTAGGTGAAGGTCCGATCGAAGCGATTATTGAAGCGCGAAACGAAGGCGGCTACTTCAAAGAGCTGTTTGATCTCTGTGCGCGCACCGATACCAAGAAGATCAACCGACGTGTGATGGAAAAGCTGATCATGTCGGGCGCATTCGATCGTCTGGGTCCGCATCGTGCCGCCTTGATGAGTGCGCTCAGCGATGCGCTGAAAGCGGCGGACCAGCACGCGAAAGCGGAAGCCACAGGTCAGGCGGATATGTTTGGCGTGCTGGCAGAAGAGCCAGAGCAGGTTGAGAAGTCCTATACCAATATTACGCCCTGGCCTGAACAAATTCAGTTGGATGGCGAACGTGAGACGCTCGGGCTGTACCTCACGGGTCATCCCATCAATCAGTATTTGAAAGAGATCGATCGCTACGTTGGCGGCATGCGCCTGAAGGACATGCATCCAACGGATCGTGGTAAAGTAACCATCGCCGCGGGGCTGGTGATTGCCGCCCGCGTGATGGTCACCAAGCGCGGCAACCGAATTGGTATTTGTACTCTCGACGATCGTTCTGGTCGTCTGGAAGTGATGTTATTTACCGATGCGTTAGATAAATACCAGCAGTTGCTGGAGAAAGACCGTATCCTGATCGTCAGTGGACAGGTCAGCTTTGATGACTTTAGCGGTGGCCTTAAAATGACCGCTCGAGAAGTGATGGACATCGACGAAGCGCGGGAAAAATACGCGCGCGGACTTGCTATCTCGCTGACGGACAGGCAAATTGATGACCAGCTTTTAAACCGTCTCCGCCAGTCTCTGGAGCCTCATCGTTCCGGGACCATTCCGGTGCATCTCTATTATCAGAGAGCAGATGCGCGGGCGAAGCTGCGCTTTGGTGCAGCGTGGCGAATTTCGCCCAGCGATCGTTTACTCAACGATTTGCGGTCGTTAGTAGGATCGGAGCAGGTGGAACTGGAGTTTGACTAAAACAGGAACATTATGAGTCTTAATTACCTGGATTTTGAACAGCCAATCGCAGAACTGGAAGCGAAAATCGACTCGCTGAAGTCAATTGGCCGTTCAGATGAGAAACACGATATTAATCTGGATGAAGAAGTGCAGCGTCTACGTGAAAAAAGCGTTGAGCTGACCCGTAAAATCTTCTCCGATTTAGGTGCCTGGCAGGTTGCGCAGCTCGCGCGTCACCCGCTGCGCCCTTACACGCTGGACTATGTCCGCAACGCGTTTGATGATTTCGATGAGTTGGCAGGCGACCGCGCCTATGCCGATGACAAAGCGATTGTCGGCGGTATTGCCCGTCTTGATGGTCGTCCAGTGATGGTGATTGGCCATCAGAAAGGTCGTGAAACCAAAGAGAAGATCCGTCGTAACTTTGGTATGCCCGCTCCAGAAGGCTATCGTAAAGCGTTGCGACTGATGGAGATGGCTGAACGCTTCAAGATGCCACTGATTACCTTCATCGACACGCCGGGTGCTTATCCGGGCGTGGGCGCAGAAGAACGCGGTCAGTCTGAAGCTATCGCGCGTAATCTGCGTGAGATGTCTGGCCTGAAAATCCCGGTCATCTGTACCGTGATTGGTGAAGGCGGTTCCGGTGGTGCGCTGGCGATTGGCGTGGGCGATAAAGTGAACATGCTGCAGTACAGCACCTACTCGGTGATCTCACCGGAAGGTTGTGCGTCGATTCTGTGGAAAAGCGCCGATAAAGCGCCACTGGCTGCGGAAGCGATGGGCATCACTGCCGATCGTCTGAAAGAGTTGAAGCTGATTGACTCAATCATTCCAGAGCCACTGGGCGGCGCGCATCGTCATCCAGTCGACATGGCTGGGGCGTTGAAGAAACAGCTGTTAGCCGATCTGGCCGATCTCGACGTGCTGAGCACCGAAGAGTTGCTTAACCGTCGCTATCAGCGTCTGATGAGCTACGGCTACGCATAAAGCAAGCTGTAATGAGTGAAGAGAAGCGGACTGAGGTCCGCTTTTTTTATGTCTTTAGTTTAGGTGTCGTTGCTATGCGCTCATTGCGTGGTCCAGTAAAGGCCAGTCCGAAGTGCAAGGCGTCCATTTACTCCTTGAACTGTCCTAAATGATGAGGGGCTCAAACAGACGACTGTGGATTGGGCAGCAATAACAATCTAACCGGCCAGAGTAGGCCAGCCCGAATAGCAAAGCGTCCGGGCCATGGACGGCCCGGCAGATCTGCATGGATGCGTGTTTCCTTTGCGATCGGGCTGGCCTACTCTGGACCTTGCACACGACTTACAGCGAAACCTCTCATTAACAGCACACCTTTCCAGAACATTCACCCGCCAGTTTTCGCTATCCTTATTCAGTGCCATAACACCACAGGAGGTGAGCATTGAATATTATTGCGATCATGGGACCGCACGGCGCGTTCTACAAAGATGAACCGATTCGCGAACTGGACGCAGCGCTCAAATTACAAGGCTTCCAGACCGTTTATCCCAACAATGCCAGCGACCTGCTCAAGCTTATTGAACACAATCCGCGCATCTGTGGCGTGATTTTTGACTGGGACGATTACAGTCTGGCGCTGTGTAGCGACATCAATCAGCTCAATGAATATTTGCCGCTCTACGCCTTCATCAACACCCATTCGCAAATGGATGTCAGCATTAATGAAATGCGCATGGCGTTGCAGTTCTTCGAGTACGCGCTCAATGCGGCTGACGATATCGCCTTGCATATCCGCCAATACACCGATGAATACATCGACAAAATCATGCCGCCGCTGACCAAGGCGCTGTTCACCTATGTGAAAGAGGGCAAATACACCTTTTGCACACCTGGCCACATGGGCGGTACCGCGTTCCAGAAAAGCCCGGTGGGCAGTCTGTTTTATGATTTCTTTGGTGCCAATACCCTCAAGGCGGATGTGTCGATCTCGGTAACGGAACTCGGATCGCTGCTCGACCACACCGGTCCGCATCTTGAAGCAGAAGAGTATGTGGCGCGAACTTTCGGCGCAGAACAAAGCTACATGGTGACCAACGGTACATCGACGTCGAACAAAATTGTGGGGATGTATGCCGCGCCAGCGGGTAGCACAGTACTCATTGACCGCAACTGCCATAAATCACTCACGCATTTGCTGATGATGAGCGACATCATTCCGATTTGGCTCAAACCGACCCGCAATGCGCTCGGTATTCTCGGCGGCATTCCACAGCGTGAGTTCACCCGTGACAGCATTCAGCAAAAGGTAAACAACACGCCATGCGCCAACTGGCCGGTGCATGCGGTGATCACCAACTCTACTTATGATGGGCTGCTGTACAACACGCAGTACATCAAACAAACGCTGGATGTCCCATCGATCCACTTCGACTCTGCGTGGGTGCCCTATACCAATTTCCATCCGATTTACGCCGGTAAAAGTGGCATGAGCGGGGATCGCATTCCCGGTAAGGTGATTTATGAGACCCAATCAACACACAAACTGCTGGCCGCTTTCTCACAGGCTTCGCTGATTCACATCAAAGGCGATTACGATCATGACACCTTTAACGAAGCCTACATGATGCACACCACGACATCGCCGAGTTACGCGATAGTCTCATCCATCGAAACCGCCGCGGCGATGCTGCGTGGCAATCCGGGCAAACGGCTGATTAATCGCTCGGTAGAGCGAGCCCTGCATTTCCGGCGTGAAATACAGCGTCTACGCGAAGAGTGTGACGGCTGGTTCTTTGATATCTGGCAACCGGAACAGATTGATGAAGCCGAGTGTTGGCCGATCCAGCCGGGCGAAGAGGAGTGGCACGGCTTTACGCATGCCGATCGCGATCACATGTATCTCGATCCGATTAAAGTCACCATTCTGACACCGGGCATGAGTGAACTGGGCCACATGGCGGAAGAGGGCATTCCGGCCTCGCTGGTGGCGAAATTCCTCGATCAACGTGGGGTAGTGGTCGAGAAAACGGGACCATACAATTTATTGTTCCTGTTCAGTATTGGCATCGATAAAACCAAGGCCATGAGCGTACTGCGCGGTTTGACCGAGTTTAAACGCGCCTACGATCTCAACCTGCGGGTAAAAAACATGTTGCCGGATCTGTATGCGGAAGATCCCGACTTCTACCGTAATATGCGCATTCAGACCCTGGCGCAGGGCATTCACCAACTGATCCTACAACACGATCTGCCGCGCCTGATGCTTAAAGCCTTCGATGTGTTGCCAGAATCGAAGATGACACCTCACCAGGCATTTCAACGTCAGGTGCAGGGATTCGTTGAAACGGTGGATATCCGCGAGTTGGTGGGACGCATTTCCGCCAATATGATTCTGCCTTATCCTCCGGGCGTGCCGCTGGTGATGCCAGGGGAAATGGTCACCGAGGAGAGCCGGGCCGTACTCGATTTCCTGTTGATGCTCTGCACTATCGGGCGGCACTATCCTGGATTTGAAACCGATATTCATGGGGCAACGCTCACCGAAGATGGCCGTTACCTGGTTCGTGTGCTACGGGAGGAGAACGTTGACTAAGTTCGGATAATTGCCTCTTTTCAGCGCCGCGCAGAGCACGTAGGGTATGCGGCTAACGTGAAAACCGGAGCCGCTATGCTGCAGATAAAACAGATCCACCACATTGCCATTATTGCCACCGACTACCAGCGCAGTAAGGCGTTTTACTGTGACGTGTTAGGCTTTGAATTGTTGGGCGAATACTACCGAGCCGAGCGCGACTCGTGGAAAGGGGACCTGGGGCTGAATGGCGTATACACCATTGAACTGTTCTCGTTCCCCACTCCTCCTGCGCGCGTCAGTGGCCCGGAAGCCTGTGGTCTGCGCCATCTGGCTTTTTGTGTTGATGACGTGGAGCTGTCGATTGCCGCCCTTGCGGAGAAAGGCGTGGTGTGCGAACCGATCCGTATTGATGCCTTAACCGGTAAAGCCTGCACGTTCTTCCCCGATCCAGACGGTTTGCCGCTGGAGCTGTATCAGGCGTAAACTAGCGTCCGCTGTGGGTCGCAATCAGGCGGCCCGCTTTGATGGAACGCGCTATGTCTTTTTCCCATCTTGCTTCGTTGCTGACACCCGACGCCCGCTGTGTGCTGGCGTTCAGTGGCGGACTGGACTCCACGGTCTTGCTGCATCAGTTGGTCAGTTGGCAACGCCAACTGCCGCAGCTTTACGTGCGTGCGTTACATGTTCACCACGGATTAAGCCCGAATGCCGATAGTTGGGCCGCGCACTGCCTGCAGATCTGTCAGCAGTGGCGCATTCCCTGCGAAGTGCTGCATGTACAGGTTGACGGTTCCGCTAAGGGTATCGAGGCTGCAGCGCGTGAGGCGCGCTATCAAATCCTGTTTCAACAGCTGCAACCCGGTGAGTGCTTACTGACTGCTCAGCACCTCGACGATCAATGCGAAACGCTGCTGCTGGCACTCAAACGTGGCAGTGGTCCGGCTGGATTAGCCGCGATGCCGGTGCAGCGCGAAATTGAGGGGCATCTCCATCTGCGCCCGCTACTGGATGTAAGCCGTGAACAGCTTGAAGCCTATGCGGCAGAACAGCAGTTAAGCTGGATTGAAGACGAAAGTAACGCCGACAGCCGTTATGACCGCAACTTTTTGCGTCAGCAGATTCTGCCGTTGTTGCAGGCGCGCTGGCCGCATTTCAGTGCCGCCAGCGCGCGCAGTGCCGCCCTTTGTGGCGAGCAAGAGCAGTTGCTGGATGAATTGCTGGCGGAGCAGGTAACGCATCTTACTGACGCCCAAGGCGCACTGCATTTTCCTCCGCTGCTAACAATGAGCGAAGCGCGACGGCATGCGCTGCTGCGGCGCTGGATTGCATTGCAGGGGGGCACAATGCCTTCACGTTCAGCGTTAAAACGTATTACCGACGAGGTAATGCTCAGCCGTGGAGATGCGAATCCTTGCCTGCGTTTTGGCCTGTTTGAACTTCATCGTTATCGTGAACAACTCTATTGGCTTATCTCACAGCCATCGCTAAGTCAGCACTCGCTAACCTGGCATGACCGCAGGTACTCGCTGCCATTGCCCGGTGGTATAGGAGAATTGCAGGCAGATACGGGCTTGGCCCTATTACGCCAACCTTCCGCAGGCGAATCGATCAACATTCGTTTCCAGGCGCGCGGCTATTATCATCTGCAAGGGCGTGCAGGTGGCCGCGACATGAAAAAACTGTGGCAGGAATTAGGTGTACCGCCGTGGCAACGTGAGCGTATCCCCTTGATTTATTACAACCAGACGCTGATTTGCGCACCGGGAATCTTTGTTACCCGTGAAGGTGCTGCCAGCAATGAGCGAGGCTGGCAGGCGATCTGGTCAAAACAACAATAAGATGGAGAGCAATGATGAAATACTGGATGGCAACCGCGTTGCTGGCTGCTGCGTTGCCGGTTTTTGCCGACGGCGATGTGAATGCGGGGGCGCAGAAAGCGGCCACTTGTCTGGCGTGCCATGGCGCGGAAGGGAAAAGTGCGGTGCCACTGTATCCTAATCTCGCGGGACAACATGCACCCTATCTACTGCATTCGTTGCAAGCCTATAAAAAGGGCGAGCGCAGTGGCGGACAGGCCGAAGTGATGAAAGCTTTTGTTGCGGGACTGAGCGATCAGGATATGGAAGATTTGGCGGCTTACTATGGGTCGTTAAAGCCTTAAATGAGGAGGGCGGGAAGGGCTCCCGCCCAGATGCAGGGGACTATTCGTCTTCGCTGACGATGACGGTGCCCAGTTCGGGATGGCTAAAGCTGGCGATGTGATCCAGCCGAAGTTCGCGGATTTCACCGGAAAGATCGACTGTCAGGTACTCCACGTTTTTACGTGAGACCATGTCCACGGCTTTCGCCTTGAGCTGATCGCCGCTTTTTAACTCCAAAGACAGCGTCCAGTGTTTGGTGCAGGCGAGTTCGAGGCTATCGTAGTCATCGCAGTTGATGGGTTTGTAGGCTTCATTCGTCAACATAGTCGCTCACCAATAAGTTTGCAGCAGCGTAAGCTGCTTGTTCCCTGACAGAAGAGTTTAGCGCAGAATTAGCGGCAATATCGTTGAGTGCGTTTAGCGCGCAACCTATCGCGTCTGGCACATACCCCAGGTCGCCACTACCAATTTCGGCATACTTCTGGCGAACTAACTCACAATACTTTTGCACATACACCTCCTCAGCAGAGCTTAAATACTCTGGTTGATACGCGACTATATCACAGGATTTTCATGGAAATCAGCCAGGGAGGCGCGGGATGTTTGCAAAGAAAAGTGTAAAAGTGACAGATAGCGCTGGTCTTAAGCATTTAGACGGCGCACAAAAGGTTAAGTTGATGAATAGCTTATTACACGACACAACGTCGTACCTAACGGCAGGTGACAGATGATCGTGCTGTCTCGAACGGTTTCACTTGCCGATAATGAAGTCGAGCTCAGTGCCATCCGCGCACAGGGCGCGGGCGGCCAGCATGTGAATAAAACATCCACCGCCATTCATCTACGTTTCGACATTCACGCATCGTCGTTGCCGCCGTTTTACAAGGAGAGACTCCTTGCGGCAAGCCACCATTTGATCACTGCAGAAGGCGTGGTGATTATCAAAGCACAGGAATACCGCAGCCAGGAAATGAACCGCGAGGCGGCCCTGCAGCGGTTAATCAATCTGATTCGTGAACTTACTACGGTTGAAAAGGCTCGGCGGGCAACGCGTCCGACACGCGCATCAAAAGAGCGCAGGCTGGAGAGTAAAACACGACGCAGTAATGTGAAGGCGATGCGTGGGAAGGTGCAATAAAAAACGCCTCCCAAAGGAGGCGCTCACTGTTACTTATTCAGGGCTGTTGCCAGGAAGTTGACGATGTCGTGTTGCTTAATCATCTGCTTCTCGCTGGCTGAACGCGATTTGTACTCGATCTCTTGATTATCAAGGTTACGATCGCCAATCACGATGGTGTGCGGCACGCCAATCAGTTCCATATCAGCGAACATCACGCCAGGGCGCTCTTTGCGATCGTCCAGAATCACATCGATGCCTTTAGCACGCAGTTCGTTGTACAGCTCTTCCGCCAGTTCTTTCACGCGGAAAGATTTGTGCATGTTCATTGGCAGAATCGCGACTTCGAACGGTGCCAGTGCGGCTGGCCAGATGATACCGCGCTCGTCATGGTTCTGCTCAATGGCTGCCGCCACAACACGGGTGATGCCGATACCATAGCAACCCATGGTCATAATCTGGTTACGGCCATCTTCACCTTGTACTGCCGCTTTCATCGCATCTGAGTACTTGGTACCCAACTGGAAGATGTGACCAACTTCGATACCGCGTTTGATCTGCAGCGTGCCTTTGCCATCTGGGCTTGGATCGCCTTCCACCACGTTACGAATATCTTCCACGCGTGCTTCTGGTAAATCACGGACCCAGTTGATGCCGGCAAAGTGCTGACCATCAATGTTAGCGCCCGCTGAGAAGTCGCTCATTTTGGCCACGGTGCGGTCAGCAATCACGGGCATGTTCAGGCCAACAGGGCCGAGAGAACCGAAACCGGCACCGATTGCGGCACGAATGGCTTCTTCGCTGCCCATTTCAAGTGGAGAGGCAACGATATCCAGATGTTCTGCTTTGATCTCATTAAGTTCATGATCGCCGCGCACCAACAGCGCAACCAGCGAATGGCCACTCTCTTCAGTTGCTTTGACAATCAGCGTCTTCACGGTTTTTTCAACCGGGATCTGATGCTGCTCAACCAGCTCTGCAATGGTCTTGGCATTTGGCGTCGCGAACTGCGTCAGTTCCTGCGTAGCAGCTGGACGATCGCCTGCTGGCGCAACCGCTTCTGCTTTTTCAATGTTGGCAGCATAATCGGACTCGCTCGAGAAGATCACATCATCTTCACCGCTCTGTGCCAGAACCTGGAATTCGTGAGAGCCGCTACCGCCAATGGAGCCGGTGTCAGCCTGAACCGCACGGAAATCCAGACCCATACGGCTGAAGCTCTGGCTGTATGCGCGGTACATCGCGTCATAGGTTTCCTGCAGCGATTCCTGCGAGGTATGGAACGAATACGCATCTTTCATGATGAACTCGCGCGAGCGCATCACACCAAAGCGCGGGCGAACTTCATCACGGAATTTGGTCTGGATCTGATACAGGTTCAGCGGCAGCTGTTTGTAGGAGCTCAGCTCGTTGCGGATCAGATCGGTCACTACTTCTTCATGGGTTGGACCCAATACGAATGGACGGTCGTGGCGATCTTTAATGCGCAGCAGTTCCGGGCCGTACTGCTCCCAACGACCGCTCTCTTCCCACAAATCGGCAGGCTGAACCACCGGCATCGAGATCTCAATCGCGCCCGCATTGTTCATCTCTTCGCGTACGATGTTTTCAACTTTTCGCAAGACGCGGACACCGGTCGGCAACCAGGTGTAAAGGCCAGAAGCGAGTTTACGGATCATCCCGGCGCGCAGCATCAGCTGGTGGCTGATCACTTCCGCATCGGAAGGCGTCTCTTTCTGAGTAGAGAGCAGATATTGAGTAGTACGCATTGATTACGATTCCAGTTGTACGGAAGGACACTGACAAAAATTTTTCTGGCGGCTAGTGTACCAGCGAGACCAATCACTCAAAAGCTTGTTTTAGCGCGGATCGAGGGCGATCACTTCGGTGCCGGCCTCATCAATACGCCAACGCACATTAAAGTCGAGTAGCCAGGCGGCATACTCACGATCTTCCGCTTCACCTTTTCGATAGGCAGGGCGGGGATCTTGCGCCAATACTTCAGCAATAAATCGCGCCAGCTGTGGGTGCTTTTTCTGCTGCTGGATTTGGCTTTGCGCTAACGCGGAGAAGCGCACCGGCATGTTCGCATCCGGAGCGCTTTGGGCAAATCCTGCGCGTGCATCGGGAAGGGCTTCAGCAAATGGCAAGTAGGGTTTGATATCCACTACGGGTGTGCCATCAACTAAGTCCAGACTGCCAAGCTGCAAAATCACCTGCTGCTTTTCACACCGGATGCCTTTTAACTCGACCAGCGACATGCCGATGGGATTGGGGCGAAACGTTGAGCGCGTGGCAAATACTCCCATGCGGGCGTTGCCGCCTAAGCGAGGTGGGCGCACGGTTGGACGCCAGCCACCTTCCATGGTTTGGTGGAAGACAAACAGCACCCAGAGGTGACTAAAGTCTTCAAGCCCGCGCACCGCCTCCGGCTGATTATAGGGCGGCAGCAAGTGCAATTCGCCGCTACCATCCTGCACTAAGCCGGGCTGGCGTGGCACGGCAAATTTCTCTTTCCACGGCGAACGAATAACGCCGATTTGCGCAAAGGCAAAATCACTCATTGATTGGAAACTTTCAGTGCAGAGCCTTGGCAAATCGCCTGGCGATAGCAGCCCGGCGTGCTGGTGACGATTTCGCACTTGTGCAGCAATACCGCATTGGCTTTCATGTTCGCCGCTTTGATCTGCAGACGCTTGCGCGCGGTGTTGATGTTGGGTGGCGAATCCTGGCTGCTGCTCTGGCAATCATCAGCGGAAACTTCACCCAGATCGCGGAACGGGTTGCTGACCAGATCGGTAGCGTCGGTATAAATTTTCACCGGCGCAGGGCGTGGAGTGGGTTTGCGTTCAGGTTCGCTGGATGACGCCTGTGGACGAACTGGGGCGCTGCTTATCGGGTGATATTCACGTACACACCCTGTTAGCATTAATGCCAACAAGCAGAGCGGTAAAAAACGCATATCAACATCCTCATAAATAAAAAGTGGCGTTATTGAATCAAGGACCGGATTAAATAACAAGTCAGCAAAAAGAAAGGGCGGCCGAAGCCGCCCTGCATGGCATGAAAGGAGAAAATTACCAGCCTTTCACTGCACCGCCGTTGAAGATTTTATTCGCGGCTTCTGAAACTTCATCAGACTGATAAGCCTGAACAAATTTCTTCACGTTCTCCGCATCTTTATTATCTTCACGGCTGACGATCAGGTTGACGTATGGAGAATCTTTATCTTCCACAAAGATGCCATCTTTCGCTGGCGTCAGGCCAATCTGGCTAGCGTAGGTGGTATTGATCACGGCCAGGGCGATTTGTTGGTCGTCCAGTGAACGTGGCAGCTGCGGCGCTTCCAGCTCAACAATCTTCAGGTTTTTCGGGTTCTCAACGATATCCAGTGAGGTTGGCAGCAGGCCAACGCCATCCTTCAGTTTGATCAGGCCCACTTTCTGCAGCAGCAGCAGAGAACGACCAAGGTTGGTTGGATCGTTAGGGATAGCAATCTGCGCACCGTTTTGCAGTTCATCCAGAGATTTGATTTTTTTCGAGTAGCCAGCAATCGGGTAAACAAAGGTGTTGCCGACTGGAACCAGCTTATAACCACGATCTTTGATCTGCTGGTCCAGGTACGGTTTGTGCTGGAAGGCATTAACATCAATATCGCCTTTGCTCAGTGCTTCGTTTGGCAGCACATAGTCGTTGAACGTCACGAGTTCGACATCCAGGCCATATTTCTCTTTGGCAACTTTAACAGCGGTTTCTGCAACCTGCTGCTCAGCACCGACAATCACACCCACTTTGATGTGGTTTGGATCTTTAGCTTTCTGATCGCATCCTGCCAGCGCAATTGCGCCAATCAGAGCACCCACAGCGGCAATCTTTTTAAATGTGAAAGACATATCCTTTCCTTAATAGAGGACTATTGATGTTGTTTGCTTATTTATGGGACACAGCACGTACAATGCGGTCGCCACAGAACTGAATTAAGTACACCAGAACAACCAGTAAAATCAGTACGGTATTCATCACGGTGGCGTTATAGCCAATGTAACCGTACTGATAACCAATCTGACCCAGACCGCCAGCACCCACGGCACCGCCCATGGCGGAATAGCCGACCAGCGTAATCAGGGTAATTGTAGCGGCATTCACCAGACCCGGCAGGGCTTCCGGCAGCAACACCTTACGCACGATTTGCAGCGGGGTGGCGCCCATGGCGCGTGAGGCTTCAATCAAACCGGTAGGCAGCTCCAGCAAGGCGTTCTCAACCATACGTGCAATAAAGGGAGCCGCGCCGACCGTCAGTGGCACAATGGCGGCCTGTAGACCAATCGAGGTGCCCACAATGGCGCGCGTGAACGGAATCATCCATACCAGCAGAATAATGAAGGGAATTGAGCGGAAGATATTCACCAGCGCAGACAACACGCGATAAAGCGCACCATTCGCCAGAATCTGTCCTGGGCGCGTAACGTACAGCAACACGCCTACTGGCAGGCCAAGAACAAAACCAAAGAAACCGGAGACAAAGGTCATCATCAGCGTTTCCCAGACGCCACGCGTCAGTAACCACATCATCGCTTCAGACATAACCCAGTACCTCTACTTTCACATGATTTTCTTGCAGCCAGGCGATCGCTGCCTGTGTATCTGTTTCACTGCCATCCATTTCGGCCAGCATGATGCCGAACTTCACGCCACCGGCGTAATCCATTTGGGCACTGATGATGTTGTTATTCACATTAAAACGGCGAGCGGCTTCAGAAAGCAGCGGCGCATCTACCGATTTGCCGGTGAATTCCAGGCGCAGCAGAGGCACAC
The DNA here is from genome assembly GCF_059412425.1 of Pantoea sp. CFCC18177. Taxonomy (NCBI): domain Bacteria; kingdom Pseudomonadati; phylum Pseudomonadota; class Gammaproteobacteria; order Enterobacterales; family Erwiniaceae; genus Pantoea; species Pantoea sp. CFCC18177. The sequence continues at coordinate 243,358 of NZ_JBNBPL010000006.1, forward strand.
TCTCGGCGGTGGCTTGTGGTGTCATACGCTGCTGATAATCGTCCGGGATATCCAGATGGAGCGTGGACTGAATGAATTGCTGAGCCAGCGGAGTTTTAGGGTGCGAGAACACTTCGCTGACGCTGTCTTTCTCAATCAACTCACCATTACTGATTACCGCAACCTGATCGCAGATGCGTTTTACCACGTCCATTTCGTGCGTGATCAACAGAATGGTAATACCAAGACGGCGGTTGATGTCTTTCAGCAGTTCGAGGATTGAACGCGTGGTGGCCGGGTCCAGTGCACTGGTGGCTTCGTCACACAGCAGAACTTTCGGGTTACTTGCCAGTGCACGCGCAATGGCGACACGCTGCTTTTGACCGCCAGAGAGATTGGCTGGCCAGCTGTCGTGTTTATCCGCCAGTCCAACTAACTCTAACAGCTCAGTCACACGTTTTTTAATCTGGTCACGTGACAGATTGCCCAACTCAAGCGGGAGTGCGACGTTGCCAGATACAGTACGTGAGTTCATGAGATTAAAATGCTGGAAGATCATGCCAATTTGGCGGCGAGCCAGCGTGAGTTGCCCGGAGGAGAGGGCGGTTAACTCTTGGCCATCAACCAATACGCGGCCAGAAGTTGGACGTTCTAATAAGTTAACGCAGCGAATGAGCGTGCTTTTACCGGCACCGGAAGAACCGATGACGCCATAAATCTGCCCAGCAGGCACATGCAGGCTGACGTTTGACAGCGCCTGAATAGTGCGTGAACCTTGCTGGAACACTTTGGTAATATTTTCGAGTTTAATCATTAGTTTAATAGTTATCGTGTTGCGTTGTCCGTGGTGTATCGGGTTTCATGCTGTTGTGCAGCGTGAAATTTGGATGGATGTTAAGGCATCCAGACGGCTAAATCAATCGAAGTCATTCAATCTGCCATTCTCTCGCTATACGCAATCATGCGATACTGAGCGGCACTATTTGCAGCAGGAGTTTCTACGTGACGAACAAAGTCCCGGCTATTTTCCTTGATCGTGATGGCACCCTGAATGTCGATCACGGCTATGTCCATGAAATCGATAATTTTGAATTTATTGATGGCACCATTGAAGCGTTACAGGCGCTTAAAAAGATGGGTTACGCATTGGTGCTGGTGACCAACCAATCTGGTATTGCGCGCGGCATGTTTACTGAAGACCAGTTTATGCAGCTCACCGAATGGATGGATTGGTCGCTGGCGGATCGCGATGTCGATCTCGACGGTATCTATTTCTGTCCGCATCTCCCCGATGCAAAAGTAGAAGAGTATCGCCAGGCGTGTGATTGTCGTAAGCCGCAACCCGGCATGCTGCTGTCTGCACAGAAGCATCTGAACATCGATATGGCTGCTTCTTATATGGTAGGTGACAAAATAGAAGATATGCAGGCTGCGCAGGCGGCGGGTGTGGGTACAAAAGTGCTGGTGCGCAGCGGAAAACCGGTAACTGCCGAAGGTGAGGCTGCGGCCGATTGGGTGCTTAATAGTCTGGCAGAGTTACCTGGACGACTGAAAAAGGCCTAAAAACGGGCCTTTTGCACAAAACTTAATCGAACAGTAAAAAAGTTGAAATTTACGCTTGCGCTTCCTCAGAGTCTGCCTATAATGCGCCACCACTGAGACGGCAAAGCGGCAACGCAGACGGCTCAGCAGGGAGTGAAGTGATTCACCCCGCCAGATGAAAAACGCTGAAAAAAGTGTTTGACTCTGAAGGAGGAAAGCGTAATATACGCCACCTCGCAACAGCAGCTTAAGGCGCTGATTGCACCGCT